>JASFER010000202.1:0-11938 GCA_050124755.1 Desulfobacteraceae bacterium
CCCGTCTGGGCTAAAAGATGCAGAGATGACCCAAGATTCATGACCGGATAGCGTTCTCAGCAGTTTGCCCGATGCGACATCCCACAAGCGCAAGGTTTTGTCATTGCTTGCCGATACAATAGTGGTCCCGTCTGGACTGAACGATGCTGCGTTGATGAAATCGTTATGGCCTAACTGTAAAACGATTTCTTTGGTTGACACGGTTTCCGGGATATTTATGTTGGGAGGCCTATTTAACTCTTTTTCGCTTGACAAAGCCCATTTGATTGACGGTACAAAGAGCCACAAAAGAAGAATTGATAGAAATTTTGCTCTGAAGTTCATATATGCCCCCTAAGTAGTGAAATTCCGACAAAAATCAGAATGATCGTTCCCTCAATTTTTGCATGTTGAATAGAGTTCAAACCTCCAGCTATTGGTATGCTAATAATTGGCATATACACACCGATGAACAGAACAATCGCTCCAATGATCGATGGGTGGCAATAGCGAATATGTGTAATCGCATGAAAGTTCAACGAACCTGAGGTTCTTCATTTTCCCAACTTTGTGCTCTATAGGGCAGTGAAAAGAAAAAGGCCGCGCCTTGGTCGAGCGCTCCTTCCGCCCAGGTGCGGCCGCCGTGCCGGGCTATGATGCGGCGCACATTGGCCAGTCCGATGCCCGTGCCCTCGAATTCATCGGAGCGGTGCAGGCGCTGGAATACGCCGAACAGCTTGTCCACATAGGCCATCTCAAACCCCACACCGTTGTCGCGCACATAAATAACGGCTTCTGCAGGCCGGCCGGCCAGAGATCCGATTTCAATTTGGGCCTCTTGCCGGGGCCGCGTGAATTTCAGAGCATTGGCGACCAGGTTGGCCAACACCATTCGCAGCATGGCGGCATCGCCGTAGACGACAGGGAGTTTTTCGATGCGCCACGCGATGTTCCTGCCGGCGGTATCCGGCTCGAGTTCCCGTATGACCTCGCGCACCAGGTTCTGCAGGTCCACCTGTTGGAATGCCATCGCCTGGCGTCCCATCCGGGAAAAGGAGAGCAGATCATCGATCAACAGGCCCATTTTTTTGGCGGCATCGGAAATGGTGTCCATGTAGTGTTGGCTCTGTTCGTCCTGAACCGCCCCGGCTTTCTTTTGAAGCAGTTCCAGAAAACCGTCGATATGGCGCAGCGGGGCCCGAAGGTCATGGGACACCGAGTAGGCAAAGGCCTCCAGTTCCTTGTTGGCCGCTTCCAATTGCGCCGTGCGATCCAGGACCCGTTGGTCGAGCTCTATATTGAGCTGGCGGAGCGCCTCCTCGGCCGTCTTGCGTTCGGTGATGTCGTGGATGGTCTCTATCGCCCCGATGACGTTTCCTTGCGAGTCATACAGGGGGGCGGCAACACCCTTCAAATACACCTCGCCACGCCGGGCGCTTTGCGTGTACGATTCTCCGAAAATCATTTCGCCCTCTCGTTTGAGACGCGGATAAAAGCGTTCGATTTCCGGCGCGGGTTTGAATAGCAAGTCTATCAATATAGGGCGTCTCTCGCCATAGAAGGGGATGGCATATTCGTAATCCCCTTTACCCAGTATATCGCCGGCCGGAACACCGGTAAACTCTTCTGCGGCCCGGTTCCAGAGGATGACGCATCCATCCGGATCGACGGCAAAGGTTGCATCCGGAAGGAAGCTGATAATATCGGCCAGCCGCCGCTGCGAGTCCTTGAGCGCCTGTTCTGCCTGCTTGAGCTCTTGGATATTTTCCTCCAGGCTGGCATAAAGATTGGCATTCTGCATCGAAATGGCCGCTTGCGAAGACAAGGTCTTCAATAGTTCCAACCGATCCGGCGTAAAGACGTTTGTGGCCAGGTTGTTTTCCAAATACAACAATCCCGAGAGCTTGGCCTGGTGGACAATGGGCAAACATAGCAAAGACCTGATCTGATGTTCGGCAATGTATCGATCCGCAGCATAGGTGCTATCGCGAGAGGCGTCACCCAACACAACGGGCGTTTGCGTTCGGACCACGTAATTCACGACTGAAAGCGGCACTTCTCCGCTCTCTTCAACCGGCGTTGCCTGCATCGTTTTAACCCGTTGCTGCCCAACCTGGCCGATGGCCTGGATGACCGGCCTGCCGTTCTTGTTCTCCATCAAAACGCCCTTTTCTGCGCCGGCATTCTCGATGACGATATGTATCATTTTGTCCAACAATTGTTCCAAACGGATTTCCTGGGAGAGCATGTGGGACGCTTTGATGACGGTTGCCGTATCCAGCACGGCGGGTGTCTCGGCCGGCGAAAGAGGCCGGTAAGTCAATTCCGTTGGCGACAAGACGCCCAATGTCTCCAGAGCGGCCAGCGCGGCTTGGGTTACCTCTACGTTCTGGTTTTGAGCTCTGTTGAACAGAATTTGGAGTTTGTACACCCTGATCTGGTCTCTGATATCTCTGGCCTGCTGTAAAGCTTCCTCGGACAGCAGTTTCGCCCGTTCAAAGTTGGCGCTCAAATACTCCGCTTCCACGGATTCTGTATACAGGTCGCGCGTCAACTCATAATAACGTTCCCATTTATCGGGTGGCAGCAACCCGACCCCCATGCTCAGATACCAGATGGCCGCCTGATAGGCCGCCCCATTTTTGGCTTTGCGCCCGGCGATGAGGTTCAATTCTGCCAACCGGAGCTTCTCCTGCTCATCCTGAATGAACTTGAATCCCTCGTTCAAGTGATCCACAATGTCAAAGACATGCTCTTCCAACGCGACCCCTTCCGTCTCCTGAAGGTGCAATCTCCCAATCGCCAGATGAACCGATCGCTTATCCCGCGTGGGCATCAGGGAATAAGCGGCTTGCCGGACCCGGCTGTGGGCAAACTCAAACCGGCAATCCATTGCCGGTGACTGCCCATCCGCCCATGCCAGCATGACCTTATAGTTGTCATCCAGCGGCAGAACCAACTTCTCTTCAACAGCCTGCCAGAGATGGTCAAATGCCGTTTTGACCGGTTGCGCCGCAACGGCGGCCAATGTTTTCATCGTAAATGTGTTCCCGATACACGCGGCCAGCATCAGCATCTTTCGCGTGGTCTCCGGCAGTGTTTCGATCTTGTGGGTCATTAGCGTAGCCACGTCGTCTGAAACGGCCTTGTCTCGTATGCGTGTGATATCCCATTCCCATCGCCGCGTCTCATAACAAAAGGTCAGCAAACCTTCCTCATACAAGGATTGCACAAATTCAGTGGCAAAAAAGGCGTTCCCTCCCGTTTTTTCATACACAAGATCCGCCAATGACCGCGCCTCAAATGGTTCACACCGCAAGGTGTCCGAGAGCAAAAGGTTCACTGCGTCACAAGAGAGATCCTCCAAACGAAGCGTGTTGATCACAAGCGCGTTCTGCTCCATGTCTGTAACCATCTGCATCAACGGATAAGATGCCCCGACTTGATCATCCCGATATGCGCCGATGAATAACAAATGGTGATTATTTTTATCGGTCATCAGAAGATTCAAGAAATCCAATGACGTGACATCCATCCATTGTAAGTCATCAAAGAAGAAAACCAGTGGATGCGCTTTTTGAGCAATGATCTGGACGAAGTCCCGGGAAACACTAAAAAAGCGTTGTTGTGATTGAGCAGGGCTCAATTTCTGAACAGGCGGCTGCCGGCCGATGATCCATTCCAGGCTCGGTATCACATCGATCAACACGCGGCCGTTGTCCCCAATCGCCTCCAGGATCTTGGCTTTCCATTGGGCCAACGGGTTTGTGCCTTCGGTCAGCAGCACATTCACCAACTCGTCAAACGCCCGAATCGGGGCATCATACGGGATATTGCGCCGATACTGGTCACAGTTTCCTGATACAAAACAGCCCCCCTTTTCGGCAACAAAGCGGTCCAGCTCATGGACCATCAAGGATTTACCCGCACCGGCAGGGCCCGATACCAGCACGATTTCGCTAGCCCCCCTGGTCACCCGCTCAAACGCCTGAATGAGGGTTTGAATTTCCTGCTCTCTGCCATACAGCTTTTGCGGGATTTCAAGTCTCTCTAAAAAATCCTCTCCGGCCAATTCAAAGCCCTGGACGGTGCCCGTTTCTTCCAGCTGATGCAGGCAGTTCACCAGATCCGCCGCGAGGCCAAACGCAGATTGATAGCGGTCCTCGGCGTTTTTCGCCATCAATTTCATCACGATGTCCGATACGACCTCCGGAATGTTCACATTGACCTCACACACGGGCGCAGGGCATCTGGCAATGTGGCAGTGAACCAGTTCCGACGCATCCGTCGCGTCAAACGGCAATCTCCCGGCAAGCATTTCATACAGGACCACACCCAGGGAGTAGAGGTCGGTGCGGTGATCAACAGAGCGATTCATCCGGCCGGTCTGTTCGGGAGAAATGTAGGCCAGTGTGCCCTCCACCACTTCCGGGATCCCCAGATGGCGCCTCTTGAGATCGACCCGTGAAGCAAGGCCAAAATCGATCATGGTCGCCGTCTGCCCCTCGAGATTAACGAGAATATGGTGACTGTTGATATTCCTGTGGATGATGTTGTGACGATGAACCGCGCCCAGCACCTGTGCGACGGCGGTGGCTATGGTGAGCACATCGGCCAGGCTTTTACGCTGTGCAACAAATGCCTGCTCGACGGTTTCTCCTTCGACATAGCCCAATATCAGAGCCGGCCGATCATCAATCGTCCCTGTTTCGTAGGCCTTGCGAATCCCGGGAAGGTCGAGGTCTCTGGTCAATGCATACTCGTTGGCAAACTGGACAATCTGCCGTGGTGTCGGCAAGACGTGCTTTGAAAGCTTGACAATGACCGGTACCCCATACGCACTAGTGTCTTGACGGTACATAATGGAATTTGCACCTTCATAAATACATTGGAGCGATGCCAGCTCCTGTTTCGACAGTTTCATGATCCGTTTATCCCGGTTTTTATCGCTTTTCTCTCCAGAAACGCTTTAGCGGTTTGCAAGGCTTGACTCAAAATATCCAGTGTCCCTTCGCGCTCTTGGACACGAAGGCCCAACAGTCGACTAAAAGCATGCGCACGCTGTTTCATTTCGTCTTGTGGCATGACGGGCGTCATAATCAAAAGGGTTCGCTCGTAATGGGCAAACAACCTTTTTGCCGCCTCCCGTTCCACGTCGCCGAAATTCTGACCAAAGAGCCTTTTCCAATGGCGGCTCCATCCCGGTGTCATAAAAAACGTTCCAGGAACCTGGCATTGTTCAGCATAGTAACGATCCCGTCCTCCGAGGATCAGCCCCACACAGTCATCCACGGGATGATCTCCATCTATGGGGACAAAGACCGGCACCTCTACGTCGAGCAGTTCCTCCGGGTCTTCCAGGGCGCTGCCGCACAAACCGTACCCCAAAAGCAATGCATCCACGTGGCGGCTCATCTCGCGAGCCGCACCAACCAGTCCTCGCTGCAAGGTTTCCTTGCTTCTGTGCAGCGCCAGTTCCAATACGCGCACCAGCACTTCCAAATGTTCTGAAGGCTCGGGAAAAAAATCTTTGATATGAGGGATGCGCCGCACATTTTGGAATCCGCCTGAATCAAGGGCCTCAATCAGGCGGGCGGATCTGGCGTCTTCCAGGACCGTAATTTGGGACACCGCTGGATCTGTCCCCAGCAGATAGGCAAATTCCAGTTCCAGGATCTCACAGGTCAGAATGCCGAGCAATCCCATGGAAGGCACCACCTTTCATATGAGGAAAAACTGATTCAGTTCAAATACCGCCTCGGGGCAGACACGTTCACAGCGTCTGCAGGCCACACCGCTGCATGAGGATTGATCCAGGCCAAACGTTGGCGGCCCGGCCTCTGTGACGATGAAGAGAGCGTTTTCAGGACATTCCTCGACACAATGCCAGCAGGACACGCAGCCTTGGATACTTGCTTTTACGACCCGGCCGATATGGGTCATGGTCGTCAATCCCATGCGGCCCAGGTCGTCGATATCCCGTTGTACCGTTCGCAAAATTACCGGCGGATCTCCCACCGGCGGCAGATCCGGAAAACCGTACCTGACAAGAAGCCTTCTGTATTGAAACAAGGACATACCCTCGGCCCAGTAGGCCAGCTCCAGCATAAAAATTTTTTTGAAGGTTTGAGAGGCGGCGAACATGCAGTGCGTTTCCTCGAGTTGCCGGGCCATGGCGCTCATCGCCTCGAGTTTTTTGATGTCCGTCACCAGGTCTCGCGCCATGGCCAGGGATGTGTTTCCCACCTGATAAACGCGCTTCACACGGGGTGGAATCATGCCCAGTTTCTGTGCCTTGATGGCATCAACGTAGGTGCCCGAGGCTCCGGACATATAAGCGGTGCAAATCTCTTCCAGGGCAATGCCGGCCTCCTGACAAAGGGTCACATGGCCGGCCCGCACCGCCCCAATGGCTTTGCCTGCTTCGACAAGGTCATCTTCCGTGAAATAAATCTCTTGTCCTAAATGCAATCTGCCATCCACCGTAAGGATACGCGGTAGAACGATCAGGTGGGCGGCCAGCGCTTCATGTATGACCGCCACGGTACCCGTTCCGGTGATTCCGATTGGATTGGGCATTAGCCTCCCGCGCATCACGCTCCCGTTTGCAAGATGAATCACCGGGCCTGGAACAGGGAGCATCTCTGAATTCAAAACCATCGTGCGATGATGGGACCTGTCCGCATCCAGATCGGAAACAGCTCCGGGAGCCGCCAGCATGCCGCAGCTGATCTGCTGACCTTCCAAAGCGGGACCTGCCGAAGTGGAAGCGGTAATCACGCGACCGCTGTGAAAAAGCGCCATTTCCGCATTGGTGCCATAATCCGTTGCCAGCGAAGTCTCGTCTTTATCGAGCATTCCGGTTTGAATGATCATGGCCAGTGCATCCGCTCCGATCTCATGACGAATGGCGGGAGGGATGATCACTTCGCACCCTCGGGGCAGTTCCAGACCAGCCACATCCTGCGCCGCTAAAACCATCGCTTCTCGCTTGGGGGACACGATGCCGAGAGATTCCAGTTTCTGCTTTCCGGCATAGGCCAGATCCCTGATTTCGATCCCCTGAAACAGAGAGAGCTGGACGGGGTTGCCGCAGAGTCCCAGGCGGTTCACGCAATCAACCGGCACACCCAACCTCCCGATGACCTTGTTGACAGCCTCAATCATGATGCTGTTGGCCACCGGCACGCCCATTTCCAACGCAAAATGAAGATGGTCCATTACGTTGGTACCGGGCATGGGATGCCGCGTCGTAACGACGGTTGAGATAATCTCGCGAGACGAGAGGTCAATGGCTTGCGCACGCAAGCCACTGGTCCCCAGGTCCATGGCAATGGCTATGCGGCTCATAATAGTTTCTTCCGGCAAATATCCTTTATATAGGCTTTAAGATAATGTTTTTGGCAAGGATAGAGGAAGGAAGCCGTATTGTCATACTGCGACGACCGATAACGCAGTCCAAAAACATTATCTTGAAGCCTATAGTCCGTAGGAAGCCGGCCGAAACCCCTTTACTTTGCTGTATTTCTTGAGGCACAGATCGATAAAGTCCGCTTCCTTACCCGGCAAGGCGTCGATCTCCTTCATATAGCGCTGCAGAGATTCCAGCTCAAAAACCGTCAATCTCAACTGAGGATCGCCAAGGATCAATTCACCACACCTGGTGGCAGCCGCTCTGGCCCGGACGTACAAGCTCTCATGGTTGTCAGCGACAGCTTTGCCGATGGCCCACGCATTGTCCGGACACAGAATAAAACTCTGGGGATCTCGGTAACGATCTGAATTCACCAGACAGGCCTGGAGTTCTTTGTGGTATCCGAGCGCGATAGACGCATTCATCAGCGCAGCGTCATATCCCAGGATCTCAACGAAGACCGCCGGAGTGGAGCCGCCGAACATGGCCTGGTATTCCACGGCCTCATTGGACCAAAGGTCGCATACGGCCTCCATGACGTTGCCGCAAAGATCCGAATGGGCACATGCACTGGCCTTGCCTTCAGTGGAGATCGGCACACCCGTCACTGCTTTGATGATGGGATTTTCATAGGCGCAGTCCTTGCCGGGTCCCGTGGCGCCACACTCGTATGCCGCCAGCGATCTGCTCGCACTGATGGCCCGGGACAGCGCCGCCAGCGTGTGGGGGATATCCTTGGAAAGAAAGCCGCCCGCCATAAACATGGCCGTGTTGGCTTGCGCGCAGCTGGTGTCTCCACTGGCGATGCAACCGTGTTTTTGGGCGATTTCTACGATTTGGCGCCATAGCCATTCCATATCCCGCCCCCCCAGTACCGCCTGGCTGAAGAGCAGACCCGCAATATCATTGCGAATGATGGAGTAGTCAAAGATTTCCTTGCCGCCCATGGACTCGATCGCCACCATATCCGCATGTTGAGCGCAGGCGTCGAACGATTCAAGAACCTGACGCGTGCGGTCGGAATCTCTCAGGGGTACCATGTCCGGTTTGCGAATATCGGCAATGGTGGCACGGTAAGCCGCCTCGAGCCCGTATTTCTCTTTATATTCGTCCATTTGCCGAGCTGTTTGTGCCGCGATTTCAGCCCCCCATTCGGGATCGTGGGTCATCTGGAACACGTGTTCATTTTCAATCACGACCCGGGGGTGCCCCACGGCAACACAGCGTTCCAGCGCATCACCATTGGCGCGTTCAAATTCCCGCAACAGCGTTTTGATGCTCTTTTCACTTCCCGACCTTGGGTGGGGAACGAGTTCGGGGATCACATAACCGCCGCCGATCTCCAGGCCGCGTCTCGTCTCCACAGGCTTGAGGGCGGTTCCGAAGATCATTTCCTCGGCGCTGCCATAGGCCATTGAATTGCTCAATTTCATCGTATCCTCCTGAAAGGCGCCATGTTCTCTAGCCATTCCACTTGGCCCGCATTTCCAGCCAGGTTATCCCATCCAATGCGTCCTCGGCCATTTCTGAAGCCCAGTTCGCCTCTTTTCCCCAAATGCCCAGCTCAAAGTCCGTTACAAACGCTTCACTCACTGCTCCGCCACCGCATACAAAAGGGATGTTCAGATCCAGGTCTTTCAATTGCGCTGCAATCCTGGGAAATGCTGTCATGGTCGTCGTCATCAACGCGGTCCCGGTCACCATGATCGGCCTGTGAATCTTGCAGGCCCGGACAACTTGATCAACCGGTACATCCGCGCCCAAATTGATCACCTCGAATCCGGCAGCACTTAAAAGTGCATTCACGATCACCTGCCCGATGTCGTGGATATCGCCTTCCGCAGTATGGGTGACAACCTTACCCTTTTTTTCCATAGGCTTACCCATTCTCTCTTCACACAAGGCAATTCCGGCGAGCATGGCATCGGATGAAAGCACGACCTGAGGAAGGAAATATAAACCTTCATCCCACAAGCGACTAACCTCATTCATACCCGCAATTAAACCCTCGTTGATCAGATCCATCGGGTTTTTGTTCTTCAGAGCTTCCTTTACAATTTTGGTAATTGCCTCGTCGTCGCCGGCAATTACATTGTCGGCCACTTTTTGCATCTGGGGGTCGACTGAAATCCTGCGGGCCTTTTGCCTGGCCACCTCAAAATTGATATCGTACCGGGTAAAAACGGATGAAGTGTCTGCGACATATTTCATCTTTTCCCTCCATTTCGGCATCAAGTTCTGCCGCCGGTCGGCGCACAATCCTCAAAGCCAAAGCAGGGTTTCGATCTTTTGAGTTAAAGGGACCAAAAGGTTTGTTTCCTTCCGTTCATCCGAAAATCCAATAGAAGGTTTCCCTTTGGCAAGGCGATGCTGGAAGAAGTTGAAATGATCACTGAATCTGCGTGAGGGAAGATCATCCGCGCGACGGGTGGAGCGTGTGCCATCCTGGATAGCGGTCTAAACGTGCTTCGCCCCTAGGTCATGCTATATTGTATGGTAACCCTGTTCCAGGGGGATTTACGAAAGCATGGACTGAGAGGGGTTGAATAATCTATCGGAAATGTAGGGAAATGCCGGCTTGCCCCGAGTTACCTCCCGGCACATCTTTCAATGTTGTCTGCAACCCTTTTTCTCTAAGGAGTCCACCTCCCTGAGCCTGCCGATTTTCGCTCATCGGAAATATTATCGCAAAATAAGCGAAATCCTGTCAATCATGGACACGCTATTTTCAATTTTTATAATTTTATTTCATGAAATTTGTTTCTTCTTGGGATTTCATCACCTTCGTAGTAACACTTCAACTTCCTTCATATTTCTCTGCTGCGCCATCATCAGAGGGGTGCGGCCGTCATTGACTTTGGCCTGCCGGTCGGCGCTCCTCTTCAAAAGCATGGCGGCGACATCGGTGTAGCCATTATAGGCGCAGTAGTGCAGGGTTAACCAAAAGCCTCTGGTCCCGAATTCTTACGGTTACCCCGGACGATATCCACCGTATCGATAAAAATAAAATCCTTTGCCAAATGCACGATTCTTGCGCTATTATTGGGATTAAACAAATGATAGTGTTCGTACTCCGGTAAATCCGTTAGAACGCCCCGTTCATGCCTTCCGCTGTATCTTGGTTTCTCCGTTGAAATAAATGCATTTGAACTTGTACCGCCTATCTGGTTGATAAAACTGTAAAAGAGCATGACCGTCTTAACAGGCGCGAAGAAGACCACCATGTACTCGACGTTTTACCATTTAAAGACCAAACCCTTCCAGATTACATGTGATCCTAGATTTTTGTGGTTGAGTGAAAAGCATGAAGAAGCGCTGGCCATGTTGCGTTATGGCGTATTGGACAATCGCGGATTCTTATTGCTCACCGGCGAGGTGGGAACCGGAAAGACCCTTCTGATCAATCACCTGATCACCCTATTGCCTGTCGACACAGCGGTGGCCACCTTGACGGATCCGGACCTGACGCGTATGGATTTTTACCGGTTTTTGGCTGATGGTTTTAAAATAGCGCCCCCCACCCGCGGCAAAGCTGAGTTTTTGATTCAGTTGCGTCATTTTTTACAAGAAAAAGCGGCCAACCGGCAGCAGGTATTATTGATTATCGATGAAGCCCAGCGGTTGGATCCAGATTTGATGGAAGATATTCGTGTCCTGTCCAATATTGAATTTTTTGACCGAAAACTGATCAATATCTTTTTTGTCGGGCAACCTGAGTTTAATCAAATGCTGATGAGCGAACAAAACAGGGCACTTGCACAACGTATCACCATTCGTTACCAAATCGAGCCCCTAAATCAACATGAGACAGCCGGATATGTCCGACACCGTCTCAAGGTGGCGGGAGGCACTAAACAGATATTTAAAGAGAATGCCATACAGAGCGTTTACGACTATTCAGCGGGCATCCCGCGTTTAATCAACATCGTCTGCGACCACGCTCTGCTGACCGGCTATAGCCGCAATCAAAAAAAGATAGATGCCGATATCATCACTGAATGTGTCGAAGAACTGCACATTCCCGCCTGGCGGCGAAGCGCAACCAGCATCCGCTCCTTTACCGGTTCCCTTGAAAGAACGTCTTTTGCAATAGAGAACCCAACTGCCGGAAGACCCAAGGTACCTGGCCAGTGGGGTAAAATGACCGGAAAAAGCGTGGAACGCCATCAAAAGCGGCCAAGGTTGAGAAAATGGGCTTATTCCGGAATCGTTTCATCTGTCCTGATCATTTGGTTGGCGGCCCAAATCCATTTCCACGGTAAATCCTCATCGCTGCCGCCGGAAAATGTGTTAATGCCCAGCGATCGTATATCGGTCCGTAAAGCCACCCCCCCTTTAATGGTCACCCATAAGGAAACGCTTTCCGGGGAAGAAATCCACAACACATTAAAAGAGATGAATCCCAAGATCGGCAAACCGGTTTCCGCACCGGTTGTTGCCAAAAAATCATCCGGCCATCATGTTGGTCGGCCTGCTTCGAATGAAAAAGAGCCTCTTTCCCGTGGGAAAGCAACGGAGATAAACACCAAGCCCGGCAAATCGGTT
>JASFER010000203.1:0-11855 GCA_050124755.1 Desulfobacteraceae bacterium
GTCCCAGTAAAACACCCACGCCTTTGAGAGCTTTGGATCTGCCTCGAGTGCACGTTCCACACAAAAAACAGCATCCTTATAATTCTCCGCATAGCCATGCAGTATCCCAAGATTATGCCATGCCGCAGCATTGGAGGGTTCAAGATCAACTGCGGCTTTAAAACAATTTTTAGCGTCCGAAATCTTGCCTAGATTTTGGAGAACAATGCCCTTGTTGTTGTAAGCACTGATCAGGCCGGGATTGAAGTGAAGTGCCTTGTCATAACAGTTTATGGCCTCAAGGGACTTTCCCATACAATCAAACACAATTCCCATGTTGTAATGGACCTGTGCATTTCCGGGATTCGTTTCCAAGGCTTTTTCAAGGTATTTCAATGCCAGGTCGTAACGGCTCAACACCTGGTAGACATTGGATATATTGCAGATAGCCTGAAACATGTCCGGTTCAACGACCAGAGCTTTCTCAAAACTGAGAACAGCCCTGTCAAAATTTCCCATGGCTTTATGATTCAATCCCATGTTGTTGTGGGCCAAAGCCATGCGGGGATTTATTTTCAAAAGCCGTTCAAGGGTGTTATTGGAATTTTTGTAATCTCCTTTTTCCGATTGAATTGTGGATAGCCGCAAAAGCGCATTAACATGGCTATTATCCTTTAGAATGACAGTTTTCATCCATTCTTCCGCTTCTTTGAGCGCGCCCTTTTGATAATGGATATTCCCGATCTCGTATAAGATGTCTGGATTTTCAGGGCAAAGCGCATAAGATCGCTTATAGGATGCCAACGCCTTGTCCAGTTTGCCCTGGTGTTTATAAACCGTTCCAATGCTTTGATAAAAATTCGGAAAGTCCGGCTTTTGCCATATGGCTTTTTGGATGAGTTCCTCGGCTTTTTCAAAATGGCGCAACTGGAATGCAATCAGACCGTTCAGATGAAGTGCGTCTGCATTGTCGGGCTCAATGCTGAGGATTTTTCCGTACAGATCTTGAGCCGATTGAAGCCGGCCGGCCATATGCAGCTGATGAGCCTTTAATAGGTCCTTGTTTAGATCTGTCGTTCTATTCATTTTTTGGAATTATCCTTTGCCCACAACATCTGTTTTTTCTCACCGGACAGGTAATTCCGCCACATTTGATCATACAGATCTTCCAGGTTTCGAACGAATCCGGCCGTATCAAACAGCGCAGAAGAATCTTTGGTGCGATCCAATCGCGTTTTGATTGAGTGGTAAAATTCCTTATCCAGGGCCAGTTGGACGGCCAGACGGGTATACGCTTCCAACGTCTCGGCGATCATCTGGGGCATTTCCATGGCTTGCAGGATGCTGGAAGCCATCCTTGAAGCAAAGTGGGTGCCTTGGAGGGTCAACACCGGAACACCGCACCACAGCGCCTCGCTGGTGGTGGCCGCTCCGTTGACCATCATGGTGTCCAGCGCCAGATCGGCCATGGGCAGCCGTGTCAGATGGGCCGCCCGATCCACCTTTTCGGCGAACACCAGTCGCTGGGCATCGATTCCGAAATGGTGCGCATGAGCTCTCAGCCGCTCTTGGGCATCAGGACTCGGGGCCAGCAGCCACAGTACGCTGTCGGGCACACGTTGCAGCACCGCCATCCAGGCATTGAAAATGTTCGGCTCGATTTTATACGTGGTGCAGAATGAGCAATAAACGAATCCTTTGTCCGGCAATCCCACATCCTTCCTTTGCCAATCCTTGTGCGACAGCGCCTGCTGCCGGTTATTGATTTGGTATGTATGCGGCATGTAGCAGAATGTTTCGGCGTAATACCGGGCGTGATCCCGGGGGGTGACGATCTCGTCGGTGATGATGTAGTCGAAAAAATCGGCTCCCGAAGTTCCCGCCATGCCCAGCCATCGCACCTGGATAGGCGCCGGCCGCATGGCCGGTATCTCCAGCCGATTGGATTTCATATGGCCCACCAGATCCACCAGGATATCCACCTTGTCCTGTCGGATCTGTTGGGCGGCGTCCACATGGTTGACCGTTTCAAGGTCGACAAAACGATCGCAATCGCGTTCGATCTTTTGACGATAGGCGCTGCGGTCGTTTTTCCCGTAGGAATAACAGTAGATGTTGTACCGGTCCCGCCGGTGATGTCTGAACATGCCGCCCACCAGATGGGCTGTTGGATGGTTTTTGAAATTGTTGGACAAGTAGCCCACGGTGAGCTTTACATCCCGGCAATTTCCGCGGGACCGCCGGACATGGCCTGTCCGGCCCTTTTGATGGACATGTCTGACAAGGTGATCGCTCCAGGCTTTGGCCACGCGATAGTTCTTTTCGGGATCGGCGTGGCGGGAGAGATGCAAAAAGGGCACCTCATCCGGTTTACGGCCCTGATTCAGCGCCTGCTGCGTAAACTGGTCGAGAACCGGGCTGTATTTTTTCAACCCTTCCCAGTGGCATTCGTGTTGGAAGGTACGGACAAGATGGCAGTAAGGTTTTGAATATTCGGGACAAACATCGATGGCCCGTTTAAAACAGGCTTCGGCATCCGCTCCTTTGCCCAGCTCCTGCAGAACAACGCCCATACTGACAAGTGCTTCCACAAGTTCGGCATCCAGAGACAACGCCTTTTCAAAGCACTTGACGGCCTCCGCTTTCCTCCCCTGATCCAGAAAAACATTGCCCATGTTGTGATAGGGTACGGCATCGCCGGGCGCCAGGCGCATGGCGGCCCGGTAGCAGGCCATGGCTTCCTTATATCGCCCCAACTCCCTGAAAATGGTACCTAAATTATTCTTGGCCTCGGCATTGTGAGGATCGGCTGCCAACGCTTTGCGGTAGCAGTTGATCGCCTCCTGGGTCTTTCCCGTTTCCCGCAGGGTATTGCCCAGATTGCTATGGGTTTCGCTGCTGGACGAATCCATCTGAAGGGCTTTTTCGAACATGACGACAGCCCGCTCATACTGGCCCACACCTTTCAAGGCGTTTCCCATATTATTATACAATGCCGCATCCCCGCCTCCGGATTCAATACCCCGGCGACAGCACTCCAAAGCCTGATCGTACGCTTTCCTGTCGTTGTAGATGGCCGAAAGGTTGGTGTAGGCCGCAAAAAAATCAGACTTGAATGCAATAGTCCTGCGGTAATAGTAAATCGCCTGGTCCGCATCGCCGGTCACCAGACACAGACCGCCAATATTATAATTGGAATTGGCACATTGGGGATTCAATTTCAGGGCCGCCAGATAGGCCTCCCGGGCTTCGGGAATTCGGCCCCGGGCCTTTAGAACAGTTCCAAGGTTATTGTAGTAATCGGACTTCTGATTGTTTCCATCAATGGCCTGCTGAATCAGCTGCTCAGCGCTTGCATAGTCTTTTCTGGCGAATGCGACCAAGCCCAACAGATTCAGCGTGTCTGCGTGGGCAGGGTGGCGTTGTAATATTGTTCGGTAGGAATGCTCGGCTTTCTTCAGTTCTCCCTGCTGGTGCCAACAGACCGCTCTGGACAGAAGCTGGTTCACCGATTCTACCTGGGATCTTTCAACCTTCATTTTTCCAGTCCCCGCTTTGCTGTTCGCTAAAGCACTATGATATCTGATGGTTGTCTGTTCAGATATCTGGTCCAGGCCTGCTTGTAAGCATCTTCAAGATGTTGGGTAAATCTGCGCGGGTCAAAAATCGGAGCTGTTTCGCCGGCGTGCAGCACCTTCTCTTTGATGGCCTGCAACAGGACACGGTTTTTACCCAGCTCAACGGCTTTGCCGATATAGGCGGACCGTGTATCCACAACCAGTTCGGCCAGACCGGCTGCTGTAAGGATGCTGTCGGACATGCGCGAGGCAAAATGTCCACCGCCGAGAGACAAGACCGGCACCCCGGACCAAAGCGCATCCGCCGTTGTGGCGGCCCCGCTCACAGCAAAGGTATCCAGTGCCAAATCCACAGCGCCCAACCGTTCAAAATGCGCTGCTTTTGATGCCTTATTAAAAAAGGTCAGTCGATCAGGATCGATTCCGGATTTTGCTGCCCATTGATTCAAATTACTGCAGGTGGTTTGATTATCCGCCAGCAACCACAGAACACTTCCGGGAAGCTGTTTAAGCATCTCGGCCCAACAGGCAAAGGCATGGGGATCGATTTTATACCCGGCATTAAAACAGCCGAACACGAATGCTTCCCCATTGGCGTGTTTCCCCTGCCCTGGCCGGGAACCGTTACGCTCATACTCGCTTTTATAGTTGTTCACGTGGTAGCAATCCGGCATCATGATGAACCGTTCGGTATAGTGCCTGGCCTCATGGGGCGGCGTGACAATCTTATCCGTGATGATGTAATCGAAAAAATCAGCACCGGTGCTGCCGGCAAAACCGAGGTAGCGCATCTGAAGCGGTGCCGGGCTGTAGGCGCAGATGCCCATGCGGCTGCCTTTGGTATGGCCCACCAGATCCACCAGAATATCCACCCCGTCATCATAGATCTTCCGGGCGGCGGCTTTATCTGTGAGGCGATAGAGGTCAACGAAGGTGTCACTGGCTTTCTCCACGCGCCTCCTCTGAGGGCTGCCGTCGTTTACACCATAATTGTAGCAGGCGATGAGGAATCGATCTCTGTCATGGTGCCGAAGGATTCCGGAGACCAGCTCTGCCGTGGGATGGTTTCTGAAATTATTCGACAGATAACCAATACGCAGTTTACGGTCCAAGTCTTTCAGAGAACTCGAATGGGTGAAACGCTTTGCAGCGTCTGTTTGGTCAATCCCTTGGCTCCAGGCCCGGGCGACGGCTAAATTCATAGCCGGATCAGCACATCGGACAAGATTCTGGAAGGGAGTTTCGGCCGGTTTTTTTCTGCTTTTTACAGCGTTGCAGGTCATACGGTCCAACTTCCGATGCATGGACTCAAGGTCATTCCAGGCGCATTGCTGCCGAAGCAGATGGACGAGATAAGCGCAGGCTTTCTCGTAATCGGGATTTGCAGCAAGGGCCTTTCGGCAGCGGGAAAGCGCCTCTTGAGAATCCCCCATCTCGCCGGCGGCCACGCCCATATTGAAATGGGCCACCGGATGATCCGGTTGCAGATCAAGGACCTGCCGGTAGACGGATCGCGCTTTTCTCATTTTTTTGTCATGCTGATAGGTGTTGCCTAAATTGATGTAGGAATCGATAAAGTTCGGATCTACCTTCATGGCTTTGGTAAAGCAATCAACGGCTGCTGGACGGTCTCCCAGCAGTTGATGAATCTGCCCCAGATTGTTCAGCGCTGCCACCATTTCGGGAGCGATTTTCAACGCTTGTTCATAGTGCTTTTTGGCGGTTGGATGATCCCCTCTGCTTTTATGCTGATTGCCGATATTGTTCCATACCGCCGGCAGTCTGTCATCATACTCCAGGGCCTTATGCAAACAGGCCAGCGCCTGTTCGGAGCGGCCGGTTGCATCCAATGCCAGGGCCAAGTTGTTGTATGCTTGGGAGTAGTTCGGTTTCAATTGAATGGCTTTGCGCAGAGCGGTTAAGGCGTCGTCCAACCGAAGGGCCTGCAAACAGATGCTGCCCAGATCGTAATAGGCCTCGGCAAATGTGTCGTCCAACGCGATGGCCATGCCATAGCATTCAATGGCTTGGTCGACCTTTTGGTGATCTCTATAGCAGTTGCCCAGATCTTTATGAAATTCGGAATCATGGGGATTAAGACGAATCGCCTGGGATATCAATTCAATGGCTTTTTGCACATGCCCCCCAAGCCGCTCTTTCAGCCCAAGCTGGTGCAACTCCCCGGGACTCATCCCCGGCTCCATCGGCTCGAGGGCAGAATCCTTAAAATTTGGACTGGTTCGCCCCTCCATCTTTTGCTGATGCTCCCGATGCCTGACCATGGCCGACCGTGTCGTTTTGGCATGAGGCATGATTAATGGATGGACAATTTAGATTCCGATGTGTCGTCACCTTGCCCCATGGCCGCGAGCCTTTCAGAGGCCTCCATATTCCAGGGTTCTGCGTCCAGCACGGCTTCATAGAAAATACTGGCTTGTTCATGATTATTTAACGCTTCAGAGATCCGGCCGGCCGCCATGAGCGCCTCCACATCCTGAGGATCATCTTTCAAAATAACTACATACAACTCCAGCGCCTTCTCAATCTCCCCCATGACCAGGAGATAGTGCTCCGCCAGGTTTTTCATAAAAATGTGATTGGTCGGTTCCAGCGACACGGCTTTTTCATAATACTCACGGGCCTTTTCAACCTCACCGATTTGGTAACTCAACACCCCCAAATCGTTGTAAGCCAGGGCGTAATCCGGGTTCTGCTTAAGTATCTCCTCCAATTTCCCCATCGCGGACTCAATTTCACTATTTTGCGCGTGCGCCTGTGCACTTTGATATAGCGATTCAACATCCGTTAAACTGTTTCCATTGCGATGCTTGAGCTTGTCCACAAGTTCCTGAATATCCAGGCGCCAGGGTTCCAGATTGAGAAGCGATTCATAGTGTGCCTGGGCCTCAGCAAAACGGTTCATGGACACCAGCAAGTTGGCCGTGATCAACAGAATTTCTCCGCTTGAGGGGTCTTCCACCAGCAATTTTTCAAATATTTCAAGTGCATCTTCGTCGCGGGAGAGAGCGGTATAATAGAAATCGGCGAGGTTTTTCTGGAATTTCGGGTTGCCCGGCTCCAATTGGGCGGCCTTTTCAAAGTGGTTCAAGGCATTGTCATGCTGCCCGGCTTGATAGTACAGGAACCCCAATTCATCATGGGCCGGCGAAAAGTCGGGATGGTCGTCCAAAAGGGCTTCAAGCCGATAGATGGTGGATTCATGGTTTTCCGTGCCCATCTCCGCTTTTATTTCCTGATACTGTGATTCAACAGACGTCATAATTTTTATCCTCCAGTGTTTGCTCTCTTTCTTGCCGGCAGCCCTGTGTCAACCAATTGACGAAGGTACGGTTCAACGTTACACCCATGGCATGTTTTCAAGCGTTGCCGTATAAACATTTCAATCCATATAACCATTTAATACTACACATAATTATTCATCCAATCGTTCAGGACGATCCCCAATGTCGGCGACTCCCATCGTGAAGACCATAAACCATCGGGGTATGTGATAATGGTTTACAGCAATTGCTGTACCAAGTATTCCCCCAGGGATCGAGAAGGAAGAAACAGGTAGGGTTTTGAGTTAGATACGCTTCAAATTCAAGCAACGCGCGAGAAACCGGAGAACTCATCGTGCTCCGCATGAATTTGGATGCCTTCGCTATCTTTGCCACTGAATTTGAAGACCATGTGGGACGGATCGATGGTTCCGTCGGCGGTGCTGTTTTGCTGGACGGTGAAGCTGATGGTGGCCGTCTTGGTTTCAGCGTCATAGAGGACAAAATTGGGAATGGGGTCGATGGATATCTCGGTGTCCGGAACGGACTGGCCGAAATTGTAAGTTTGTGCCGGCGTGGCGCCTTGCGCCCTGGATATGTTCCAGTTCAGAGGATTTTCCACAGAGCTGCGATCCATATCCTTGTTGAAGAGAATTTTCATATTCATGGTTTTAGACGCATTGGCGGTCTCAAAATAACTGTCCATGGCCGATAGGGGCGTCTGGAAGGACTTGGAGTATCGAAAGGAGCTGGTTCCCCAGGCCAGTAACATTTTGGGCGGTTCGACCTTGTTGATATAAGCGTCCAGCAAGGCCGCAAGTTCGTCATCTTTGCCCTCCAGAAACTCTGCCAGATCCTTGGCCTCTTCGATCTCACCCATGTCGGCGTATGCGTAGCCTATCTCTGCGTACGCTTCATAGTAATCGCTTTGTTTATCTAGAGCTTTTTCAAATTGTTCGATGGCGCTGTCATAATCCCCCTCTTTGGCGTAAGCTTGTCCAAGACCCAAATACCCGTGGGCACTAAGGGGCTCCAGGCGGATAACGTTGCGAAAGGCTGCCCTGGCCGCTTCATACCTGCCGGTCTGCATCAGGCCCTGAGCCAGGGAAAATTGATTCAGGGAGCTGGGATCGATATTCACCGCCTTTTGATAGGCCTGAACAGCCTCTTCAAAACGGTCTTCGGCGTACAGGACGTTTCCCAGTTCAAGCTGAAGATCATCTCTGCCGGGTTGTCGCGTCAATGTGTTGCGGTAGGCCTCAATGGCCTTGTCTGTTTTTTCCAGCTTGAGATAGCTCTGGGCGAGATATTTAGTGGCATCCACCGAGTAATCGGAGGTTGGGCTCAGATTGACGGCACGCTGAAATTCATTGGCAGCGCCTTCATAGTCCTGTTTGGTATAGCGATCGATCCCTCTGGACAACGCCTGGTTGGCCAGACTTTCCATCTGATATTGCTGCTGCATTGAATTGACGAACAAATTGTCGGCCGTAACACCAGATAGCAAGTCCATGTTTCACTCCTTGTTTTAATACATCGACACCTCCTAATATTTACTTGAGAAAAATTTGTCGGATTTTATTGAGCTGTCTGTGACAGTACACGAAACACCAGGTCGGTCGAATTCTGATTCACTTCAAGATGGAAGTTATTACCGGACACGGTCGGATGATCGGAATCGAAAAATTGGATAGCCTGTTTCCAATGGTTGCTGCCGGCCTGATGGTGGGAACTGAACAGGGTTTCACTGTCAATGATCAGTTCAAACCAGAATATGACCGCGTGGCATGTTCCATTGGTGATACTTGGGACATCCAACTTGACAGTTTGTGACAGACACGTTGACCCATTGAAATCTAACGTCAATACATCAAAGGGATCGCTGAGCGGGCAATAGTCTTCGCGTGTCATGTCGAATTGCCTGTATCCTGGTGATCGGAAGACGTTGAATTCACTGAGATCAAATCCGTCAATGTAATGAATTGGATTCACCCGACGTAACTGGTCACACTCGGCCAGGATTGCTTTGATTTTGGCGGCCGCCGGAATAACCACAGTGCCCGCTTTCAAAAGATTCCGCTTGGCATGAAAGAGGGCCGGCAAAAAATGCTCTCCCAGCAACCCCACATCGAACACTTCCGCAATCAGCACATCGGCTTTTTCCTCGAGATCCATACCGGCGCCCACATTTAATGATGTGGACTTTTTCCCCACCACCCGGATGCGGTCCTCATATCCGTTTTTTCGGATAATCTTCCGAGCACAATCGGCCAACGGCTCTACCATTTCACAGGTGGTTACTTTTCTGGCACCTGCACGTGCCGCCATCATGGCCAATAGGCCGGAACCGGTTCCGATTTCCAAAACGTGATCCGTCATTTTAACGGTAGCGCGAATGGCCCTGTCGTAGGCCTCATTTCTTACGTCATCATTGATCATATCGATGTGCCACCCGGGAATCATACTGCTGTAAAGCTTCCGTAGAACCTTGCGGGCTTCCGGTTGCATAGGATCCATCGTCATAACTTTTTCCAAGTCGCTGATGGCTTCAGATCTTCTTCCCATCCGGCTCTTCAGCAATGCCGAGTTTATACGGGCCTTCAGATGATGCGGTACGATGTTTAGGAGCTTGGTGTATACCGAGATGGCGCGTTCACATTGGTCTTCTTCGGCATAGAGGTTGGCCAGATTATACAATGCGTCAATGTGATTTGGTTTTTGATTCAACAGGGATTTGTAAACGGCGACCGCTTCGTCAAATTTACCAGACTCTTTCAGCGCTTTGCCTAAATTATAGCGGGCATCGATGAAATCCGGATTATGCTTCAAGGCGTCCCTGAATGCACTTTTGGCTTCTTCCAATCGATCTGTTTTTATCAAGGAAATCCCGTAATGATATTGAAATCTTGCATTTTTCCTTTGAATCACCGTGGCTTTTTTAAGGTAATCTACTGCGGTGTTAGTTTGCTGAGTTTCTAAACAGCATATGCCCAGAAGATGAAGAAGGTCAGGATGCTCTGGATGTCGCACCAGTAATCTTTCCAACAGGTTTTGTGCATTATTGAAATCCTTCGTCTGGATATGGTGCAGTGCCGTATGGTAATTTTCTTGACTTTTTGTTTGCATCGATCATACCTCGTTAATTGGGATTGATCCTTATTGGGTTAGGCATGACTGCAATTTCCTTGCCGAAACACTTCAAGAGTGTCCATTCATAAATGGTAGACATTGATGGATGGGCACTAGAAATATTTTACTCAAACTGGCACTTATCAACGGCTATCCGCTTTACACTGATCTAATAGCAGGCCTAAGTGTAAGTGATGGGACCTTATTGCGCTGATTATGTCGATGGATTTTTATCACGTCATTAATTTGACATAAATTAATCAACTTACCCTACCCAAACCCCTACCAACCTATTTTCATGGAGCTTTTTAACAAGTTGTTTCTGGCACTTATATTGCACAGATCTTAAGATGACTTAAATCGAATGTTGTTGCGCTTAAAGGGATCAATAGAAACATGGTAAACCCAGACAGAATGCCTCAAACCTCCCCAGTGACTTCCGGTAAGGGCACCAATTTGCCGAAGCTGGCGATGACCAAGCAGGCTCTTTTTAATCTAATAAAAAAAGTTTGCTATCTTCCTCATCCAGAAACAAGAATAGGACGCCTGCACTTAAACACCGAGATATTTAAAACAGAAGATCGCGAAGCAAATGTGATCATTTCACCAGGTGCAAGACTGGATATGACCGGGGACATTACAATCGGGCCCTGGACAATGATCGGCGACCGGACATTGATCTATACGCATGATCATTATCATGAAGGGCGCGAAATACCGCTTCTTCTTTTACAGGAAGAAAAAGGCGTCAAATGGCAACATAAACTTATCGGCAAAGATGTATGGCTGCATGGCTGTACGATTTTATATCAGGTAACACACATTCCGGACGGCGTAGTCGTCGGTGCCGGATCTGTTTTAACCACGAATCCGGGACCTTATGAAATTTGGGCCGGAAACCCGGCAAGAAAAATCGGCGTTCGCTAATCCTGATGAACAACGCAGAAATCTCGAGTCAAACTGGATTCTGATCAATGATGTTTTTGGAAAGGAGACTCAAATGGCTAAAATTGCACTTATTTGTATGTACGACCCCTGGGCATTGGGATTAAGAACAATATCAAATGCATTGACAATGGCCGGACATGAAGTGGTGATTATTCATTTTAAACTCCCCTCCTTTTCCAAACCAGATTATTTTGCAAAAAATACGCTTCAGTATCAGGTTGTGCACTCTTATACCTCCTGCAACGGCTTGAAGGTGATCCACCACAACACCGACGTGTCCATGTGGACGCATAGCGAGATGCATTTGCTCGGCGATGTGCTGGAAGAACTTTCACCGGATATCATCGGTCTAAGCACCAGATGTGTTTACGAAATCTATCTCGATCAGATATTTGCCCAGATAAAGCGTGTAAAGACGGCCTTAACGATTGCAGGCGGTCATGACGCCAGTTTTCGGCCTGAATTGTACCTGAAAGACCTTGATCTTGTGTGCATTGGCGAGGGTGAAGATGCAATGGTAAAACTTGCCGATGCTGTTTCAAAAGGAAAAGGGTTCCATGGCATCAACAACTTGGCGTACAAAATCGGGGAAAAAGCCATAGACAACCCCCTGGCGACACCGACTAATGAGACAGACTATTTCTACACACCGCAAATGAATGATGTTCACCATTTTCTAATTGAGAACAATAATGTTTTTCCCACGACTCCTTTTCTAAGGGACCAAGCCCACATGGCACCCAATTTGAAGGTCAATTATTATACAATGATGGGCCGCGGCTGTGTAGGCAGGTGTACGTTTTGCTCTGCTGGTCATTTTCGCCGACTGTATACAAAAGATAGAGTACGCTACCAGTCCCGAAGAGTCAGGCCGATTGAAAATATAATCGGTGAAACTAAAATGGCAAAGGCAACGGGATACGAGGTCATCTATTTTCTG
>JASFER010000204.1:0-11855 GCA_050124755.1 Desulfobacteraceae bacterium
GAATGAACCACCGGCCTTGTATTGCAGGATGTGGTACGGCATTTCGAACAATTCACATGATTTGGATGAGCCTATGGAAAATAAGATAATCCACCTTGAAAAAGCCACCTTTGCCGGTGGCTGCTTTTGGTGTATTGAATCGGACTTCAAAAAATTTCAAGGTGTTAACGAAGCCATTCCCGGATATACCGGCGGACATAAAGTAAATCCGACCTATGAAGAGGTGTGTTCAGGCCGCAGCGGGCATTTGGAGGCGGTTCAAGTTAATTTCGATCCCCGCATCATCCAATACGAGGGCCTGCTGGAAATATTCTGGAGAAACGTGGATCCAACCGATCCGGGGGGGCAATTTGTCGATCGCGGATCTCAATACCGAACGGCCATTTTCTTCCACGATGACCGGCAACGACGGTTGGCGGAAGCTTCGAAATATCAGTTATCCAGGTCCGGTTTTTTTTCCAAACCCATTGCCACTGAAATTCTTCCCCTCACAAAGTTCTATCCTGCTGAGCCGCACCATCAAGGATACTATAAAAAAAATCCCATTCGGTACAAATTCTATCGCTACAATTCCGGACGCGACCAGTTCCTAAGTAAGATGTGGCATGATGAAAAACGTATTGATGTAAAAGCAAAATAAGACAAGTTACCGGCGTTTGGCGCGTATCTCTTCAAGGGTTTGACGGTAGACTTCAGCATGCGGCCCGCCGGCGTCCACCGCTCTCAGCGCCGTGATTTCGGCTTTGTCGAGGTTGCCTGACTCGGCCAGTAGATGGGCCAAGTTATTCAAGGCCGCACCGTTATTGGGGGCGATCTGTACGGCTTTTGAAAAAGCATTCATCGCTTTTTGCTTTGAACCGTCAAGATAGTATGCGTTGCCCAGGGCAATGGCCGCTTCGACGTTTTGAGGCCACTGAGCCGCTGCATTCTCAAATGCTTCAATGGCCGCACCGACATGGCCGGCGATTTGAAGACCAAAGGCTGACTTTAAATAGGATGTCAATTCCGGATTTCGGGGCATTTGATCAGGCGGCAGCACCAGAAGTCCCCAATAATCGGCACGCTTCCAGGTATTCGTAAATGTTCTGAATCCCACTGCGCGGGAAGGCGACGCGCCGGAGTGCATGACAACCCGTCGCTGATCTAAATCATAGCCGATGACAACAGCATAATGCCATCGCGGAATCCATTTAAGACCCAAGTTTTGCAATACGATAACCGGGCGCCCCGCCGCCACTTCGCTCATCAATGCGTTGAAGCCTTTTATCGGATAAGCCAATCGTCCGTGGCGGCGCGCGGCCGTGACCAAACCCGATTGAAGGCTGCCTTTGCGTGCCGGCGTGTATACGGTGGAGACAAGCTGACCGGGTTCCACCGCGCGACCGCTCCATTGCAGCACCATGGCCAGCGCCGCGGGGCCGCATTGATATTTTTCCTGGGCATAAAACGGAACGGAAGTTAAATGCGCTTTGGTTGGAAAGTTGGGCGGTTTCTGAATTACCGGGCCGGCCGGGGTAATAGCACAGCCGGCCAACGGCAATCCCATAATGGCGAGGAGGAACATCCCTCTCAAAAAGGCTTTGCACCTCGCCGCCATCGGTTAACGCTTTTTAATAAAAGTAAAAACATCCGTCACACCGATGATATCGGTTATGACCAAGACGACAAACACCACAATCACCAAGGCGACCAGAAAACCTACTGCGTCACCGCCGGCCGGCATTTGGTCGATTTTGTTAACAAGCAGATTGATCTCTTCGGCCGTCATGGTATCCACCCGCGCCTGGGCTTCTTCCATGCTGACCCCCATGGCTTGAAGGTGATTGACCACATCCTGACGCTCTAAAAACTGCCTTACTTTTTGGCGGGCCTGGTCATTTTTCTGAACGGCAAGTACATCTGCCGTACCGACCATAGCGGCCTGTACCGGCGCAACCACCACGGTAAGATAACAGAACGTCACCGCAACCAAGCAGGCGACCAATTTTTGAAAACTACGGGAATGTTTCATCTTTCTCTCCTTATCATAGGTAGGCAATTGGACGGTAAGAATGGCTTCTGTACCAATGAAGAATGTGTCTTTACTTTCAAATATCCATCCTGATGTCAACTTTTTATTTTGCAAGTCGTCTGCTTTGGTGGTGTTTGTTTACTTCCAGCCAAAGGCCCTGTGAAAACAAAACCGGTCAGTGATTTCATCGTCTTGGGTTGTATCGGTTTAAAAATCACTTTTAGCCGGTCACTACCAGGTTGTCCCTGTGGATAACCTCGTCATAAGGTTTGGCCCCGAGGCGTTCTTTAATTTGACTGGTTTTGAGTCCCATGATCGCGCGGATTTCAGTGGATGTATAATTCACCAGGCCGATGCCAAGGGAATGTTGGTCTTTATCCCTGAATTCGACGGCCGATCCAACACCGAATTCACCAGCCACTTCGGTAATTCCGATGGGCAGAAGGCTTTTACCGTTATTAATCAGCGCATTGACCGCTCCATCATCAAGCAGGAGACTGCCTTTGGGTTTCAGGGTATAGGCGATCCAGCATTTGCGTCTGGCCATTTTCTCTTTTTTGGGAACAAAATAGGTGCCGTGTTTTTCACCGCCAAACAGTTTGAGCAAGATCTCAGGTATGTCCCCCTTGGCGATGATCATGGGTACGCCGGCTGCGGTGACTTTCCTTGCAGCCTTGATTTTGCTCAGCATACCGCCGGTACCCAGGGCCCCTGGAATGTGACTGGCAAAGGTCTCGATCTCTTTTTTGATCACCGACACCTCGGGAATCAGCTGCGCATCGGCATGGGTGCGCGGGTCCTTGGTGTAAAGTCCGTCGATGTCCGTGAGATTGATCAAAAAGTCGGCGTCCATGAGCAAAGCGATCATGGCGGACAGGTTGTCGTTATCGCCCAGCTTGATCTCCTCCACCATCACCGTATCGTTTTCATTGATGATGGGCACCACCTTCCAGTCCAAGAGCGCATTCAAGGCGTTGCGGGCATTAAGGTAGCGCTGGCGGTCGTTCAAATCTTCGCTGGTCAATAGAATCTGGGCCACCTTTTTGTCGCAGCTGCCAAAGGCCGCTTCATATGCGTTGATCAATCCGCTCTGCCCCAATGCGGAAATCGCTTGACGCTGGGGGATCTCATCGGGTCGTTGGTCCAATCCGATCTTGCGCAAGCCGGCGGCCAAGGCACCCGAAGTAACCAGCAGCACTTCGAGCCCCCTGTCAATCAGATCACAAATCTGGCGGGAGATGGATTCAATGGCATTGGTGTTCAGGCTGCTCTGTGCGGTCAGCACATTGCTGCCCACCTTGACCACCACACGCCTGGCGTTTCTTAACCGTTGATATGGCATAGCCGGGTTAATCCTCGAAGCGCTTGTCAAGCCGGCGATGGGAATAGGTTTTAGCGTCGGGCCCGCTGTACTCGGCTACGGTTTGACCGTTGCCGATCAAGCGCCATTGATAGATCATCAAACCTTCCAGCCCCACCGGGCCTCGGGCATGAATTTTGTTGGTGCTGATACCCACCTCGGCGCCCAGACCATAGCGGAAACCATCGGCAAAGCGGCTGGAGCAATTCCAAAAAGCGTCAGCCGTATCCACCAGGTTCAGGAACCGTACGGCACGCCCCCTGTCTGCCGTCACAATCACATCGGTATGACCGGAGCCGTACTTGTTAATATGGGCCACTGCGGTATCCATATCGGGCACCACCCTGATCGAAAGGATCAGATCCAGATATTCGGTCCGCCAATCCTTTTCATCTGCAGGTTTGACATCGATGATCCGCCGGGTCGCTTGGCACCCCCTGATTTCCACCCCTTTGGATTCCATGGCCTCCTTGAGCGCAGGCAACCAGGATGATGCCATGGCCTGGTGGACCAACAATGTTTCGGCGGCATTGCACACCGCCACATACTGGGTTTTGCTGTCCACGGCGATCTTCACAGCCATCTCGGGATCGGCGGCCCTGTCGACGTAAACATGGCAAATACCGTCGGCATGCCCCAACACCGGAATGCGGGTATTGTCCATGATATGCTTGACAAAGGCATTGCTGCCCCTGGGAATGATCAAATCGATGCTTTCGTCCAAGTCCAGCATATCGGCCACGTCGGCCCGGGTTTCCAAAAGCCCCAGCCAACCTTGTGGGATGCCCGCTTTCCCGCAAGCGCGGGTAATCACATCGGCCAGAATGCGATTGGTCTCGGCCGCTTCGCTGCCCCCTTTGAGCAGCACCCCGTTTCCGCTTTTCAAACATAGTGAAGAAATCTGCACCAGGGCATCGGGACGGGACTCGAAAATGACGCCGATCACACCAATGGGGCGGCTCACTTTATAAAGTTCAAGCCCCTGATCCAATTCCATAGCGCTCAGAGTCTGTCCCACCGGATCGTCTAAGCCCATCAGGCTTTTCAATCCGTCAGCGGCTTCGGCAATCTTGTTCTGGTCGAAACGCAGGCGCTTGAGCAGCGGTGATGCCAGCCGTTCCTGCTCGGCATGCATGAGATCTTTCTCATTGGCAGCCACAATGGCATCAGCATGGGCTTCTAAATCAGCAGCAATTTCTGCCAAAGCCCGATTCTTCATTTCGCTAGATACGGCGGCCAGTTGAATGGCCGCTTGTTTAGCGGCCGCCGCAGTCTGTTGAATTCCCATGATACGCTCCAGTCTGTGCAGTTCATCCAATTTGGTGATTACATACACCAAAGCAATAAAAAGTCAACGGCCACTCGCACAGGGCAGCAATTCTAACTGTCAAATGAATTTATTTTATCGATTTTTTATAATATAGGTAGGATACCTTGGTCTAAAGCTTGTTGTGGGACAACCTCAGCCGCCAGCGCAGGCTTTCTTTTTAATTTTTTGATTTAAATGATTGTATATATCCGTATCGGAAAGCCCCAAATCTTTTAACTTCAAGTAAGTTTCTTTTTCACGGGCTGTTAACTTTCTGGCCCAAATTGCGTCATCGCTGTTTGACGGCTTGCCTATTTTCAGTTCCACAATTCGACCGTCATCTAAAACGTGATATTTTGTCATCGTGCTGGAATTTCCCATATTACGCGTCATATATTGTAATGGCTGTTGAAGCGTTTTTTTCAAACCGCAACCATCGCTCTCAGTATTGCAGGCAAAAAGCATGCAAATCGCGCATATACTTTGCGCAAGTTACGGCACGATTAACGTAACAATATGAATCATCTTGATATTATAATGGAATACAAAATGGATGGATCGATGTGATGCTTATGGAAAACGGAAAAAACACCCGTTATGCGCAAGATGCAGCCAAAATTGCGTTTGCATTTTGACAAAATATGTCAAATCGATTCTCATTTTGCAAAAATCACCAGGGATCACACTTTGCGTGTGAAAATCTCAAAAAAGGGCAAAGGATCGCCCCGGGGTTTGCCCCTTTGCTTGATTTGAGATATAATTTCATGGCATTAAGGAGAGCAACATGCCCACTGTGATTGTTTCCAGAGACTCCCAGTTTGTGAGTGTGTTCCATATCCGGGACAAGACCCTTATCGGGCGCAGCCCCACCAACGATATTGTGTTGGATGCAGCCGGAATATCGCGTATCCACGCCTGTATCGAGCAGCAACGGAACCGCTTTTTTTTAATCGACGACCGTAGCACCAATGGAACATTTATTGGAGACCAGCGGATTCGGCGACATTTGTTGACCGATGGGACCTCTTTTCGCATCCTGGATTACCTGTTGACCTTTGTGGAAGATGCCCCCTCCCGGGTGGCGACGCCTGAAGACTTGGCCACAGCCACTTTGATCGACAAAAAGCCCCAAAAAATGTTAAAAACCTTGTGGCTGACCCAGCAGGCAACCCCCAAAAAGGGCCTCCAGCAGAAAGTCTGTCGACTCCTGAAAATGGTGAACGACCTGATCAGCGCCCCCGGCGACGCCGATCCCGGGGCCCTTGTGCTCGATGCCCTGATGGACATCACCGGCGCCAAACGGGGTATTTTGGCCATGAAAGGCAAGCGCGTCGATCCTGTCTTCACCCACACCCGCGGGTTCGATCTGAAGGGGCAGGGCGCCAAGGTCAGCCGGACCATCTTCCAGAGGGTGCTGGGCAAAGGAAGCATTGTTTATCTGCGGTCCGCCGGCCGGGAAAGCCCCACCAACAGCGTATACAAGTTCGCACTCAAATCCGTGCTGTGCGTGCCGCTGATCACCGGCGAGCAAACCGTCGGATGCATCTATCTGGACCACCCCGACTATACCAACGTTTTTTCGGAAACCGATCGGGATCTGGTGGTGGCCGCCGCCGAGCATGTCGCGGAAGCCCTTTTACCGGACAAGGACCAATCCGGTAAACTTGCCGGTGAAGATGAACGCTTGGCCGGCGAACTGGCGCAGCAAGGCACCATCGCCCGCAGCCCCAAGACCTTGAAGGTGTTCCGGGACAGCCGGACCATCGCCCGCTACAACGTGTCGGTGCTGATTTTCGGGGAGACCGGCACGGGCAAGGAGATCATCGCCCGCTACATCCACGATCAATCCGGCCGCCGGGGCAAGTTCATCGCCCGCAACTGCAGCGCCATTGCCGGCTCCATGTTCGAAAGCGAGCTGTTCGGCCATGAAAAGGGCGCCTTTACCGGCGCAGCCGAACAAAAGCCGGGGATGCTCGAATTGGCCGACCGGGGCACCCTTTTCCTGGACGAAATCGGCGATATGCCGGCCGAGATGCAGGCCAAGCTGCTGCGCGCCCTCCAGGAGCAGGAAGTGTGGCGGGTGGGTGCCACTGCTCCGGTCAAAATCGATGTACGTGTCATCGCCGCCACCCACAAAGACATCAAGAGCCGGCGCAAGCAGCTGAACTTCCGGGATGACCTGTACTATCGTTTGGCCAATGTGGAGATTACCGCCCCCAGCCTGAGGGAAAGACCCGAGGATATCGCCCCCCTATGCGAGATGGTCCTTGAAACCTTTTGCCAGGAGCAGCCGGACAAGCAAAAAGCCCTTTGTCTCTCCCCCAAGGCCCTGCGCCTGCTGGAAGCCTACGACTGGCCGGGCAATATCCGCGAACTGCGCAACACGCTGATCCAGATCAGCTTACGATGCGACGGCAACACCATCGAACCGCGCCACCTCAAAGGCCTGATCGATGTCTACGCCGTACAGCCCAAGGAAGACGGCAAACCTCTGCCGTCGCTGATGGAGGTGGAACGGGTCCATATTATCAAGGCCCTGAAATGCACCGACGGAAACAAATCCGCCGCCGCAAAAATACTGGATATCGACCGCAACCGCCTCAACCGGCGTTTGAAAAAACTGGGCATTGATTAGCCCGCTATCCCAATATCGCTCAGGCCGGTTGTTGCATCATTTTGTAGCGACATCTATTCATTTCAAATAATAACAATTAGATAGACAAGCATCTACTAGGCGGCTGCTTCATTTTGAAGCAGCCGTTTTGGTTAAAGACCACCCTTTATACATCTATCTATATGTATTTATTGATAATTATTAGTTTGGCATACCTATTGCTTTTACCCTAACTGAAATCGGAAAAAAGGCTTCACCCAACCCCGGACATCACAAGGCAAGAGGAGGAAATCAAAATGGCATTCTACATTCACATTGGCTGCGAGCTTTCCGGCAAGGCAGAATCCAATCGTTTCGTAGATCGCTGGATTCACACCATCCCCCTTCTGCAGCGCCTTGGGATTATGGAAACGGTGCTGGAGCTGTAAGACTGATGAAATCAAATTTATGAACCAACTCCAAAAAACAGCAAACAAGAAAGGAACAGAACAATGGCAAAAAAATTTTTCATAACCGCAGCAATGGCAGGCATGTGTTTTCTGGCAACCACAGGCTTGAGCTTGGCAGGGACAGCAGATTCCTCGGTCGGGGGCACGGTGACCAATCATCTTGGAAGCGGCACTAGAATGGGCAACGCCATCGTGGGAGACCGCAACGAGGCTTTCATTGCCAGCATCAAACTCAAGGATTCCCATGTCGATGGTAAGGTGACCAACGAGGTGGGCGTGGTGGACACTGTTTTGAATCTCGTTGACGGTGACGACAACAGAGCCACTATTGCCGGTATCAAGCTCGAAGATTCCAAAGTCAGCGGTAAGGTGGCCAACAATGTTGTCAGCGTGGACGGCACTTCGTTCCCCCCCGTTTTGAATTATATTGAGGGCGACGGCAACAATGCATCCATTGCATCCATTGATATAGCGGCGGACAGCAATGTTGGGGGGACTGTGGCCAACCAGGTCAATACGCCGGTGACCCAAGTCGGCAATGTCATTTTCGGTGATAGAAACACGGCAGCCGTCAGAAGCATCCACCTGGAAAATGCAACTGTTAAGGGCGAAGTCACCAATACCACCGAAAACGTCACCAAAGCCTACAACATTGTTGGTTGGGGCGGCGGTTCTCCCGGCAATGACAATACCGCCTTGTTGGGATCGGTCAGCGTCAAAAACACCGAAGTTACCGGAAAGGTGAACAACCACATTGAACATATGGAAGGCGCCGTCAACCTCGTTGTTGGAGACGGCAACGAGTCGGCTATCGGATCGATGTCATTTGAATAACCAAATCAACGGCCTGGAAGACATGGCTGCTGATCCGGCAGCCATGCTTCGAATACCAAGTCAAACGCCCGGAGGAAACAATGATACCCAATATGATCAAATACGCAACCTTGATGATGGCAACGATTCTGATGGCGGCCACCATGAACGCACATGCCGGGGATTTTGACGACGGAATTGAAATAGACGATAAGATTGAAAAATACGACACCCTTGGCCAGCCCGGTATCAACACACAATACATTATGAGAAGTGCCAAGGCTTCTGCTGACAACAGTATCAAATCAGTCAAAGGCAACGGTGATATTGCCATCGGCAGCTTTATCAACCAACCCGGTGCCAAAGTCGGCAATGTGACCATTATTTTTAACGGCGAAGATATCAACGCGATTAGCGAGTAAGAGGTATCCCATGAAAGCGCATCAACTCTTTAAACATCGAAATGGCAGACTGTCTTTGATCGGCGCTCTGCTACTGGTATGGGCCCTGATCGGTTGCACCGCCATTTCCCCAAAGCCCGAGCAGCTCCAGTTGCCCTCTGAGCCGCCGGCGTTACGGGAAACCTCATTTAGCGCAGCCCTTGCCCAGATTGGAATTCTAAGTGAAATTTATGGGGCCAGACTGCTGAAGATCCAATGCCGCGACATTGATGATGTCACGGGCACATCCTACCACACCGGCGGCGAGATACCCAAAAGCATCACGGTGATGGTCAAAAGTGCACTCAATTCCATTGGTGGTCAGGTGGTCTACATTCCCTATTGGCCGGATTACTTTGCCGGCATCCAGGTATCCGGATACCCGCTCAGTGATCAAAAGCTGGTACCCGATGTGATTCTGGCCGGCGGAATTACCGAATTTGATCGTGGACTCACCACCCTGGACCGGACGAGAAACCTGGATGCCAAAACCGAATCCATTGACAGCGCACCCAGTTGGTTTGACGGCGATACCATCGGCCTGGACTATTCCAAAGGAGACAAGTGGAACAAGGCCAAAATTGCCGTTGATTTTAACCTGGTCAGCTACAAAGCGCTGTGTGGCATCCCCAAGATGCAGGCCAGCAACGGCATCACCGTCTATAAGGGCATTACCGAAGAGGAGTTGGGCTTCACCTTGTTCGGTCCCACCATTGGGGTGCGGGGCAGTGTCAAAAAGGTCCAGGGCCGTCATGATGCGGTGCGCCTGCTGGTGCAGTTCAGCGTCATCCAACTGGTCGGCCGTTTCATGGACCTGCCCTACTGGCAGCTTCTGGACGGAGCGCAGCCAGATCCCGTGGTGATGGAAAACCTCAAGGCCAACTATCAGAAAAGAGGCCCCGTGGGCCAAACGCTGTTGCTGAAACGGCTGCTTTGGCTACACGGTCATCCGGTGGCCGTCAACGCGCAAATGGATGCCGAAACCAAGGCTGCCCTGGCAAAGGCTGACGCGGCCTATGACGGCCAGTCAACACCCGTACCACTGGACACGTTCCTCAAGCTGTACCTCTCTGTTCCTGTGACCAACGAAAGCATGGAACGGGTCAAGCGTTTTGACCGGCTTATGGCCCAATTTCAGGCCGCCGAAGCGCAAAAAGCGTTAAAAGAGAAAAAGAAGGCCCAACCGGCCAAGCCCAAGCGGGAAAAGCAGTCCCTCAAAAAGCAGGAACAGCCCATTGAAAAAGACAAGTCAGAGGGCTCAAAGCCCGAGGCCGCCGAACCCCCGAAAGAGGCTCCCAAGCATGAAGTGATTATCATCACACCGCTTGATACCCAAACCGATTTTCATCTCAAAAGCATTATTCGGCGGATCGAAGACAAACGCAGACACCGGATCAACGATCAGGAGACCTTGTACCAACCGATTCTCCATACAAGTCGGGTCGGTGCAGACCAAGCCATAGGCGGCAAATAGCGGGTCTGCAGGCAGGGCCGTTAACGAGCGCTTAGGAAGAAGGATAAAGGAGAGGAAGATCATGGGCGCAATAAACACTGTAAAGCCAAAATTTTTTGGACCATCGCGCAACAAGTGCGCTGACATCGAAAGCACCATATCCCTGGGGACCGTCCAAGACCCGGAATCAACAATGGCGACGGTGATGATGACCGGATTTTACGATACCAGGGAACAAACCCAATTTAACCGCTTGATGCTGATGGCTCAGGACGATACGGTGGCGGAAATCCATCCGCTGACGCGTAAGAGCACCCATGTGGGCCGGTCGCGCCGCAACCATGTGTGTATCAAAGATCCCCTGGTATCCACCAAGCATCTCAGCGTGAGTGTCTCGGACAGCACATGTGTCATCAACGATCTTGACAGCAGCAACGGCACGTTCATCAACGGAGAGCGGCTGGCCGGGGGCCGGGTATTGAAAGACGGCGACGAAGTCATGCTCGGCAAAACCATTTTGCGGTTCGCGGCCCGTCAGTCCAACGCGCCCGTGAGACCCGGCAAGGCGCTCCGGAACCCTGTTGTGCCGTTGAACAAGACAAAAATCGGCATTCTGGCTGCGGTCGTGCTTTGTCTGGTGATATCGGCGGCTTTTATCTATATGCGAACGCACGCCGCCACAGGGCGTCCGGCAGCCAATGATCTTGCCCTGGCCGGGGAGACTCAGGATGCACCCCCCCCGGTATCCGAAAAGCATGCAACGGCATCTCAACCGCCGGTTGAAGCGGACAAAGCGGCCGGTTCGGATGTTCAGCCGCAACCTCCCGAGCAAACATCCCATATCCAACGCGCATTGGCCGACTACGCCGCCGGACTGATATACAACGCCAGGCAAACCCTGAAAATGCTCTCCACGGCCAGGGAGGTTACCGCCGAGGCGCTGGCCGCCAGAAGGGCTCTATCGATGATCGGCACGGTGCAGGAGTTGCACGCCCGGGCATTGGAAGCCCAAGCGCAGAAAAAGTATGCCGACGCCCTGGAGTTTTGGGATCGCCTGTTGCTGGCGGATATGGAACTGGTTGGAGACCGCCCCAGTTTCTTTGCCATGCAGGCTGAGCAGAAGGTTCAAACCCTGTCTTATGAGTATGCCCTGGATGCTTACCGGCTGAAAAATCTTCAGAAGGCCAAACAGTTGTGCCAGGTGATTTTGCAAATCAACCCCAAAAATCAAGAAGCGCTGGCGTTGCTGGCAAAGATCGATCCAAAGGCATGATCTTTTGGACCTAAACAGCGTAAAGAGAGGAACCAACCATGAGACCCGTCATAAAACCCATATCGCGCCTTAGTCACCTGGCCGTGCTGTTGCTGCTGTGCTGCAGCGTGCCGGCGTATGCGGCCGGGCTGAC
>JASFER010000205.1:0-11751 GCA_050124755.1 Desulfobacteraceae bacterium
AATCCAATTTCACCCAGGAAGAATACCAGCAAGCGGTTCAGCGCGTCATCGACTACATCGCCGCCGGCGATGTCTATCAAGTGAATCTTTCGCAACGCTTCCGGGTGCCGTTCCATGGAGACGGATTCCAACTGTTTCGCGACCTCTATGCCCGGAATCCGGCGCCGTTTTTTGCATTTGTTCAAGCCGGAGACCACCAGGTAGTCTCCACATCGCCTGAACGATTCCTCCTGCGAAATGGTGTGAACGTTGAGACCCGTCCGATCAAAGGCACCCGTCCGAGGGGAGAAAATGCCGAAGAAGACCGGGCCATGCGGGAGGCTTTGGCCGGCAGCAAAAAGGATGACGCCGAACTTTCCATGATTGTGGATCTGCTGCGCAACGATATCGGTAAAGTGTGTGCGGCCGGTTCGGTCAAAGTGGCCCGGCACAAGCGCCTGGAGGCCTATCAGAATGTCTACCACCTGGTTTCGGTGGTCGAAGGTGAACTGGATGAGGGCCGAGACTCGGTGGATCTCATCGAGGCCGCTTTTCCGGGCGGCTCGATTACCGGTTGCCCCAAAGTGCGCGCCATGGAGATCATTGACGAGTTGGAAAGCTGCCGTCGTCATGTCTACTGCGGCAGCATCGGTTATCTCGGTTTTCACGACACCATGGATTTATCCATCGCCATTCGTACGGCCACAATTGTCAACGAGACGCTCTCTTTTTCGGTTGGCGGCGGTATCGTGATCGATTCCGACCCCCTCCTGGAGTATGAAGAGACCCTTCATAAAGGGCGCACCCTGACAGCCGCGTGCAAAGGCAAACCCAATCCGCACCCCACACCCAGGGTATGGCTCAACGGCCGCCTGGTGAGTGGCCGGGCGGCCGCCGTACCGGTCCATGACCTGGGCTTGCTCTATGGCTACGGTTTTTTTGAGACCATTCGGGTGGACCGTGGCCGGGCACCATTGCTGGCCGACCATTTGCTACGCTTTGAAGCCACTTGGCAGGCGTTGATGCCCGGTCCGTTTCCGGAGTTGACATGGGCCGACATCATCGGCCAGGTGATTGAAGCCAACCGGTATCAAAACCAATGTGCCGCAGTAAAAATATTGGCCACCCGCGGCAGCCGGCCGGCGCCGCCCTGGGACCATACCCTGCTGGTAACGGCGCGACCCTACGTTCATCGGCTGGAGGAAATCAAACAACAAGGGCTTCATGTGGGTACCTACGCGCACACGCGCCAAACGCCTTTGGCCGATCACAAAACCCTCAATTACCTTTACTACCTGCAGGCCGGTCGGTGGGCCCGTCAAAACGGCTATCATGAGGCTTTGATCCTCAATCCGGACGGGAGTGTGTCGGAAACCAACACGGCCAATCTTCTGCTGATAAACGACAAGCAGGTGGTTCGGCCGCAATCCCCGGCCGTACTGCCCGGGGTTATGGCCGGAGCTTTGTCACGCACATTGGCCTCGTGGGGGTACAGGGTCGCCGAACGTCCGGTTCTTATGGATGAATTGTACTCGGCGGAACTATTGATAGCGGCCAACGCATTGATGGGAGCCGTGCCGGTGACACAAATAGATGGCCGATCACGGCCGGCCGGCGAGGATTTATGGTCCCGGCTCAATGACAGCGTAATTCCCGATTGGCGGAAGTAAAAACCGGCCCGGAAGCAGGGGGCCGAATTAACAATTTTTGCGTGAGCTATTGCCAACACCCCCAAGAGTATGAAAAAAGAGGTATCTGGCTGCCGGGACCTGAATGCCATTCCACGCTGTAAAGTCAAAACCCGCGTTTAAGCGCGACTTACACTGATCAATGCCTCAAAACGCTCAGGTTTCGCGGTTCGAGGTCTGCCTTGGGTACCTTGCGCAGACCGTTCGGTTTCCATCCAATCTCAACTAACGAACCAAGCTAATAGGAATGACAATCATGGCCGGGTATTTTTTCAGGATGATGACTGCCATCGTGATGGCCGGCTTGTTGATGCTGCCGGTCGCTGCAAGCGCCGTATCCGATGATCCGCTGTCACCGGTTTTGAATCAAGGGCGCAAGTGGCGAATAGGTTATTACGAAGGCGGGTCGTATGTGAATTATCCGGCCAATCTGAGAACCATAGTGGCCGGATTGGCCGAATTGGGATGGATGGAACCGTTGAATATACCCAAAACAGAAGATCTCAAAGCGTCAAAACCGGTGTGGGACCATCTGGCACAGCACGTCCAAAGCAAGTATATTGAATTTGTCGCCGATGGGTATTGGTCTGCAAATTGGTGCAAGGAGCGCCGGAAAGTTTTAAGAGACAAAATCATACGAAGATTAAACAAGCAGCAGGATATCGATTTTATGATTGCCATGGGAACTTGGGCCGGCCAGGATCTGTCCAGTTATCACCATTCCACCCCCACCATGGGGGTTTCGGTCAGCGATCCGGTGCGTTCCGGCATATCGGCCACGGTAAAGGATTCCGGCATTGATCATTTTCACGCCAAATGCGATCCCAACCGCTATATTCGGCAAATTCGGCTCTTTCATCGGCTTTGCAGATTTAAGCGCTTGGGGGTGGTTTATGAAAACACCATCGAGGGGAAAACCTATGCCGCTTTAGATGATATCCGCATGGCGGCCAAAGAGCGAAACTTTGAGGTAATTACATGTGAAGCACCCTTTTCCGATGTTAACCTCCAGGTATCCACGAATCGAACCATCCAGTGTCATCAGGCGCTGGCTCAAAAGGTGGACGCTGTCTTTGTCACCGTTCATCGCGGTATCGATCACCGGCGCATAGATGAGTTGCTGGCCCCTCTAATAGCGAAAAAGATCCCCACCTGGTCTCAACGCGGTCCCGCTGAGGTCAAAATCGGCGTGCTCTTCAGCATCTCCAGGGGTGGATTCAAGGCCGTGGGCCGGTACCATGCCGAGGTCATGGCCCGGGTGTTCAACGGCCAAAAGCCACGCAGCATCAATCAAATTTTTGAGGATCCAAAATTAATCGCCGTCAACACAAAAATGGCTGAATTAATCGACTTTAAAATTCCAAATAGTATATTGCGCATTGCGGACGAAATTTATGACACTATTGAAGAGCAAAATTAGATTCGCCGTAGGCCTTTTTCTATTCTGCTGCGTTTATTGGGTATTGGACAGCGCATGGTCCTACTTGTCATTTGAAAAGAATTTGAGCGCCCTCGTCTTTCAGGAACCCATGTCATACATTGACACCTTGCTGCTAAGGGTTTCACCCTATCAGTTGGTATCCCGGATCATGGTGACCGGCATCTTTATTGCCTCCGGTACAATGATTACGCTTTTCATCTGCAAACAAAAAAAGGCTGAAGCAGAGAAAATACGTCTGGAAAGGCAACTGCAACAGGCCCATAAAATGGAATCCCTCGGGACGCTTGCCGGCGGCATCGCCCACGATTTTAACAATATTCTATACGGCACCATTGGATATACGGAGCTGTGCCTGGATGACGTGGAGCCGAACACGCTATTGCACAGCAACCTCAATGAGGTCCTTTCGGGCCTGCAACGCGCCAAATCCCTGATCAGGCAGATATTGGCTTACAGTCGGCATAGTAATTCAGAAATAGAGCCCTTTTCGGTCATCTCTGTTGTGAAAGAAGCGGTTAAGTTGTTGAAATCCACCATCGCCGCCACCATAGAGATCCAGGTCGATACGAATGTTCCCCAAAGCACTATTATGGGGGATTCGACACAGATTCATCAAGTCGTCATGAATCTATGCACCAACGCCGCCCATGCTATGGAAGAAGATGGCGGCGTTCTCAAAATCTCCCTTGAGAATGTGGACATCGGCTCCCACGCAAATACCGGGGATGAGAATGGCTTTCTTCCGGGTTTATATCTCAAGCTCAGTGTCGCGGATACCGGTGTCGGCATTCCGTCGGGTCATCTCAGTCGTGTCTTTGATCCCTTTTTTACATCAAAGGAGCAAGGTAAGGGAACCGGTATGGGGCTGGCGGTTGTTCACGGTATCGTTGAGTCCCATCATGGCCGTATTATGGTTGAGAGCATTGAGGGCTGCGGCACAACCTTTGATATCTACCTTCCTTTGATTGGTTGATATCAAAATCGTCTGTGATTCTCTGCATCGAGAATTGCGGGTACCGGCCGGGTAAATTTGACATGCGTCCGCTGTTCAAATATATAGAGCTTCTGACAGCTTGCGTTCAATGGGGCGCCACAATGGTCTAGGTACCTGAGTCAACGACCACCGGCATAGCGGGTGGCTTGTCTTTCCGGCCATAGGCCGGAAAGACAAAAACACGTCAGTGTTTCAATCGTCTTGGGTTGTAGCCGGGTGCATCCCGGTTTGAAACAACCGATCTATGCCGTTGAGCCGCTGGGGGCCATTGGAGGGTATCCGAGGAGGTACTAAACCATGGCAAATCATAAACATGTTGAAATGCTGGCCAAGGGTGTCACGGTCTGGAACCGGTGGCGCGCTCAAGATTTAGAAATCAAACCCAATTTAAGTGGGACAAACCTGTTTCAAGCCGACCTGAGCCTTGCCAATCTGCGTCAGACCGATTTAAGAAAAACCGATTTAAGAGAATCCAAACTCAATCAAACGGATCTGTTCAAGGCAGACCTGCGAAATGCCAATCTCAGGGGTGCCAGCGCCATCTCTTCTGACTTGAGAAACGCTAATTTGACCGGGGCGCATATGATTACCGCCGACCTGAGCCTTGCCAATCTGCAGGGGGCGGATATGCGGGGCGTGCGCTTGGACAGATCAGATATGCATGAAGCCAATTTGCAGGAAACCAACTTGAGCGCCGCCAATCTGTATAAAACCCACCTGCTCTCTGCCAATCTGATGAGTGCCAATCTGCGGGGATGCAATCTGGAAGGGTCGGTATTGATGATTGCCAACCTGGATAAAGCGGATTTGTCCTTGGCCAATTTGACGGGCGCCAAGCTCTATGGCACGGAAAGGGATGGCTGGAAGATCGACGGCGTCAAATGCGAATATGCCTATTGGGACGGACCCGGCAACCAACGTTCACCTGCCGACAGGGATTATAAACCCGGTGAGTTTGAGCTGCTGTACAGGAAATCCCCGACCTTGGAATTTCCTTTTGAGGGTGGATTTTCACCGATTCAGGCCATACTGATGGATCGCGTGGTCAAGGCCATCAACCTCCAACAACCGGAATTTGAGCTTCACCTGGACAGCTTGATACTGCGCGGGGTGCCCCGAGCCGTCTTCTCCGTCCTGCACCCCATGGATCGCCCCAAAGCGCTGGCGCTGATCAACGAGCATTTCCAGGAACAAATGCAGCAGGCACAGACGCGAGAGGCACAGCAATATCTTGATCAATGGGCCGGCAGGGCCCAGAAGTGAAACTACTTCTATTTTCCGCTCGAATGGCGGATCAGATGACCCAGTTCGGGAAAGATCAGTTTTCGGCAGGCTAGCTTGCAGGCGTTCAGGCTTCCGGGGATGCAGAAGATCAAGGCTTGGCCGATGACGCCGGCCGAGGCCCTGGAGAGCAGTGCGGCGGAGTTGATTTCTGCATAGCTCAATTGGGTGAAAAGGATGGCGAAGGCGGTTAGTTCTTTAGCAAACAACGGCCTCAGTGCTTCTATGGTGACATCTTGCGGGGTGATGCCGGTGCCGCCGGTGACGATCACGGCTTGGGGGCAATGGTCTGCCAGGATATGCATGAGGGCGTTGCGGATGGCGTCGGTCTGGTCGGTGACCAGTTCGTGGGCCACAATTCGGTGACCTTGTTCGGCACCATATCCGGCCATCCAGTGGCCGCTTTGGTCTTCCTCCAGCGTGCGTGTCGTGGACACCGTTAAGATAGCCAGTTTGACGGATTCAGGCGCCCCTTTTCGATGTTCGGTATGTCCCATCGCTAACCCTGCTGCCCGGTTTCATCCCCTATGGTTGTCAACGTTACTTTATCTTCGCCGTCGCACTCCTGGAGCAGGACATTGACCAATTCCGACCGCTTGGTTTTGATGCAATGACCGGTGTAGTTGCTTTGAATGGGCAGCTCGCGGTGCCCTCTGTCGACTAAAACGGCCAGTTCGATCCGTGACGGCCGACCAAAATCGATGGAGGCGTCCATGGCGGCGCGAACCGTTCGGCCGGTGTAGAGCACATCGTCCACCAGGATGATTTGTTTATTATCCACTGAAAAAGCGATGTCCGTTGTCTTGACAACCGGTTGGGCGCTCATCTGCGTCCAATCATCCCGATAGAGCGTGATATCGATTTCACCCACGGGCAGGTCTCCGCCGTCAAAGGCTTTGATGTGTTTCTGGAGGCGGCGGGCAAGAAAAACACCTCGGGTATGAATACCGACCAACGCCACATTGCCGGTATTTTTATGCACTTCGAGGATTTCACACGCCATCCGTTTTAGGATGCGATCGATTTCCCGACCGTCCAGAATCTGCTGGGAATCTCTCATTTTTCTTACCTGCCTGCCTTCAAAGAAGTTCTGGCCTTTTGACCTATGGGTCTTCTATTTGCCGAGTTCGATTGGTATCAAGGTTTTATACCGATATTCAGCCGCATGGCAAGAATTTATCTGTGCAGCGGACCCGGCGCTCAGAAAATTATGCCTCTGGTTCAGTGGGGTCGTTGACTTTAATGTAGGCTTTGCCTATGCTCTTGAAATAAATCCTTCTGCAGGATAAGCCAGACAATTCGGAGAGAGACGTATGGACATCAAGGTGTTGATCGACAAAATCAAAAACCGTCCGGACTACCCCGGCGTCGGCATGATTCTCTGCCATAATGGTGTCGTCCGCGCAACCTCACGGGATGGCCGCAAGGTCAACGGCCTGCGCGTTGACGTGGACCGTGAAAAGTTGAACCAAGTCATCGAAACACACCGATCGCGGCCGGGCATCACTGATATTTTGGTGGAGATCAACGCGGACAGGGATCTTAAGGTGGGGGACGACGTGATGCTGCTGGTGGTGGCCGGCGATATCCGGGAAAATGTCACCAAGACCCTGAGCGATACCCTCAACGCGATTAAATCCACCGTGACCCACAAAACAGAATTTTTCGTTTAGGGTGCAGGAAAGAAATTATTTGACTTGTCCAGACCCATTTCGGCGCAGGTTCACTTATTGGACGCGGATCTCTGATTGAACCTGCAAAGGAGACGACATGAGCGACCTGACCCACATCGACGATCAAGGCCGCGTGCGCATGGTGGACGTTACGGCCAAGGCACCCACAGATAGAACTGCCAAAGCCCAGGCTGTGGTCACCATGACCAAGGAGACCTTTGATTTGATCCAGGACCGGAAAGTCAAAAAAGGCAATGTCCTGGAGACGGCCCGCATCGCCGGGGTAATGGCGGCCAAAAAAACGGCTGATCTGATTCCCATGTGCCACCCCTTGAAACTGACCCATGCCCAGGTCGATTTCTTCCCGGACCCTGCCACCCACGCCATTCGCATCGAAGCCTCGGCACGCATCCTGGACCAGACCGGTGTCGAAATGGAGGCGTTGACCGCCGCTTCGGTGGCCGCTTTGACCATCTATGATATGTGCAAGGCATATGATCGCGGCATGACCATTTCCGATCTCTTTTTGCTGGAAAAAAGCGGAGGCAAAAGCGGGACCTGGAAGCGATAGTGTTGTGTCCCGGAAATAAATTATAAAATGGATTGGACTGCGATATAGCCGATGCGGCACCACTGCCCTCAAATCCCAATGTCAAAGCCCAAATGTCAAATGAAGGTATCCTACCGATTTTATATTTAATCGGTCCCCATCCACCATTTGACATTTTGGTCGAAATGAGAACAAAAAATAGATCACCTATATCTGGGACACAATACTAGATGATAGATTCCAGGTCGGAACCTGTTCGGTACATCCAGACAAGCATGTTATCATCAATACCATAGGAGGGTCCATCATTTGAGTCCCCAACGAACCATTGTACTTTTGTTCATCGACATGTTGGTGGTTGCTTTCTTGTTGGCAGGGTGCGCTCCAACACCGACACCGGTGCCACCACCGCCGCCCATGCCTCCCGCGTTTGCCCTGAAGCGGCTTTGCCTGTCTGATTACCCTCATTTTTCAGACCATGGTGATCATGCCCCTTTGATTCGCAGCATCGAAATGAGCTTGGCGTATTTGAAGCGTCTGCCGGACAATCGACGGATTCATTTCGGGGCTGACGCGTACACCGTTGCCCACCTGATACGAACATTGGAGGTCTTTGCCCGCATCATTCGAGGGAAGCCAACCCCGCAGCAATTGAATCAAGCCATCCAGGATCGGTTTATCGTCTATCAATCTGTGGGCCGCGCCGATACAAAAGATGTGTTGTTTACAGGTTATTACGAACCGTTGCTGAAGGCGCGGCGTTCACCAACGGCAGAGTTCGCCACGCCTGTACACTCCAAGCCCGTGGACATGTTGGAGATTGATCTAACTCCGTTTGCGGCCGACTTGAAAGGCCGCACCATTGTCGGACGCTATACCGGCCGGACCGTGGTCCCCTATCCCACGCGAAAAGAGATCCGCGAAGCGGCCGATTTCAACGCAAAGGCCCCTCCCGTTGTGTGGCTCAGGGATGAAATCGATCTGTTGATTTTACAGATACAGGGTTCCGGCCGGGTTGAGTTGGAAGACGGCAGCCAGGTCCACGTTTTGTATGACGGCTCAAACGGGCGGCCCTACCGTAGTATCGGCCGGCTGCTCATCAATGAGGGCCGCATTTCCCGGGAAAAGATGTCCATGCAGGCCATTCGCACCTACCTGCACCAGAATAGAGACATTGCAAACCACATCATGAATCACAATCCCAGATACATTTTTTTCAGGACCGCCCGGGACGGTCCCCTGGGCGCCTTGGGGCAACCCCTGACGGCCATGCGCTCCCTGGCCTTGGACCGGGACGTTTTGCCATCATCGGCGTTGGCGTTTATTACCACCCCTTTGCCGCAGGTCGACCACCAGGGAAAAATCGTCGGCTGGAAGCCGTATAACGGCTTTGCCCTGGCTCAGGATGCCGGCAGCGCCATTAAAGGCCCGGGACGGATCGATCTGTTTATGGGCCGTGGCCTTCGAGCCGAAGTGGGTGCGGGGCACTTAAAGCATGCGGGTGCGCTTTTCTTTTTGGTTCTTAAACCTTCGGATCGTTCAGGTTGATTATAACTATCTGTATTTATGAATATATCATGTTCACTCGGGAAGAGGGTTCTGCTTGACAGCTCTGCGAAAAGGCCGTACAAATAAAATCTTCAGGATAATTGTTGATCAGGAGAATAGAATGTTTGGAATCGGAATGCCGGAAATGCTCTTGCTTCTGGCGGTGGCCCTGATTGTGATCGGGCCGAAAAAACTACCGGATTTAGCCAAATCACTGGGCCGGGCGTTGGGGGAGTTCAAGCGGGCCACCTCCGACCTTAAAGACAGCATTGAGACCCAGACCGGACTCGGCGAGGTCCGTGATAGTATCAACGAGGTCAAAGAAGGCATCAAAGCTCAGGTCGACATTGTCGATTCCATCCCGGATCCATCCAAAGCCCCTTCACAACCCACATCCGATGAAACTTCGGATGGCCCCATGGACCAAGTCAAATCTGCGTTCGATGAGTTGAATGCCGCTTCCGATGAATCCCAAACAGATCCCCCCGATGACCAGGATTCCAAATCCCAGGGAACCGCAGATTCATGAATGAAGAAGAAAAACAGCCCTTTACAAGTCATTTGGAGGAGCTTCGCAAACGGCTGATTATTTGCTTTGTAGCCGTCGGCGTCGGTTTTGCCGCATCCTATGCCTTTAAGGAAAAGCTTTTTTACATTTTGGTGGCCCCATTGCAAAAAGCCATGAAGAGCGGCGACACCCTGATCTATACCCATCTGCCCGAAGCCTTTTTCACTTTTCTGAAAACAGCCCTGATATCGGGTATTCTGTTGGCTTCCCCCATTCTTTTATATCAATTCTGGATGTTTATCGCACCAGGGTTGTATGACCGTGAAAAAAGGCTGTTGATCCCCATCCTGTTGCTTTCCACCCTCTTTTTTACGGGCGGCGCCCTGTTCGGTTACTTTATCGTGTTTCCATGGGGATTTAAGTTCTTTTTAAGCTTTGCCACCGACACCATCCGCCCAATGCCCTCCATGAGGGAATATCTCAGCTTTGCCGCCAAGCTGCTGCTGGCCTTCGGTATTGTTTTTGAGTTGCCCTTGGTGATCACTTTTCTGGCCAAGCTGGGCATTGTAAGTGTTGAATTTCTCAAAAAATATAGGAAATACGCTATCTTGATCTTCTTCGTGGGGGCAGCCATGCTCACGCCGCCGGATGTGGTCACCCAGATCATGATGGCCCTTCCGCTGATGCTGTTGTATGAGATCAGCATCATCGGTGCGCGTGTCTTTGGCAAGAAGGATGACCAAATGGAAGATGACGTCGAAGCCACCGAGTCCGATGCCGGTTAGAAGCGGTTTCCTCAAGTCCTTCTAACACCCCGGCATGTATTTGCATTTCCATCCCGGGAGGCTATTGGTTGCGACCTGTAGTGCTGCTGATCATTGACTTCTGTTGACAGCCCAAATGGAAGTTGATAGAAATCCCCAAGCCTGGGGTAACACTGAGACTATCAAAAGGAGGTGTACAATTGATGACCAAACGGACTTTTGGGGTAGCGTTGATTACCACCCTGGCGGCAAGCCTGTTTCTGGTGGCCGGGCTCTATGCAGGAACAAAGATGGAGGATGAGTTCCAGATGAACTCGCCTTATAAACACAAAAAAAGCCTGGCCACATTCAGCCATAAAAAGCACATCAACGACTACAAGATCAACTGCGGCGAATGCCATCACAATGATAAAGGCGAACCTCTGAAGGACCTAAAAGAAGGGGACAATGTTCAGAAATGTTTCGAGTGTCACAAGAAACCGGGTGAACTCAAGGGCAAGAAAGCCAAAGGGCTCTCCAAAGAAGAAAAACGTGAGTACCATGCAAATGCGGTACACGAAAACTGCTTGGGTTGCCACAGAAAGCACAACAAAGAGAAAAAGACCAAAGATGCTCCGACAAAATGTACGGCTTGCCATCCCAAGAAGAAAAAATAGCTCTGTTAAAACAGAATCTTGATTTATTAAGGCCGGTTGCAGCTGTGCAGCCGGCCTTCTTTATTGCATCGGAATGACCAATATCGAACAAGGAACCGCAGAATGTCGAAATGAGGTATTCTGTCGATTTAAATAGTAATGTTAGAGCGCAGCGATTCCACACTTGGGCATTAGTTATTCCTTGTTCGATATTCTGCGGTTCACAACTTTCCTGACCGGATAATGGAATATACCAGCCACAGCCCCAAAAAGGTGGCGATGATATAGCCGGTGAGTCCCAAAAGTTCGGTGACGGAAAGGCTTTGAGCGCCGAATAATTCAAACTCAAAAATCATAAACTTGTTGGTGGAGTTGAGCACCAGCGAGGCGGCTACCAGCGATGCCGCAATGACCAACCCCAGGGTCAGCCGGTTCAGCCCGCTCTCGAATTTTTTGGAGGCCGGTTCGAGACCGCCATGCTCCAATTCAAGGCGATGGGGGCCTTTGGCGATGCGTTTGAAGATATCATGGGAGAGCTTGGGCATCCATCTCAGATAGTTCCCTGCCGCCTTTACATCGCGTCCCACATTCTTCAGCACTTTTTGAGCATCGTAGCCCTGCTGCAGCAGTTTTTTGGCATAGGGGCGCATCACCTCCAACAGACTGGCATCGGATCCCAGAATTTTTCCC
>JASFER010000206.1:0-11592 GCA_050124755.1 Desulfobacteraceae bacterium
GCTGCTCCACAATGGGCCGGGCCAGATCGTGGCGTCCCGCCCTGAGGCAGAGTTTGGCCACCAAAAGCAAGTACCTGTTTTTCTGACGCACGGAAGGGGCCAATGCTGCGGCGGTCATGAGCTGGTCCAGGGCGCCTTTGAAGGAGCCGTTGCCGGCCCTGGCCGCCACCTTTTTCCAGATCGCCCTTTCCGAACCGCTAATATCCGAGATCGCATCCCGGCTCGAAAAAAAGAGATCGCCCGCTTCTTCCAGATCCATATCCGTCACTGCTGAGAAACCGTCTTGCATATGTTCATCGGACTCAGGGCCCAGGTCTTCGTCATCCATTGGGGCCACTTCACTTTTCTGTTTTTCAGTGCAAATCTTTTCAACCACCCGCAGGCATGCTTCCACGGCATCGGCCAGCCGGGTGAATCCCGGTGGATCGGGCGCAAACTGAAGGGTGACAATGTTGTCCAAGGCGCTCAGCTGGTCGCGGCATCCGGCCAGATGGTTTCGCAAACGGGTATAAAAATGGATGGCGCCCAGGTTCACTGCGGTTTTAAATTCTTCAGCGCTGACTTTGCCTTCGTCGATCAACTTTTGACGGCGCTTCTGCTGATCCTGGTCGAGGCCCCTATCGAATCCCACCAGGCGCGATTCCTCCCAGGCAAAGTAGGAAAAGCCTTTGGTATGCTCCGGATCGCAAAGGGGCGCCTGGAAAACGACGGTGGGCAGTTTCTCGTTCAAGTAGGTGAGGGGCCCGGCCCGGAAATCCAAATCATCGTCTTCGATTTGCGGGTAGAGCGTTTCCCAGAATTCGGTCAACAATTTCGACAGCAGCTGCAGCCCGAACTCGAGCCCCTTGAATCCATGCTGATGAAGCAGCGCTTCGGTCAACCAGACGGCAATCTGCAAATCTTTGGATTGGTCTTTCAGGGCCTCACCGCAAAGCTTGGCGGTGAGCGCCCAGTCCGAGCGCTTCAGGCTGGTATGCCACTCCCCCCGTTCCAGCCGGTCGTCTGCGCGTTTGGCCTCCTTGATTTCATCATAGGCCGCTGTGTAGCGAAGGTCTTCGCCCGATGGACGGGGTCCCGGCAGGGGTGCCAGATAAAAGTCGATATTAAAATTGAACGCCATTTTTTATCCCTTCACAGCCGGATGGTCTTCCGGCTGTCGGCCGTGCCGGTCAACGGTCCACAGCCATTGGAAATCGGTGGGTGTCAGGGCGCTGTTCATGATGGCCACGGCGATGCGCCCTTCAATCTCTCCGATGAAAACCGCCAGGGGTGATTGATCTTCTTCCATGGCCGCCACCCGTTGGCAAAACAGCCATTCATAGGGAAGATTTTCCGGCAGCCTGCAGTCAAACGTTAACAAGCGTTTCCCCTTGTCGATGGTCTCCTCGCACTTGTCCGCCCTGGACACATTGGTGGTATTGTAAATGCGCTGCTGGTACTTCCGCCAATCCGGCTCGGGCGGCTGGATCAACTGCAGGGAATCGTCGAGCTGTTGCATGGTCTCAAACCGCGCCGAGGCCACATATTCAAAATTTTTCCAGGCGGACTCGAAAGCGAAGGGCATCATGGAACAGTTGTTGGACCAGTCTTCCAAAACGCCGGCGCCGATATAGAGCAGGGGAAAACTTCTGCCATGGGTGTCGCAGCTGTTGCGCACCAGCCCGCAGACCACCTCGCTGCCGGCCCCTTTGGTCCAGAATCGCCAGGAGCGGTGCCGGGAACGCAGCTCGGCATCGGTTTTGAACCTTGTAAACCCGTTGTCCACCCACTTTGTGAAACGTTGAAACAAGGGGGTATGGGTACCGGCCCACACAAAATCTTCCAATCCGGGGTGTTTACCCCAGGCGAACCATTTCCAATGTGTCCGATTCTTCATGGCCCAACTATCCCGCCCTTGAGGCTAAAATAATGGTGGCCGGCGGCCTTCCGGGCGCCGTATCCAGCTGCCGTATGATGGGTGCGATCTGGCCCGGCTGGATTTGATAGATCACCTCAATTTTATGCACCCCGAGTCTGGCAAGGTCATGCCGGTAGGCCGGAAAATCCGCCACTGTAAAGGTCCGCTTTCCGCTGCGAAATTCACGTACGAATTTGCCGAACGCGCAATAGCCCGTATATTTATACGCCAGGGTAATGTCTCCCAACATGATCTGTAGAATGACATCGCCGCTTTTGGACGGCGACCAGGTAAATTTCTTCTCAATGGGATACTGTCTGTTTTCAAGGATGGTGCTGCCGTCGGCCCCTTCGAGCACCAGCCGGGTCATGTGCGGTTTGACGCGGGCTTCGATGTTGACGTCCGTGGGAAAGGCCACCACGTTGACCACCCGGCTTTTTCCCTGGTTGTCGGAAACGGCGTTCCAGCGTTTACCTCTCTTGATAAAGTTGAAATAATTGCGTTTAAACGGAATGGCACACCCCTTGAGTTTCCTGCTGTGGTATCCGCGCCTGGAACTGCGTTCCACAAACGGGCCGGCATGGTTGCTGATGAATTTGTCGGCATATCCTTTTTCGCCGAACAGCAGGGATACCAGCTGGTGACGGTCGTAAACGCCTTCGGTTTTGACCAGGACCTCGCGGTCCCAAAGGTATTGAAGGTGGCGGCCGGCCTGCTGTACGGTGTATCGCCAGAGCTCATCCACCGGCTCGGCGATCAGACACCAGAAGGGGTCCTTGTCTGCATCGAGCCACTGGCCCTTGGCCGGCGTTAAGGCCTTGCGGATTTTCTCAATGGCATTATGGGCCGCAAATAACGCCGACTTGGCTTCGGCGGGATCATCTTCAAATCCGGCCTTTGCCACAGCATAGGCGTGGCTGCGCGATGACGCGATGCCGCTGAAGCCCTCCAACGCCTTTTGATAGCGCTTATAGGCCCGCTTGCCTTTGGCGAGCTGGCTTTCACCCATGCCGGCGGCGGCAAGCTTGGCCACCATTTTGGTGCGATGGGACATCCGCCGGGTCAACTGCTCGGCGGCCTTGTTATCAGCCACGGCATCGCCGGCCGCGGCCGATCGGATCATGGCGAACGCTTTGATCTGGTCCATCCATTGCTTGAGGCGCTGATCTTTTCCGGCATCCGTCTTCAGGCTGGGCCAACGCTCATCGGCGACCCCGATCAACTGCTTTTCCATGGTTTGCAAAAACGCCATATATGGACTCTCATCGCCGGTAAAGCTTTCAACCACGCCTCCCCACTCACCGGAATCGGCAAAGAGCTTCCTGGCCTGGCCGAAATTCAAGGAAAAATCGATCCAGGCGCCGAAATAAGCCTCCTTGTAGAGGGGACCGAACTGTTCTTTGGCCTTGAGAATCCATAAGGGTTTGTCTACGGCCTTTTCCAATTCATCATGCACAAAATCGCCGATCCGCCGGCGGCCTTCCACGGTGTAGGCCGGCCTGATGGACACAAGCTCTGTATCTTTGGCATTGCTGTGCCAGAACCGGTTCAGCGTGATGGCCTGCTCCGGCATGCTTTGATCCGCCCATGCCATGAGCCAGTTCAAATTGCCCTGGTTCTCCTGGAAATAGTTCTGCAGCAAATCCTGCAGTCCGGCCAGTGTTGTATTCAATGCTTCAATGTCGTTCTGCCAGACAAGGTAATTGATATAGGCGTACCGGTAATGCTCGGCGATATCTTTTTCCCTGGCAAGCAGATCGTTGCCGTGAATCATCATTGCAAAATTGGGGGCCGGCATTTTTTCCAAATGCGATGCATCGGCGCCGTTGAACTTGGCCTGGATCATATTGATGCGGCGAACCACAAAGGGAATATATTGAATGGCCGGGGCATAGTTGTTTTGAATCCAGCCGCCGTTGGCGATGCGGCTTTCAATAGTGCGATTGATGCCGGCATCGAAATGGTCGCTGAATCGCCTGCAGTATCGTTTCTTGAGGACTTGTTCCAACGCTTCGCCGGCATTAAGCCCCAGGCGGGGCATTTTCCTGTTGCGGTTGGCCGATTCCACCGCCTTGATCTCCCGGCTGAAATCCGCCATCAGGCTGATATCATCGATGGGATTGTTGTTAAACAGCAGTGCATTTTTGTATTTGGGCGACACCGAATTGATGATGGCCTTGTTTTCATTCCAGGAGTAGGTCAGCAAAATGCAGAATACCATCACGATGGTGACGAAACCGGTGAGCCACAGGTTATGGGTCAAACGGTGCCACTCCTTGGCCGTGTGGGTCATGGAATAGATGGAGCGGTCCGAGGGAAGAATTTTCGCAAAGAAATCGTAAAGAAAAAAGCCGTTCCCGGTCCCCGGCAGTTCCGCGCCGGCCATCTTGCCCATGCCCTCCGCCAGGCTGTTGACGGGGCGCCCTTCCTGCCGGCCGCTGCAAAAGTAGATGCCCCGCAGAAAGGGCAGTTCCTGAAAGGGGTTGTCTTTAAAGGCGCCTTTGCAAAAGGCAAGCAAACCATTGCGCAGACGCGAGAATTCATCGGGAAACATCAGAACTTCCGGCTCAATATAGTACCGGTCCTTGACCTCTTCCTTATAAGCCAGAATCAGGCGAATATCTTTGAGCTTTTCGGTAAGGGTGTCGATGGTTTTATTGATAAAAACCTGGATGTCCGTCTCCCCGCTGTGGTTCATCAATCCCATGGATTGGGATACCGACGACTCGGACAGCAGCCGGCAGTAACGATCCATGCCGTAAATCAGATCGCATTTGGTCACGAGGAGATACACCGGGAACTTGGCCCCCATCACGGCGGTGATTTCATCGACCCGCTTGCGCAGGGTGCGGCCTTCGTCTTCGATGCGCTCCAGGTTGCCTTCCAGCAGTTTATCGGCTTCCACCGTGACGATTACACCGTTGATGGGCTCTTTTTTCCGGTATCTGACCAGGTGCTGGAGAAAAGCGCGCCACTCCTTTTTGTCCAGCTTCTCATTGCGGTGTACGGAATACCGCCCCGCGATATCGATCACCACTGAATCATCAAAAAACCACCAATCACAATTTCGCGTCCCTTCAATGCCGGCCACCCGGTTGACGTCGCCGAAAGGCGACGGCAGGCGCGCGCTCTTGACGGCCGTGGACTTTCCGGCGCCGCTGCGGCCGACCATCAGATACCACGGCAGCACATACAGGGGATTGCCCTTGCGTTTGAGGTGGGATTTTTTCAATGTGGACACCGCCTGCCGGAACCGGCGCCGCAACTCGCGGGAGGCATCGTTCAGGGCGGATATATTGCCGGGCATCTCGTCCGGCCCGATGATACCGTCGACGAATTTCATTTCGCGACGCTTTTGAAAGAGCTTGCGAAGCAAAACAGCCATGAGGACGGATCCTGCCAGGCATGTCAGAATCATGGCCTTGGCCCACCACTGGATATCCAGGCCGATCACATACAGGACCAGGGCCCAGATGATGAGCAGGCACAGGACAATCAAGGCGGTGACCAACAGGATTTTGAGTAGTTTTGCCAATTTGAAATTGTTCATGGCTATTCCGTTTCTACATTGGGGCAAACTGATCCACATCCATCCGCAGCAGATAGTGATAAACCGCCATCAAGCCGAAAAAGAGCCCGATGGCCGACACGCCGATGGCCAAAGACCATGCCCGCCATCTGAATGAACGCTTTTGCGGCGCGGGCATGTCGGTTTGCTTTTGATAGGCCTCGGGAAACAACTGGCGGTTTTCCAATGTGGGTTCTCCGGCGCTGCTTCCGAAAAGGCGCTTTAAATTCGAAGCCTTGAGGTGATCGAGCACCACATTGTCTCCCTTTTCCACATAACGGCCGGCCAGGCCCAGGTTCAGGCAGTAGTAGGCCACTTCGCGGACATCTCTGTCTTCATGTCCGATTTTGTCCAGACGATCGAAGAATTCCATTCCGCCGTCGGCCATATTGTAGTACCGCCGCTGCAGTGATTCCTTCTGCCACTGGCGTTTATGCTCCCACCGGGAATTCAAGACGGCCTCGTCGATCCAGACGCATACCGACATCCGGGCATAGTTGTAGTCCCGGTCGGAAAAATTGCCCTGCTCTTTATAGCCCAAACTTTTTTCCAACAGCCGGTCGACCTCGCCTTTAAAGGTTTCGAACCCCAGTTGCGTCTCCTCGACGGTTCTGACGGCATGCACCACATAGACGATCAATTTCATGAAGCAGTCAATTAAGCGCACGATTATTCATCCCTTCCTGATACCATCAACTCGATTTTGGCATCTTCGGGCCGGGTATCCCAGCTCAAGGCAAGGCTTTTCTCTTCCAGCACTTTTTGCCACAAACGACTTTGATGATTGATGATGAAATAAATCCCCATGCTTCTGCTCGGCAGTTCGGGTGGCGGATGTTTGACATGGCTGACCTCAATACCGGGCAGTGATTGGGCAATCAGCAGGCCCAGGTATTCGGGTGAACTCAATTTGGCCATGCTTTCAAGCTCGGTCACAACCTTTTTCCGGTCGGCCGTGGTCTCAATCACCAGGTAATATCTTTTCCGTCCTTTGAGCATCTTGGGCGGCAGCTTCAGCTTGTATTCCGAGCCGTCGTATTTAAATTGAGCGATGTATTCAGGATCGGCCGCGATGTCCCCCATTAATTTGGTCATAATTTTAATGGCGCGCAGAAAACAGCGGGACAGCTCCTCATGATCGTAACCCGGGAGATAATAGGGGTCATCCTTGCGGATGCGGACCAGGTTAATCTTGGATGAAAAGGTCGACAACTCGCCGATGAGCTGGCAAAAAACCCCGTACACCGACCACGGATGCACGCAATGACCGCTGCCGAGCATGTGCCGCAAAACGGGAGAGAAACGGTTCAGCGTCCGCAAGGTCAGTAAAAACACCATGTCCTTGGTGCCGAATTCTGCGGTGTGGACACCGCGCTCCTTTTTGCTGGCCTCCAAGCGGTTGGATGTGGCCGTGATCAGCTCGCTGATGGATTTGACACAGCCCACCAACACGTTGGACGAAAATATGGAAAGTGCCGGCGGTATAAAAACAGGTGACAGCACGATATGGCCGTTCTGATTTTCAAGCCTGGCGATGTGCAGGACCTCATAATCCCCCACGGCGCTTTTTTCTTCCTCCCATAACAATTTCAATACATAGCGCAGCCGCTCGATGGCCAGTGGTTCCGTGCCTTCATAAAAATCGGGCAGGTTCTCGGTTTCACTGTCCGCCGTATATCGGGTGGGCACCATGGAATAGGATTCATAATTGAGCGGGTCGGAGACATTCTTGCCGTTGGGTGACAGCTTGCGGATACCCAGATAGACATTAAAAGGCTTGCCTTTGTCCTTCCACGCTTTTTCGAAATTGCGGGACTCGAGGACGGCATTGCCGGGAAAGACGGCATGGGTCATATCACGGAACCGGAACTCGCCGTTGATCACGTTAAAAACAAAATTGGACAGCGCCTCGGTATGCACCACAAGCTTGCCGGTACCCCACAGGGAGGGAACCAGATAGCGGTTCAACGGCTCGATCATGGATTGCAAATAGAGATCCTGCCATTGAAAGTGATGCGGCTGCAGGAAAAGGCCTTCATGCCAAAATATGGGCTTTCCCGGCACACTTACTTCATTTGCTTCCTGGTTGCTGGCATTCATCAGCGCAAGCCTTCTCCTTCTTGATGATTTTGCTGTATTCGATCTGATTGGGACCAAGGGAGACGTCGACTTCCAGAACGCAAGGCATACATGCATACTTGCGCTTCCAGAAACTTAATTTTTTCTTAATAACCTGTATTTTATGGCGCCGCACCATGCGTGCGTTGTCGAGCTTGTCGAAATAACCGGTGACAATGGCCAGGTATTCGGCCCTCTCCGCGCGATCCAGTATGAAGGTTAAATTCTCACCGGCATGAATAATCTTGTTGCTTACGGCGGCCACACTTCCATCGAAAAGTTTGCACTCGAGGAGTTTGCGAATTCCCGGCGGATCCTGGCTCAACAGGTCAAATGCATTCAGCTCGCTGAGCTGGTAAAAGCACACATACAGCGTGTGAGCCTTGCTGTTGTACAGATTCAGCTTGTGGTCCGCCTTTATGTGTATTCGGATGGCTTCTTTTTGAAACTTCCACTCGGGTTGTTTGATTTTTGCCGTACACCCGAACAGAAGCATAAAAGGCAAGATTGCCACTAGGACCATGATGCTTTTGTTCATCTTTTTCCTCCGACCCATGAGAACTTCGCTGCAAAGGGAAAACAACGCACAACCCCCATGCTCACTCGGCTATCGCTCCGGCACAATTGATTTAAGAACTCATTCTTTTTATACCTGGCAACTTTAACCAGGAATATCATTACGAACTCCACCACAGCGCCTGCCGGGGGAGTGCAATAGTACTTTTAATCCCACCAGGGCATTACACAATTAATATGAAAGCATTATTCTACTTTTTTCAATGTGCGGCTTGCTTGAAAAGGCGCACTGCAACTGCTCACCGGCTTTATTATAAAACCGATTATATGTTTCGGCTGCTAGAAGGCACAGACATTTGACAGGTCTGTCTTGCAGCTGAATCAGGCTGAATTAATTTGATCCGCTTAGAGCCGATATTGATACCAACTCATGTGGGAAGCCATGTCAAAAAAGTCTTTTGAGATAACGACTAATACTTTCAACCTAAGCCTAAGCGGTCAAACACACAAAATCCACAAGATTTTCAGTTGGAGCGAAACCCGTTTTGAGAGCATGTTCTTGTGGTGACGAACGCCGATGCATTAGATAAAAAGGGCCTATCGGCGGCTTGGTGCCTTGGAGCGGCACGATGGCGACTTACCAATGGCGGCTTCTACCATAAAAATTTTCGGGTATCAAATACTTTTTTTCTTTTTTTTGATCCGGCCGGGGCGGTTCATGCTATCGTTCAATATGCCCCCCCAAAAGGCCTTGTATAGAAATAGGCGGAAACACTTACGTATTATTGATTTACTCTGCAGCGAAGGCATAAAAAAATTTAAAGTTGACCCCAATGTTGCAAAAGCCGGAGGGCTTCAGAGTCAAGGCGCCAAGGGCGCAGCCGTAGTAAACCTACTGCAAGCCCTTGGCAACGCCGGATCTGGAGTCCTCCGGCTTTCCCCCTAATAATAATGGGGGTAAAAAAGATGGCATTAAATCGGTCCGATCCTCAAGTTCACCAATAGTTTATTCCTCGCATGGTGCTTTAACGCGGTGTGATTTCAATACGCTCAACGTTTTTTAACCTTTTGCCATCTTTTTTATGCAACATTGGGGTTGATATCGGATTTGTGGTGTGTTACCGGTTATCCGTTTTTCAACCAAATGATCTATATTGTCTCCACATCATATTAGCAGTCTTATAAGATTAGGTTATTCTAGAAATTGAAAATACCAACGCCGTACATTCCATCACGGCAATGGTGACCCAAACATCAGGAGTGGTTTCAAAACCTTCAATGGGGTCCAAAATCAAGGCGGGCTGCGGATTTAAATCTGCAGTCCAACATTGACACTGGGTTCGAGGGGAGGTTTTGAAACCACGGCCATGGTGAACTGAAAGGAGATTCCCATGCCCGGAGGTGCACGCATAGGAGATAAAGCACGGGCCATCGATGCCCACGGATGCAAAGTGTGCTCACATATCGTGATCGGACCTGCCGTTCAAGGATCAAGCGATGTGATCATTAACGGAAAACCTGCCGTTCGCCAAGGCGACGGGGGAATTCACGGCATTTGCTGCGGGACCAACACCTGGCATGCCGGCGGCGGTAGTACAACGGTATTTATTAATGGGAAACCCGCCTACCGGCTTAAGGATACATCGGTCCATTGCGGCGGCAGGGGGCAGCAAATCGGCGGCAGTTCGGATGTCATTATCGGCGATTCATTATCCGGCGGATTCAAAAAGGCTGCCAAAAACCGTGCCCCTTTCGTGTGCAACTGCAACCAATAGGCTTTTGAAAAACAAACCAACCGGCAGACAACGGCGTTTTACAGTACGAAGCGTTTTTTATCCGGTCTTCGGCTTCGGTTTCAACTTTGATGACTTCGTAAAAAGTCAAACCCGGTTATCCATAAAGCTCAAGTTGCAGGTATCGGATTTTATGCCAGGCCGGCGCAGAGGCTGGCCCTACGCTCCGATCCCTGGCGTTTTGAGGGTTCCCGGGTAGGGTCGGGCTCTGTCCCGACCGGTGGGGATAAACCCCGCCCGCTTAATCTTTTAAGATAACCGCGTTCTGGAATAATGGCGGTCTGAAGGCAAGGCAAACATGGACTTATCTTTGTATACAGCCATCGAAAAACAGTCCATCACCCGGAGACTGACGGCGAGTCTGATTATTACCGTTCTCATCGTTTCGGTAATTGCCGTCACTGCCATGCACCGTGCCTTATCCCGGTCCGCGATACAAGGACTTGCACGAAAAGCGGACGAGACAATCGCATATCTTGTCGGCACCCTTGAAATACCGCTTTGGGCGGTCGACAACGATGGCGTAAAGACCATAGGCAGAGCCGTTTCCCAAGATGAGTCAATCGTGCGATTGATTATCAGAAATGAAACCGGAGAGGTCATCTTTTTTATGGAAAAAGACAAAGGCGACGACCTTATTGTTAGATCCGGCAAGATATTTCACAAACAGTGGGGCCTGGAAAAACCAACAGGCGATGTTTCTGTTTCCATTACTCCGGCAATATACAAAAGAAGCAATCAACAATTACTCTTTTTCTCGATTTTCATCATATTCCTTATACTTGGCACGATTGTGATCGTTTCTTTTATTTTCATCCGAAGATACTTGAACAAGCCCCTGAATCGTCTCAATGAGATCACAAACCGTTTCGCTTCCGGGATATATGACACATCAGGCCATCACTTGCCTTACCTCGAATTCCAACCTTTCGGTAAAGCACTGGCTGATATGGCGGAAAAAATCAAAGGACAAATCGAAATGGTCCGGATGGCCGAGGAAGATCTCCGCAAGCTCAACGCTGAACTCGAGCAGCGCGTCATCGAGCGCACTGCCGAGTTGGCCGAGGCCAAGGAGCAGGCCGAAGCGGCCAACCAGGCCAAGAGCAGTTTTCTGGCCAACATGAGCCACGAGTTGCGCACGCCCCTGAACGCCATTTTGGGATTTGCCCAACTGATCTCGCTCAGCCGATCCATACCCATGGAACACAAGGAACACCTCAAGCAGATCAACAGCAGCGGCGAACACCTGCTGGCGTTGATAAACCATGTGCTTGACATGTCCAAGATCGAAGCCGGCCGCGTCGCCCTGGAAGAACACCCCTTTGACCTTGGCAGGTTGATCGACGAAGTTGAGCAAAGCTTTCGCCCGCGGGCCGCAAGCAAGGGGCTGACATTTCAGTTGGATGTGGCAACGATGGTTCCCCCATATGTGACCGCCGACGAGATCAAGCTTCGCCAGGTTTTGATCAACCTGCTGGGCAATGCCGTCAAATACACCACCAAGGGTGTGGTGACCTTGAAGGTTGAAGTCCGGGCGGCCGGGGAGTCAGCGCCTGTCGCAGGCGCAGGCCAGGAGGCCGAGGCCCGATCCTCAGCCGCCCGGCTTTGCTTTGCCGTTGAAGACAGCGGGCCCGGTATTGCCGCCGGCGAGTTGAACCATGTTTTCGAAGCCTTTGTACAGACGGCCGACGGACAGCAAA
>JASFER010000207.1:0-11585 GCA_050124755.1 Desulfobacteraceae bacterium
CAACAGGACGGTCACGGAAAGCTTGAAGCCGGCAGCCTTGGCTTTTTGCCCCATGCGTATCATGGTATCTGAAGTGGCCCCCTTGTTGATGGCTTTTAAAGTGACGTCATCACCGGTTTCCAGTCCCATATAGAGAATGCCCAAACCGTTTTCCTTGAGGATCCGGAGTTCCTCCATCGTTTTCATCTTGATACTCTTGGCATTGGCATAAGCGCCCACCCTTGTCACCCAGGGAAGTTGAGACCGAATGGCCTGCAAGATTTTCAATAACCGTTTTTGAGGGATGACCAAAGCATCACCATCACACAAAAACAGGCGTCGCTGACGCCGACAGTACCGGGCTGCAAAAGCGATATCCTCTAGAATGATGTCATCTGATTTAATCTTGAATCGTTCTCCTTTGTAGGTGCCGCAGAAAGTGCATTTGTTGCGGGAGCATCCCACAGTAACCTGCAGGAGTATGGCGTTAGCCTCACTGGGAGGACGAATGATATTGCCTTCGTAATGCATGTGTTTTACCTCTCTGATCATTAAACCGTTCCAATATGGAGCAACCATCCCGAAAAATCAACCCAACCTCATGTTGAACCGCAGAATATCGAACAAGGAATGTCCAAGTGGGTTTATCTCCGTCCCCGCTTTCGCTTCACCGAGAATTATAGCCCGCCCCGACAGCGGCTTGATCTGAGACGAATTTTAGTGATATATAGAGAAAGTATGCAGAATCGCCGTCCTATTGAAACTGTGCTGCATTTCCCCCCTTCAAGCTCGTTTTGGCCGCTCATACACCAAATTGTGTTACGATATAATCATTTTGCAGGACTGAAAATGAGCAAACCCCTTCAAGATCACGCATCCATACTCATTGTCGACGACCGGTCGGAGAACCTGGAATTGCTGGTCCAAATTCTTGATGAACATGGGTATGATACGCGGCCGGCCCTCAATGCGCAAGTGGCGTTGGGGGCTGTCGAATACACACAACCGGATTTGATCTTATTGGACATCCGTATGCCGGAGATGGACGGCTTTGAACTGTGCAAAAGATTAAAATCCGTTGAAAAAACCCGCGACGTCCCCATAATCTTTATCAGCGCCCTTGAAGACATTGACGAGAAAGTCAAAGCCTTCCAAGCCGGCGGCGTGGATTACATCAGCCGCCCATTCCAGAAAGCCGAGGTGTTGGCCCGCGTTCAGACTCACCTTGAGTTGTCAAAAATGCGTCGGCAGATGGAAACCATCGTTCATGAACGCACGAAAGAATTGGAGCATAAAACCAGCCAGCTAAAGGAAGCGATCAAGGTTCGGCAGGAGACGGAAAAAAGACTGCGGCAATCCCAAAAGATGGAAGCCGTAGGTAGAATCGCAGGCGGTATCGCCCATGAGTTCAACAATGTGCTGGGGATCATCATTGGAAACACAGAGCTCGCCGTGGATGATCTTCCAAAAGATCACTCAGTCCAGAACAACTTGCAGGAAATCAAATTTGCCAGTTTGAGAGCCAAGGATGTGATCAAGCAGCTGCTCAATGCCAGTCATAAAGGCAATCTGCAGCGCCGGCCCGTAGAAATCGGTCCAGCGGTTACCCAAGCACTGAAGCTCATTAGGGCATCAATGCCTTCTTCAATCAAAATCGTCGAAGAGATCGCTGTCAAGTCCCAAATCGTGGATGCCGACACAAATCAATTGCAACAGCTGTTAATCAACCTCTGTACAAACGCTTTTCAGGCGATGGATGAAAAGGGAGGCACACTAACCATTTCCTTGCACCACACCATACTTGAAGCCTTTAAAGCTATTCGCCATGCTGATTTAAATCCGGGAGAATATGTGTTATTGCGTTTCAGCGATAACGGCAGAGGTATTGAACCGAATATAAAAGATAAAATATTTGATCCCTATTTTACCACCCAGGATATCGGCCAGGGCACAGGAATGGGATTGTCCGTTGTTCAAGGCATCGTTCAAAACCACGGGGGTGCCATTGAAGTGGAGAGCGAAGTGGGTGTGGGGTCCACCTTCAAAATCTATCTTCCCTGTTCACAGGAACAGATACACGAAGCACCGGTTTCAGAAAGCCCCATTCCCACAGGAAACGAAAAAATTCTATTTGTCGATGATGAGCCATCCATCGGCAAGGCGGCCAGATCAATCCTCAACCGTCTGGGCTATGATGTAACGGTGGAGAATAATCCCCTTGAAGCACTATCGAAATTTCGCTCCAACCCTAAGGGATATGACCTTGTCATTACAGACATGACCATGCCGTCGCTGACGGGTGAAGAACTGGCCCGGGAAATCTTAAAAAACAGATCCGATCTCCCGATTATTATCTGTACCGGACACAGCAAACGGATGAATGAGAAAACGGCACTGGACATTGGAATCCGGCATTTTGTCGAAAAGCCGTTGGAGAAGCGCGAAATCGCCCGTATCATCCGGGAAGCGCTGGATGAACGGACAGTGTCAGAGTCATAATCAGTATTAATAACAACTATAAAGATGAAGGAAACGCATGAGCGAATTGCTTTGGACCCCATCAAAAGACCGAATTGAATCCAGCAACATGTATCACTTCATGGGTTGGTTGAACGAACGTTATTCTCAAAATTTTTCAGGTTACCCTGAACTCTATCAGTGGTCCGTTCAGCATCTGTCGGACTTCTGGGGCGCGCTGTGGGAATATTTCGGCGTGTCGGCATCCAAACCATATGATCAGGTTGTGGACGATGCCGCCAAAATGCCGGGGGCCAAATGGTTCACCGGCGCAAGGCTCAATTTTGCAGAAAATCTACTCCGTTTCCGTGATGATCATACAGCTTTGATCTTTTATGGCGAAGATCAGGTACGCCGAAAAATGACATACGCCCAGCTCTATAATCAAGTGGCCGCGGTGGCTTTGTCTTTGAATAAAATAGGGGTGGCTCCGGGGGACCGCGTGGTGGGATTTATGCCCAACATACCCGAGACCGTTGTGGCCATGCTGGCGGCAACCAGTCTCGGAGCTGTTTGGTCAAGCTGTTCACCGGATTTCGGCATCAAAGGGGTTTTGGACCGCTTCGGTCAAATCCAGCCGAAGGTGCTATTTACGGCGGATGGCTATTTTTTCAAGGGCCGGCGCATCGACTCCATCGAGCGCATGGTGAAAATTACCAGCCAAATACCCTCCATTGAAAAGATTGTGGTGGTCCCCTATGCCGTCGACCGGCCGCAAATCGATTCATTGGCCAATAGTATGCTTTTCAGCGATTTCTTATCGGATGAGGCATCTGAAATCGAGTTCGCCCAATTGCCCTTTGACCATCCCATTTACATCATGTATTCGTCCGGTACCACCGGATTGCCCAAATGCATGGTGCAAAGCGCCGGTGGCATCTTGCTGCACCAACTCAAAGAGCAGATTTTACACACCGACTTGAAGCGGAAGGATACCACCTTCTACTTCACAACCTGCGGTTGGATGATGTGGAACTGGTTGGTGAGTGCTCTGGCGGTGGGCGCAACGGTTGTTCTTTATGATGGAAATCCTTTTCATCCCTCTCCAGAAGCGTTGTGGCAAATGGCCCAGGACGAAAAAATATCCGTTTTCGGCACCAGCGCCGGCTATCTGGCAGCGCTTGAAAGTTCCGGGCTCAAACCCAATGAAGAATTCGATTTAACGGCACTGCGAACCCTGCTTTCAACGGGTTCTCCTCTGTCGATCGAGGGATTTGAGTTTGTCTACAACCACATCAAATCCGATTTGCAGCTTGCCTCCATTTCCGGCGGAACCGACCTGAATGGCTGTTTTGCTTTGGGTAATCCCATGCTACCGGTTTATGCAGGCGAGTTGCAGTGCCGCGGACTAGGGATGAAGGTTGAAGCCTGGAACGATAAAGGCCAATCCGTTACTCAGCAACAGGGAGAACTGGTTTGCACCGCCCCCTTTCCATCCATGCCGATCTATTTTTGGGATGATCCGGAGGGTAAAAAATACCACTCCGCATACTTCGATGTCTACCCAGGCGTCTGGCGCCATGGAGATTACATTGAAATCACCGAGCATGGGGGGGTGATCTTTTACGGAAGATCGGATGCCACGCTAAATCCGGGAGGCGTCCGGATCGGCACCGCCGAAATCTATCGCCAACTGGATCATTTTGAAGAGATCAGCGACAGTGTGGTCGTGGGGCAAAACTGGAAAAATGATGTGCGTGTGCTCCTATTTGTACAAATGGCACCTGGGAATGAGCTGAGCGATGAACTAAAAAACACAATCAAACAAACCATTCGTACCAATGCATCCCCCCGCCATGTGCCGGCCAAAATCATTGCCGTCCCGGATATCCCCTATACGCTCAATATGAAGAAGGTGGAATTGGCTGTTCGCAAAGTGATCCACGGTCAGGAGGTTAAAAACGTGGATGCCCTGCGAAATCCGGAAAGCCTGGAAGCTTTTGCCCGGCTCAAAGAGATTAATGAGGATTAGCCATTTACTCTCGCTTCCTGGCCCATGAATAAAGCTTGGGATGGGTGCACACCTCATAGTATTTTCGAGACGTAATTCTTTGGGTTTTTAAAGAGGCAGGATCAACAACCGGAATTTGGGCCTCTCGAATAATGATCCTCTGGTAGCGACCGCTTTGGGTGGGGAATTTCCCAAAGTAAAGATTCGATTTGTGCTTATAGGAGTCGGTAAAATCCCTTCGCAGCAATTTTAAATCAATTTCATGAGAAAGCTTCTCAAATGCAGGAGCGCTCAACTCGATACCATTGACATTATACCGCATAAACAGGTCATCTTTAGTGCCGGCCAACTCCTTGTCCGACAGGGTTTGAAACACGTATAAGTTGAAGGGGCTTTTCTTGCCGGCTATAAGCTTTCGTCCGGTTTTGCTGCAACTGGAGAGACGATCGGCCAGGTTGATAGCGGAAGAGATCATAATACGGTTGTTGGCATCAAATAAAAATGTCGGAGCTCTATCCAAAAAGCTGATACCGATCCCCAATTCCAGTATCGGCAGCATGTATTTTTTGCTCTTTTCGTTGTAACGTTGAATAATGAGCAGCATGTTCAATGCAATACCGCAAGCACGCGCCACGCCATACCACCCGCTGGGTGTGTCTTGCCTTTCAAAGATCGATAAAATGACGGCATCGCCTTCGATAAAGATCTTTTGGGCATCATACTCTGTTAGTATTTCCGAAATGGGATCGAAGAAGTTAAGGCTGAAGTAAGAAGCCGGATTCAGTCCCCGCTCATTCATTTGATGAGTGATATCGGTAGACCCACGCACATCCGCCTTGATGACCACATGGTTGATGATGGGGGCCTTCTCGGAAGCACGTTCGTGTGGAAGTAAAAATTCATATAGCGTATTGTTCTCCCTTGAAAGGGTAACCACTTTCTCTTCAGTAGCCAAGTGGATACGCTCCATGGCATCGCTGATTAAATCGGCATTGCTTTTATCTCTGTGGTAGCGCGAAAACGCATTGATAAAGCGAATTAAGTAGGCTTTGCGCTTAGCACAGGTCATCTGCTCCATGACCTTGATTTTCTTGTAAAGCGGCCGCAGAGAGAAGTTGCGATTGTAAATCTTTTTCATTCGCTTAAGGCGGCCGCGAATTATCTTTCGGGACTTGGGTATTGTCAGATACTGAATAATTTGTTGAGGGATAAGCGGCGGGCAGTACTCTAAATATTCAGGCTGCATCTCGTAGGAAGCCACAATTCGGTCGATCAGCCCAATTCGGCAAAATTGACGGTAGAAAAAACCGAGCAGTCTCTTTTGGTCTTTGACTCTTTTTTTTAAAACCTGAAGATCTTCGGCCCGGCCTTTATTCTTCCTCACATCGTGGATGTTTCCTTTTGTCATTTGCCAGTTGAGTAAATGGTCCATGTTACCCGGACATTTAAACAGACCTTCGATCTTCTGATAGTATTTTTTCCGGCGCTCTGGAGAACTTTCTTCATCTTGCATGCTGATATCAGCTAATCGCTGATCAATAGATTGGCCTCGATTTGCCGAATCACCCAAATCAATCAGATTAAGATTCTGTCGGATAAAAAAGAGCAACGGTTCATATTTGTCCGGATCCTCAATGCGTCGGCCCAACACGATATCATATTCGTTGATTAAGAAGATGTCGTTGTCGGGTTGGTCAACGTGCAACACCGGATTGTTCAGCAGATCCACAAAAAATGAAGATCGATCACCAAACACGGCCTCGTGCATGGGTTTGACCTCCTTCGTTTCAACTTCAGCCCAAAAACCGCAAACTTCCTTTCCCACCTGCTGCAGAATAATATCTTTGTCTTGTTGAATACGCTGAAGTTTCCCTTTTAATTTGGGAGCCTCGGCCAGGTCATTGTGAACCGCCAACTCTGATTTTCGTACGGCGCTTTTTAGCCTCCCTATCAGATGTTCATATTGAGCACGAATCTCTTCCAGCAGCATTTTAATCAGAGCTGTCTGAGCCAGCCATTCTATTTGAATTTCTCGTTGGCCTTTGGATTTATTGATGGCATCGCGCATGATCTCCAGGTAAAGTTTTTTATAGCTCTCGACTTCTTTAATCCAGTTGCTTTTCCGGGAATCAGCCCCCAATTTTTCGACCCCGGCATGCCGCGCCACCAAGCGGGCCGCTATTTTACGGGTTGTATTAACAAATGTCGGGCTCAACAACACATCATACCGGATATTATCTACGCCAAGCACCAAATGTTCTAATGAAAAATCATGAGAATATGATTTAAGAGGGAATTTGGACAATGGGGGAAGTTTATGTACTTTTTTAAGAAAGCCGAACATGTAAGGCGCCCAATCCTTTATCGCGATCAACAGCTAAGTCGCTTACTTTCATTTGTAAATTCATACCACTAACAAGCTAAAATGTCCATTTCACAGATCTTTAACAGGCAATTCTCTGTGAAGTGAACGCGGGAGCGGGGATACTTTAATTGGGGAAATGAAAACGCCCTTCTTCAATCAGTGACAAGCAGACATCCACTACTTGGCTATCGTAAAGCTTACCACGGTTTTCACGAAGCTCGTCCAGGGCTCGGGGCATGCCCAGGGAGGGGCGATAAGGACGATGGGATGCGATGGTTTCGAAAACATCCGCGACCGCCAAAATTCGCGCGGCCGGCATGATGTCTTCGGCTTTGAGGCCGTTGGGATAACCACTGCCGTCCATGCGCTCATGGTGTTGAAGAATGATATCCGCCAACGGCCAGGGAAATTCGATCTGCTTGAGGATATCATATCCAGCTTGAACATGGTTCTTTATCAATTCATACTCCAGGTCGGATAACCGACCGGGTTTGCTTAAAATTTCCGCCGGAACCGTGATCTTGCCCAGATCGTGAATGACGCTGGCCATGCGCAGACCATAAATATCATCCTCTGATAGCCCCCCCATGGCACCGGCAATGGCACAAGCCAAATCAGCCACACGCTGCTGATGCCCGGCCGTATAAGGATCTCGCATCTCTACGGTGGTCGAGATGGCTTGCACGATCCCCTCCATGGCATGCCGCAACTTCTCCAGGTTCAGCTTTAAATCTTCAAGGGCACGTTTGCGATCCATCTTAGCCGCCCGTTCTGAAAGCACCCGTTTCAACCGGGCCACAAATTCAGCGATACGCACCGGCTTTTGGAGAAAATCGCTGGCCCCTTGCTGCACAATATCTTCGTAGTTAAAATCCTCGATGAAACCGGTCATAATGATGACATCAGATGCATATTCCGCCTTGACGATCTTGGCCAACTCCAATCCGCTCATTTCCGGCATCCGGATATCGGCGACCACCACATCGATGGGATGCTGCCGCAACAAAGAAAGGGCCAAGTTCGGGCTTTGAGTCACAAAACACTGGTAACCGGCCATTTGAATGCCGGTTTGCAGCATGTTGCAGATGCCTTCGTCGTCATCCACCACCAATATTATTTCCGAACGGTCAGACCTATGATTATCCATGGTTTCTCCTTGCCGTCTCCCTGTTGATGCAGCTTTAAGCCGACAACCAGCGGTAAGGATCATAGATTCACTTTGCCAATGGTCGCTGATAGCCAGCGGGAGCAGACCACCAAAACGGGGGAGCAAAGCATCATCGGAGATTGCAATACAGATCACAGGCGGGACGATTGAAGCCGGTCAGCTTCTTTTTACTGTATGATGGAATGGATATCAAGTCAAAGGTTAAACCCTAAAGCGGCGCTTTAGGCGGCGCTATTTTTCGATCGTCCGAGCGCAATAACGATCAGTATCAACTATCTTTTGGAACGGAGCAAACGCACGCGCACAGACTGGGCATGGGCGCCCAATCCTTCAATTTCAGCCAGCCGCATAATATCGCCGGCTTCCTTCTTAAAGGCTGCTTCAGCATAATGGATCAAGCTGGTTTTTTTGATGAAATGATCGACAGACAAAGCCGATGAGAATCGGGCCGTGCCGGCTGTGGGCAAAACATGATTGGGGCCTGCCATGTAATCCCCCACCGGTTCCGGTGTATGGGAACCCATAAAAATAGCGCCGGCATGACGGATTTCTCCCACGCGGGAGAAAGGATCATCGATGATCAATTCCAGATGTTCAGGAGCGATACGGTTGGCCAAGTCAATGGCCGCGTCAATGTCCTCCACGACCAGGACGGCGCCGTATGATGTCAAGGACTTTTCAGCTATATCTTTTCGCTGAAGTTGCTCCAACTGCAGTGCCAACGACTGATTCACGGCTTTCGCCAGCTCCAGGGAATCGGTTACCAACATGGCGGAAGCAAGGGGATCATGCTCAGCCTGGGAGAGCATATCCGCCGCCACATACTCGGCATCGGCGCCTTTGTCCGCCATCACAAGGATCTCGCTGGGCCCGGCAATCATATCAATTTGCACGGTGCCGGCCACGAGTTTCTTGGCCAAGGTGACATAAATGTTTCCCGGCCCGACGATCACATCGACCTTGGGAATGGTTGCCGTACCATAGGCCAGGGCGGCAATCGCCCATGCACTGCCTATTTTATAGACAGCATTTACACCAGCTTTATGGGCCGCAGCCAATAGATAAGGGCTGACAGAACCATCCCGGGTGGGTGGTGTGGCCATGACGATCCGAGATACGCCGGCTATTTTTGCCGGGATGGCACCCATCAAAACAGATGACACCAAAGGGGTTGCCCCCCCCTGCCCTCCCGGCACATAGACACCGGCCGCATCCACCGGATGCACGATTTGACCCAGCAGCGTGCCGGGACGTGGGGTATCGATCCATGAGTTGGCGCGTTGCCGCAGGTGAAAAGATTCAATCTGTTTGGCGGCACGGTTCAGCGCCCGTTTGAAAGCAGGCGCCACTTTACGAACGGCTGCATTCATCTCATCTTTGGTCACCTTCATTTGACCCAGGTGAAACTTGGGCGCATCAAATTGACGGCTGTACTTAATGAGCGCTTCATCGCCGACTTGGCGGACCGCTTTTAATATCCGCTGCACGGCGGTTATATCCTTGTTACGAAACGCCACGCCGCGCCGCTCAATTTGCTGGAGGCGTTTTTCGGCACTATCCGACGGATATCGGTAAATCCTCATCAATTCATTTCCTTTCAAAGAGGTATAAGCATTGATTAGATTATAAATCAGATCGTTGTCAACGAACTTCAAATATTGGAAGACGAACTGATAATAAATTGACATATGCTCAATATTCTGGTGATATCAATTTTCCTAAATACCAACGCGTTCATTTAGAAATCTCAATTATTTGTTGACGGGAGTAAAGACATGCAACCGAAGCGTATTTACAATTTCAATGCCGGCCCAGCAGCTCTGCCCCAAGTTGTTTTGGAAGAAATCCAGGAAAATTTTCTCGATTTTGGCGGATCCGGTATGTCCATCACCGAAGTGAGCCATCGCTCCAAGTGGTTCGACGATGTTATCAACGATGCGGTAGCACGCACGAAGCGCCTGCTCCATCTCGATGACCGCTACCATGTCCTGTTTATGCAAGGCGGCGCCAGTCTGCAATTCAGTCTGCTGCCCATGAACTTTTTAAACGGCGGCCGCAGCGCAGACTATGTCAACACCGGCACCTGGTCCACCAAAGCCATCAAAGAAGCGCAGATCCAGGGAAAAACCATCCAGGTCGTGGCCTCTTCCGAAGACCGTAATTTTGCCTATATCCCCAAAAACATACAATTTACACCCGACGCCACCTTTGCGCACATCACCTCCAACAACACCATTAAAGGCACGCAGTGGGCCGATTTCCCCGATACCGGAAATGTTCCTTTGATTGCAGACATGTCGTCGGACATTTTATCCCGCTCGTTTGATGTTGACCGTTTCGGCCTTTTTTATGCCGGTGCGCAAAAAAATATGGGCCCGGCAGGCGTTTGCATGGTGGTCATTCGGGAAGATATGCTGGATCTTGTGCCGGATGATCTACCCACCATGCTTAAATACACCACTTACTCGGCCAAGAATTCCATGTTCAACACACCGCCGTGTTTTGCCATCTACACGGTCCAACTGGTTTTAAAATGGTTGGAGGAAACCATTGGCGGACTGGATAAAATGGCGGCGCTCAACCGGCAGAAAGCTGACCTGATTTACGGACTCATCGACGAGAGCGGTTTTTACAGCGGCACGGCCGACCCGGACAGCCGATCTCTGATGAATGTCACCTTCCGCTTGCCCAGTGAGGAATTGGAGCAACAATTCGTGGCTGAGGCGCTGAACAACGATTTGGGAGGCCTTAAAGGCCACAGGTCCGTTGGCGGATGCCGGGCTTCCATTTACAACCCCACACCACTGTCGGGGGTGGAGGCGCTGGTGGATTTTATGAAGTTCTTTGAAAAAGAAAACGGATAATCGCTTTTCATTGGTTGTTTTCAAACCGCAACGATTGAAACACTGACGTGTTTTTGTTTTCTTGGGCCTATGGCCCCGTGAATCCAAGCCACCCGCTATGCGGGTGCTCGTTGACTACCCAAGAAGGTGTGCAAAATTTTGCACGCCTTTTTATTTTTTTCACACCGAAAACCCGAAGGAAACCGATTAAATTTAATTTATCAATAAATTTCATAATGTTACATATATTTCTGTTTTGGCACGGAACCTGCTCAATAAATTAAGGTCGCGAATACTGGGGGTATGGTCTGCGGCCGCTGTGAAGGTACATGGGGCATCGGCCATACGTTCTGAATATCAATCGGTTCATCGCCTTGATTGAATATCCCAATTGAAAAAACAAGAATCTAAATGACATTTTTCAACTATCACCATATAGACAAGGGGGTTAAAATGGAAAAGCGCCATTACCTGCTCACCATCTCAGTGGCCATGGCTTTGATTTGGATTACCGGCTGCAGTTCATTCCCAGGCATTAAAAGGACTTCCTCCCCTACCAAAACGACCAAGAAGGGGCTTTATTCAAGCGTGCCTGTATCCATGCGGGCGCCTGTCAAGGAGGCGACCTTTGATTTAAAACAGGCCGAATCCAATCTTAAATTGGCCCAAGAGCAGGTAAAGTTGGCAGAGTTCAAAAAAGAGCGTGCCATCCTGGAGAAAAAAAGGGCGGATTTGAATCAAGAGTTGGCTGAAACCTTGATG
>JASFER010000208.1:0-11550 GCA_050124755.1 Desulfobacteraceae bacterium
GCGACATATGTGCTTCTGATTGCAATGTTCGAATCTGTCGGTCGGTCATGCTTAAACGGGCCTTTTTGGCTATGTTGTATACATCCAGTATCAAAGCGACCCGACCGTCTCCCATGATGGTGGCGCCGGCATATCCGCTGCACTCTACCAAGTGACGACCCAGCGGTTTGACAACGATCTCCTCCGGATCATGCATCTGATCAACGATCAGACCGTAGGTGAGGGATCCGGCGGATACCACGGCGATGTTCAGGCTGCCGGCGGCATGATAGCGACGATCCGTGCCGTTGCGCTTATCCGTTTCAACAGAGCCGTCGGCGGCTTCCGTTCGGGGTTCTGCCACACCTTCGATTTCATGGCGAGTGCTTCTGCGGTCGGCAATATGCATCCGCCTGTCAGGGAGTTGTGTTCCATCTTCGGGATCGGTGTAGCAGGGTTGGACCCCCAGCACATCGGCCATCCGCAATAGCGGCAGCAGTTTCCCCCGTAATCGGGTTACAGCCGCATCGCCCACCTTCTCGACTTTGTCTTTGACTTGGTTGGCCGGTATGCGCAGCAGTTCATCCAGATTGACCTGGGGGATGGCATAGCGTTCGCCGCCCACGGAAACCATCTGGCTTGGAATAATGGCCAGGGTCAAAGGAAGCTTGATACGGAACGTCGTGCCCCGGCCAATCCTGGATCTGATGTCGATGACCCCTCCGAGTTTTTCCAACTCGGCCTTGACCCCGTCCATGCCCGCGGCCTCGACGGAATCGTCCCGCAACGGCGGTTTCATCGGAAATCCCGGAAGAAAGATGAGATGCAATCTCTCCTTGACGGACATCGCGTCTAATTGGGAAGCGGTGATCAAACCATTTTCAGTGGCGACAACCCCCAAATGATCCGGATTCAACCCTTGGCCATCGTCCGAGATTTCAATGTTGACCTGGCCGGCTTCGTGATAGGCCTTCAAATTAATTTGACCGACTTCCGGCTTGCCGTCCTGTTTCCGGGCATCTGGGGATTCAATCCCCGCCGCCACAGCATAACGAACCAGATAGGTCAGGGGATCACCGATGGATTCAATGATGGTTTTGTCCAGTTCGACATCTCGGCCCTCAACGACGAGGTCGGCCTTTTTACCTTGGCTCAGCGCCAAATCCCGGACAATCCGGGGAAAGATGTTGAAAACATTGGCGATGGGCTGCATGCGGGTTTTCATGATGCCTTCCTGGAGTTCCGATGTTACCAGATCGATTCGCTGACTGGTCAGGTGCAAGGTCTTCAGGTCGTCAACGGTGAGGGCCTGTATCAATTGATTTCGGCCAAGCACCAGTTCCCCGGCAAGGTTCATTAAATTGTCCAACAACCCCAGGTTGACGCGTAAGTTTGAGCTTTCCCGCTTTTCAGTCGTGCTACATTGGGTTTTACATTCATGCTTAGCCATTTGCTTGACACTTTCTAAGATGAAAGTGGCTTCAACGACTAAGCTGAAGCCACTACCATCCGGACCTGATGCTACACTTTGAATTTGCCCACCATGCCGTTGATCTTCTCGGCCATGCCGGCGAGCTCTTCGGCACTTAGGTTGACCTGGGAGCTGCTGGTGGTCATCTCGTTGGAGGCCTGGCTGACCTCGGCGATATCGCGGCTGATGGACGTCGTCACCTCCGTGCTTTGGGCCACATTGGTGTTGACCTCCTGGACGCCGGATGACGCCTGGGAGATGTTGCCGGCGATATCCTGGGTGGTGACCGATTGTTCCTCAACCGCCGCGGCGATGGTGCTGACGGTCTCGTCGACCTTGGCGATCACTTCGCATATTTCACCGATGTCGGCCACCGTCTCCCGGGTGGAGCTTTGAACCCCGTCAATCTGGTTCTTGATCTCCATGGTGGCTTCGGCGGTCTGCTTGGCCAGCTCCTTGATTTCGTTGGCCACCACGGCAAAGCCTTTGCCGGCCTCGCCGGCACGGGCCGCCTCGATGGTGGCGTTCAGCGCCAGCAGGTTGGTCTGTTCGGAGATCTCCGTGATCACTTCGGTGACCTTGCTGATGGCCTGGGCGGCATTGCCCAGGTTGTTGACCTTTTTGGAGGTCTCCTGGGCCTTGGCGACGGCGGTACCGGTAATCTCACGGGCCTTTTCCGAGTTCTGGGCAATCTCGCTGACACTGGCGGTCATCTCTTCGGTGGCGGAGGCCACCATGTTCAGATTGGTGGCGGCCTGCTCCATGGCGGCGGCCACCGAACTGATGTTGGTGCTCATCTCCTCGGATGCCGTGGCCACGGTGTTGGATTTGCCCGAGGTCTGTTCGGCGCCGGCGGACATCTGCTGGGAGATGGCCGACAGCTCGGTGGAGGCATTGGACAGGGTGACCGCATTGGTGGCGATATCTTTGATCATGGCCTGCAGGTTCTGCAAGAAGGTGTTGAACCAGGTGGCCATTTCGCCCAGTTCGTCGCGGGTGTCCACTTCCAGCCTTTGGGTCAGGTCCCCTTCACCCTGGGCGATGTCCTTGAGGCGCGCCACGGCTTTGTTGATGGGCCCGGTGATGCCGCGGGAGACGAAAAAGCCCATGACCAGACCGATAATCAAGGCGGCCACGGTGATGGTCACCATGCCGGTAAAGGCCGCATGTTCGTCGGCTTCGGCCTTTTTGGCCGATGCTTCCGTAAAGCCTTCGATCGCTTTGAGCAACTGCTCCAGCTCGTGGTCCAGGGCTTCCTCTTCCATTTCGACCTTTTCGGCCAGTTGCTCGGCCTCGTGGAGCTTGCCCTGATGGATCAGTGCAAATGCCTGTTGGACGTGATGTTCATAATCTTCATGGTGCCTGGTGATGGTTTCAAGCTGGGCATTGACCGTTTCAAATTCATGGCGCTCCTCTTCAGTGTGGGCCGCCTGGATGGCATGCTGGACCAGCTCTTTGGCTTTTTGCTCTGTCTCGTCCACCAAACGGGAATGCTCTTGAACTTTTATTTCAGCCTGCTTGAGCCCCTCGGCGGCGTGGTTTTTGTCCGCCAGCACTTCACCGAAGCGCAGGGCGCGTTCAAACCAGATGGCCTGTTCCAGTTGGTTGACAGTGATCTCGGTGACGGCTTCGGTCAGGGGGATGTCCTCTTCGGCAATGGTTTCGAGTTCACCGCCGACATTGCTGATCTTGAGGATGCCGAAACCTGAGCTGAGGGCCATGAGCAGCAACAGGCATCCCACCGTTCCCATAATTTTCGTTCCAATTTTCAACTTTTTCATGATGTCTGTCACTTCCTTTCGAAAAAGATATACCAATGTTCCTATTGCCAGCAGGGCGACGAGTGCCATGATCCATGGCCATGCGGAAGATCCGGTTTCTGCGTTCACGCCTGCTTTATGACTTGTGACCGCGTGTCCGGTGGATCTTGAATGGTTTGAACCAGTGTGATGCTCACCGGCTCCGCTGTGACCCGTGGCGGCGGACGCCGAATGCGGCTGTCCATGGGAACCGGATGAATGCGCAGGAGCCTCTGAATGGCCGCTTGCGTTATGATGGGCAGGTTCATGCTGGGCGCCGTGGCTGTTGTCCACCGGCGCATGATGTTGTTCAGAATGGTGGGTGTTTTCGCCATGGCCTGAAGAGGCCCCGGCAGATGCCGGCATCACCTCGATGGTATCGGCCGTATCCTCCCCGATATACTCCTCCGCCGCTTCATGATGATCCGTTGCAGACGCAAAGGATATTGAAAACGCAAAGAGCAGCAAAGCGCCAAAGAACAGCACCAACCAATATTTCCATATGCTGCTTTTCATATCACTCTCCTTTGATTAGTGGTGGCCGCCGCTCAACTCGACGGGCAGCTTGCCGTTGTAGCCGTCGGCCAGTTGGACATTGACATGAACGACACCTGAATTGAGCTTTTTAAACGGATAGGCATCGGTTATTCTGGGCAGCGCATCGGCATCGTCCTGGTTGTTCAGCATCGTGCCCATGGGGACATAGCGGCCGTCGGCCACCTTGACCCCCACCACCTTGGCGCCGGGTTCGATGACACAGTTGCTGCCGATCACGGCCTTGAAGACCAGGGCCTGCATGCCCACAAAAACATGGTTGCCCACAACCGCCGGTCCGTGGACCTGGGATTGGTGGGCCATGGAGACATTTTTACCCAGGTAGACCGCGTACTTTTTGCCGTTGACCGTAAAAAGGTTCTTGCTCACTTCGTGCCCGGACTCCCACGTTTCCAGGGCATGAACCACGCAGCAGTCCTGGACATTGGAGTTGTCGCCGATATAGATGGGCGTGCCCTCGTCACCCCGCACCGAGGCACATGGAGAGACCATGACCCGCTTGCCCAGATAAACGCTGCCGATCACCGAGGCCAGTGGATGCACGTAGGCGGTGGGATTGACCTCCGGATATTCCAGGTGTCTGGTGAAACTGGTTTTAACATTGGGCATGGCGTTTGTGTATTTGCCATCCACCTTGGCCCGGGCAGAGCGCGGGGTCAATTTGCCGAGAACCAGCCCCAGTCCGCCCATGGCCAGGAGCTTGCCCATAAATTTTCTTCTTTGATTTCCTTTGTGATCGGTTTGCGGATAGTCGGTGTTTGCAATCATTTACGCCTCCCATTCATTGTCAGTGCGTTTTCCGATAACCTTAATAACTGGTGAAAAACCATACAGAGATAAATTTAATGTACTATCGGGTGGAGACGAAAATGATTAATCGGAAAAGAATGTCCTGATAATTTCTACACGAATTAGACACTTGAACCTATATTTGCATAATTTTTGGGTCCAGTCTCAGTGTTGGATCTTCGATCTGAATTCAATGATGTGCAAATTATACGAGTGTAAAATTATTAAAGCGGTTCGGACCAGCAACCTCATGCCGGGAATGGTGTCAATCGATAGTCCCATCGGACGTCATGGAATGACACCGGGGGCATGCGCGGCCGCCACGTAGCGTTTTCGTACAGCAATCGCCAATCCCAATATTTGTCCCAAAAAATGTTCTTGTAATTTACAGCTCTTATCTATTAAATAATCTTATTAACCTTTACCGTCATTCATACTTCAACAGCTCACAAGCAGACTGAATCTGGCAATCGCGATCTAATAGCTGCGATCCATTGTGGATTTATAAGCAAATATTTCATGGTCGTTCCCTTTTTATGGGAACGCAATCAAAGAGAAATTCTAATACCCAAGAGGATTCAAATTTCCATGAGCGGGTAACTGTTGAGGAGTTACGATTAATGCTTTTGATACCTTCTATTTTGATGAAGTGCCGTCAGGATGTTAATGAGCCGTTATTATTATGTATATTTCTATGAACCAGATTCATAATTTCCCTTCCGTCTGATAATACACGAATCTGATTGTGTTCCCCTATTGGCAGTTACCTTTGTTGGCAGATAATTTCCATACAGCATCTTCCGTTTAAGGCACCAGAGTCAACTGTCAAGGAGGTCCACACATATGAATGAAATAGAGGCCATTCGGTGGCATCTGAGCCGATACCGCGGGTTACTGAACCAACAGGTTGACCGTCTGTATAATGCACTGGAGGAACTGCAGAGAACCACTCTGCTGCTTTTAGAGCTCCATTCAGGTACGGACGACCGTATTGATGCCTGGCTGCGGGAGGAAGGCTTTGAAGTGGATGACGACGGTTTTTTTCAAAGCCGGCCCCTGCTCAGCGCCTTCAGAAATGATGCCGCACCTGCCGATGCTGTTAGCGTCTCCTGGGGTAAGCACCTGCGCACCGACCCTGTTGCACGCCGGCACATGTTCTGCCATCGCAGGATCGGGCCGCTCCTGAAACATATCCATGACAGATTGGGCGATGTGGCGTGGATCTACTACCAGGATGCCAGCAACACCTCCCTGCAGTACCCTTATATCGATCAACGCAGCGCCATTGCCTGGGATTTCGACTGGACCGCCTACCACACCTTTGTTTCCGTTTGCCCTGAAAACAATCCTACACGGTGTATCCAGTGGACAATGCCGACAATTGATTATGCCGGCGAGGGGCTGATCCTGTCCGTTTCCATCCCGGTCTGGCGCGACGACGGCTTTATCGGCCTGTGGAGCATCGACTTGCCCGTTCGTTATTTGTACCGGAATTTCATCTCCTCGAAAGTCTTTCCCGAACAGGATCAGTTCATCGTCAATGACCAGGGCATGCTCCTGCTCCATGAAAAACTGCAGTTCAGCATCGACCAGCAAAAGGGCCGGGTTTTTCTCCGCCCTCTCAGCGACCTTGGAGGGGATTGGGGACATTTTGATCTGGACAGGGTCCTTGCCAAAGACGCGGGCGCGTTGAAAGTTAAGGACGCCCGCGGTGTGCGCTGGGTATTTTGTTGTACCCATGTGCCCCGTGTCGAGTGGACCCTTTTTTGCGGGTTGCCGGAGACCTCCATGGAAGAGGCCGCTGCTCAACGCCTGCGTCAGGCCTTTCAGCAGATCGGAGACGGTAATTTTTCCCAGCACATCGAATTTCCCTCATCAAATGAATTTCTATCCACCCTGTTTGGAGAGTTCAACAAGATGAGCCTGCGTCTCAGGCAGGCAGAACAGCATCGGGATAAGATTGAAAACCAGCTTCGGCAGGCCCAGAGACTGGAAGCCATCGGCAGGCTGGCGGGCGGGGTGGCGCACGACTATAACAACATGACCAATGTTATCATCGGATTTGCCGAACTGACCCTTGAATGCCTGGATAAAGATGATCCCATACATGAAAATCTTCAGGAAATCCAAGCCGCGGCCAAACGATCCGCCGAGATCACCCGGCAATTGCTGGCATTTGCACGGTGCCAGCCGATCGCGCCCAAAGTGCTGGACCTCAACCAAACCGTAGACAGCATGCTCAGCATGCTGAAGCGACTGATAGGGGAAGACATTGAACTGGCCTGGCACCCCGGCCCCTCGATATGGCCGGTCAAGATCGACCCTTCCCAAATCGATCAGATTCTGGCCAATCTTTGTGTCAATGCCAGGGATGCCATCAGCGATGTGGGGCGGGTCGTGGTCGAAACGGAGAATATAAAGCTCGACGAGGCCTATTGCGCAAATCACCAGGGATTTGTACCCGGCGAATATGTACAGCTCTCCGTCAGCGATGACGGCATGGGCATGGATACGGCCACCATGGACAAAATATTCGAACCCTTTTTCAGCACCAAGAAGATCGGCCAGGGCACCGGCCTGGGCCTGTCGACCGTTTATGGCATTGTCAAGCAAAACGGCGGGTTCATCAATGTATACAGTGAACCGGAAGTAGGAACAACTTTTAAAGTCTATCTGGCCCGGACCAGCAAAGCAACCATCAAAATTCCCCTGGAGAGCGCAGCCAAGGCACCACTTGGACGGGGTGAAACCCTGTTACTGGTGGAAGATGAGGAAGCTCTCCTGAGGCTGGTGCAAAAAATGCTCAAGAAACTGGGTTTCCGTGTGCTGACGGCAAATACACCCGCAAAGGCAATCACCCTGGCCCAACAGCACCCGCAGGGTATCGATCTGCTGGTCACAGATGTGGTCATGCCGGAATTGAACGGCCGCGAACTTGCCAACCGTCTGCATACCCTGATTCCCAGGATCAGGGTGTTGTTCATGTCCGGCTACACGCCAAATATCATCGCCAATCGCGGGATCCTGGACGAGGATGTCTGCGTGATCCAGAAACCCTTTTCCAGCGAGCAGCTTGTGGCCAAGGTCAAGGAGGCCCTCGACAGGGACTACCAGGGGCATTGATTGTTTTGATCAAACCACGCGCTTTGCACGCTTGAAAAGCTTAAACGATGGTCGACGTGCCGTCTCCGCCCTACTCCTGAGGATACACGGGTCGGCATGTATCTTCACGATAAATTCCAAGAATCGACAACCCGGGAGGGAGGCCATGAGCGTCCATGTAGTGCAACCGAAGAGTGCTCACGACAAGGAAAATATCTACCGGTTTCTCTACGGGATATGGGCAAACGAATTGTACCGGTCCATGGAGGGGATGGACCATGAACGCCGGAGCATGAAAGATGAGCTGGACGAGTGGGCAAAACACCTTATCGCGGTGGACCGGTCAGGCCGGGTAGTGGGATGCCTGAGAATCAATTTCCTCAGGATCGCCTCCCTTCCCGACCGGCTTGACAGACAGTTGAAGATCACGGAACTCGTCGAGCAGTTCGGCAGTGAAAAGATTTGCTACGCCTCGCATTTTACTGTGGCTTCCGCAGCCAGGGGGAAGACGGTGGCTTCGCTGCTTGTCTGGGCGCTTTATCGTCTCTGTCTAACCGAAGGGCCCTCTGTCGCGGTTGCCTATTGTCCCCTCAATCTTGTTTCCTTCTACTATCAATTGGGGTTCCGGCCATACACGGAAAACTTCCGAATCGATGCCGGCATCCGGGTTCCGCTTGTTCATTGTATTCGTGACCGGCAATACTTGACTGAAATCAAGAGTCCGCTTGCCCGGCTGTGCCCCGCTGAGCTTGATGACTGCGGAGAAGCGGCCCGGCAGCTGGCTGGGCGGTTCGCTGCTTTCAAGAACCCGGGTTTTGCCCGGATAAGAGTACACCACCTCTGGGCCCGCCTGGCCTGCGCCGAGTCTGATGAGGGAGCTTTAAGGAGCAATGGTCTGCTACAGGGACTCTCCGATGAAGAACGCAGGATAGTCGGTCATAGACTAGCGGAAATTTCCTTCTTTGCCGGGGAATATATTCATCGACGTGGAGAAACGGAAAAGGGTATGGGCGTGGTTCTGTCGGGGAGCCTTGGTGTCGAGATACCTGCAGCGCGGGGCGTAAGGGTGGTCAATGTGATCCGGCAGGGTGAGACGTTCGGGGAAACAAGCAGTTTTGGCGAGGGGCCGCACACGGCAGACCTGGTTGCCCTCGAAAAATCAGATGCATTCCTTTTCCCCTCCGATTTTCTAGAACGGGTCCTTCGCGCCGATACCAAGCTTGGTTTCAAGCTTGCAAAAAGGCTGCTGGCGATTCTTGCCAGGCGTTTCGATCGTCTCATCGGCACTGACGCGTACAGTCTGGAACCTTCGGCCGGCGATGTGCGTGTCAAAAGGCCGTCGATCTACCAGCTTCCTGACAGCAACGAAATCAAGAACCGTGTTGAATCATATCAATTCTCAAGCCTCGGAGACCAGGAGGGCGAGTTCAGACGCCTGGTCGCCCAGGCAAGCGTCGGGGAAGATGTCGAATTTTCCGTTCTTGACAGTATCGGACTGCGTGACGGGGCAACCATTCTTGACCTCGGTTCAGGGCCGGGGGTCACCTCCCTTCTGTTGGCCAAGCGTCTGCCTTCGGCCACGGTTATCGGTGTTGAGCCCGAAGATCTTCTGAGAAGCAAAGCACAGCTGCTCATCGAAAGCCAGGGAATGGCGGACCGTTGCCGCTTTCTCAAGGGTATGGGGCATCAGATCCCGCTTGACAGCGATGTTACGGATTTCAGCTATGCAAGGCTTCTCTTTCAGCACCTGCCCAATCCACAAGAAGTCCTCGGAGAGATGCGACGGGTGACCAAGCGAGGCGGCATTGTTGCCATCCTGGATGTAGACGACCGAACGAACATTGTTTATCCAGCCCCGAAAGGGCTGGATGAACTCGAGAAACGTATTCTGTGCGCTCAAAGCGCCGCCGGTGGAGACCGCCATGTCGGTCGGAAGCTCTTCGCATATATGCACAATGTCGGCCTGCAGCAGGTCAGCATGGAACATATTCCAATAACAGCGGCGGCCCTTGGGCGAGAAACCTTTTTCTCGATCGTTTACAGATTCAAGCGCCAGGTCCTTGAACGCGCCGGTGAGCTCAATGAACAGACGGAAGCGGTGTTCACCGAACTGGAAGATCTCATCCGCAACGAGACCACCTTTGCCATGGTCACGATTTTCGTCGCTCACGGCATTGTCCCATGATTTAGGTTTGCCTAGTAAATGTAATACCTGATAATGCTCAGTACATACTTAAAATCGATCATCATGGGGTATTGCATGTTTCATTTCATAATCACGAGGACCTTGATAAAAGCGTGAAGGAAATGAAAGAAGAGGGTTTCCCTCTTCCAGGGGAAATTCCTGATCCAACTTTCAAAAGGCCTGAATGGATGAAATAAAACAAGAAATGCGAACAACTGTGTTCACAGGACGGCGAGGACTATGCCGCCTGTGACACTGGGCGTTGCAGTGAAAATGAAGAAACACATACATTCAATCATTCTGCTTTTTTCATGCGTCTTTGCAGTACAAAGCTTTGCACAAGAGAACGGCAATCAATTTACAAAATTCGCAGGGTTTGAACTAAACACTGTCAATCTGAATGAAGTAGTCGAAAAATATGGTCCTACGGAATTGATAGAAACCGGCGAAGCTGGGGGCTATGAAGCGAGAATTTGCTACCGTTTAAAAGAAGGTATTCTGCATTTCCTGTCTGGGGAAATGGGAGGTCCTAATCATGAGCTACTAGGTTTTGGTGTAAGTGGTCATGATCCAAATGCAAAGTGTGCTAGTTTCCCCAGAGAACTCTCAGATTTAGAATTAAACATTGCAGGCCTCCGCTTAGGGCTCACAAAAACTGAATTTGAGAATCTGTCATTAATTAAAGTGAAATGGCAAGGTGACACTGGCTACACTTTTTTCAGCAGTAAAAAACCAATGTCAAAAGCTGAAATATCAAAATTGCCCCAAGGGGTTCAAAAAGGAATCAATTCCGGAAAATTTCAAAACTATTTTGACGTATCAGTGTCCTTAATTGGTCATTTTGAAGGCGGCATTCTTAAGGAATTCAGGGTTTGGAAAGTTGTAACGTATTAAAAAACGGCTAGCCCATAAGGATTGAAACGGACCGGGAGGCCTGCGCCATTTAGAGAATACATAAATAATCGTTCGATAAATTATGGATCAATTCACTTTTGTTCATATCCACCTGCCGAAGTGAGTGAAAAAGAATGTCATGATTAACTTCCGAAATGACCGGCCGGATTTTACCGGCCAATATGTTACGAGTCAATGAAGTGTTTTCCATCCCTTACATCGGCCTGAAGCTTACAAATGGGTCAACTATCTTGGCTAATCTTTAATGTAAGGGATCACTATTAATTTGAGGCCGTTTATGGCCTTTACCCAAATTGCCTCGTCCTGATCAATAGGTACCAGTTCATTAAATATTTCGGCCTGCCAGCGCTCTCCCTGTACTTGAACATAGCCGTCAGGGTTCAATCGAGTCAGAGCGATCCCTTTGCGGCCAACCATCCGAAACCGGTCTGGGAAATGGTTTGGATCATAATGCCTCCAGAGAAAAAGAAATAAAACAATGTCCTTGCCCATCCAAAAGAAAAATAGCCCCCATATAAGATAATCCGGAGCCTCTAACCATTGTCGCACCAAGACAAGTATCAAAATAAAGGCTACCAGACTCGGCAATTGTAAAAGACAATATTTGATTACAACTCCAAGTGAGGGTCTATCAGTTTTTTTGTCTATATTCGCCTTCATAATGGTGAGGTGTTTTGAGATATCCTGTGTTTCAGCGGGCGCACGATCCTTGTGAACCGCTGAAAACGATGGCTATCAGTTTTTCAGTTCAATCT
>JASFER010000209.1:0-11525 GCA_050124755.1 Desulfobacteraceae bacterium
CTTCCCCGTTTTCGGCAAACACGGTTGGACCGGTCACGCCGGTCGGTTCGAATCGGTGCAGGAGAACGTCACGCAGATCATGACGAAAGTGGATATCCGCTTGGGATAAAATGTTAAACAGGAGCCATGCGGTATCAAAGGCGAAGGCTTCGATAATGCCGGGTTCTTTGCCGTATAAATCCTTAAAGGCCTTTACAAATTGTTGGACCGGTTTTTCCGGACTCTGACTGAAAAAACCTTCCGCCATAACGGCATTTTGGGCGTAATCCCGGGTCATGGTGATGAGTTGTTGGGAATGCCACAGGTTGGTCCCGGCTAAATAAACATCCCTGATGTCGTGATAGGCCAGCTGGGGTAAAATGAGCCCGGCTGTCTTGGGTGCATCGGGAATAAAAAGCACATCGAAATCGACGATGGGTTCACTGGTTTCCTGCCGCTGCCGGCGGCCTATGGCCGGCCCCTTAATCCGGTCCTGGTCCGGGTCTTGGAAAAAGAGGCCCGTAAGGCGGGTAATCGGATCGGGCAAAACAACTTCCAACCGGTCCGAGGCAGTGAAAGTTACTTCAAAATATGGGGCATCTTCAACCACAACCGACGACTTAAACTGCAGATCCTTGGGGAGTTTGTAGTAAGTTCCCACCAGTTTTCGAATGGCTGCGGCAAAGTCGGTTTGCTCGATATCGTATGACTCGACACCAACCACCCGTCCCCCCTGGCGAATCACCTCTTCCCAAAAAAGGGTCATAAAGGTCTGACCGTATGATTCTTTGGGATACATGATGGCAAAATTTCGCAATCCCACGCTATTTATGAAGTAGCTTACCAGGGTTTGGACTTGATTTTGGGGAGTGATGAAATGTCTAAATATGTAATCCCCGATCTGGGTGATGTCGGGCTTCTGAGTAAAAGTGACCATGGGGACATTCTGTTTCTGGGCTTCTCTGGCTGCAGCCGGCGAAGTGACAATGGGCCCGATGATGGCGCCTGCTCCAGCCTCGACCAACGCTTTCACACTCTGAACGGCAGTGTGCTCCTCCGACGCTGAATCTTTGATCACCAGCTTTATCGGGGATGGTTGCTCAGAGGATTGCATCAGGCTCAGGGCCAATTCAATGCCGTTTAAAGCCTGCTGTCCATAGATCCGGTAACGACCGCTCAGGGGCAACAAACACCCCAGCGTTTGAGGTGTAAAGCTCAGTCGCTGTTCAAGGGTGTCGATGATTTGACTGGCATCGGCTGCAAACACGTGGTTGGGATACGCCTCCAGGAAAGCAATCAAAACCTCCAGGGCCTCATCGTAGTTTTCCTGCACCACCTGCAATGTGGCGTATCGATACATGAGATGGCTGCGCGCCAAGTCATCATCCATTTGATCCCACAGGGCATCAATATCGTCGGTCTGGAGCCGGCTGATCACCTCATAGAGACGATCCGACCACCGGACTTTCTCCTTCTCGGGCGCGAATTTGTAAAGCATGAAAACATATGCCGCTGACTCGGCCATTTCGCCGGTCTCTCGGTAATGACGCGCCAATCGCTGCCACAATTGACGCCGCATATCATCATTCGGATTTGAAAGCAGGATTGCCTCGGCTTGTGCAATGGCATCATCCGTTTTTTGATCCAGCATCAACAAATCGAAAACGGCCAGACGGGCGTCGTTGACCAATGCACTTTGGGGAAACTCAGTCACCAGCCTTTGATAGAATGCTTGAGATGCGTCAGCCATTCCCTGTTGTTGGTAGATGGACCCGATGCGATACAGGGCTTGGTCCGCACGTTCACCCCGGGGATATTGGCTCAGATAACGGCTATAGCTTGCCAGTGCCTGGTCAAATTCATTGCGTGCGAAGAATTGCTCACCTTGCTGAAATAGAGGATCGCCAGGCCCCAAGGCCTTTTGATCTGGTGCCGGCGTGTATACCGGCTTTGAAACACAGGCGCTGAGAATCATCATTCCCAGGCAGAACCAAATGTATATAAGCAATCGTCTCATGGGCAAGAATTATGAAGTTGGTCCTTTTGCTATAAAAGACCATGGGTACGGGATCCTAAGTTTTCGGGCTCAATCTACACTAATACCAAATATTGTCAAACATTTATTAAAATCATAGGATGTACCGCCGCTCACCTTGACAGAATTGTTTGTAAAACCATATATTAGCATAATTTTTATCAAAAAATGGAAAAAGATCGATTAGAAGCGGTTTCAAAACCTTCAATCGGGCTCAAGGTCAAGGCGGACGCGAACTCCTAACCGTAGGAATAGGCAAGTATTCCGATGGCTTGAATGGAGTGCCCAACGCTCCAGATGGCGTTCGAGGGGAGGTTTGAAACAACTTATGGCCATAAGCCTATCGAAAGGTGATACCATGAAGCGAATCGGGGTCATCGCCTTGTTGGCGATACTTTCACTGGCATTACCGGCAGGAGCTGAATTCTACCGCTATTTGGACCAGCATGGGAATGTTATCTATACGGATGATTTAGGCAAAGTACCCGTTGATCAGCGAGACGGTGCGGAAACAATTGGCGATTCCAGCCCAATCGCAGATCGCGAGACTGCGGCCAAGGGTGCGAATATCGGCATTGGAACCCGGCAAGGAGACCACCAGGCAAGCCTCCGGCGTGAACGCATACAACTTGATGAGATAAAAAGGGAATTAGACAGCGAGTTCCAACGCCTGGCAGATGAAAACACCAGATTAAAAGCAGAACAAAAAGCAGCTGTAACCCCGGATCAAATCAAGGCCGTCAATAGAAAAGCGGTGAGCTTTAATGCACGCTTCCAGGCCTATCAGGAAAAAGATGCCGCCTATAAAACCCGACTCGAAGCCTACAATAATCGGGTGAAGGAAATAAGCAAAAAGTCACCTCATTGATTTTTGTAATCAATTGATATTTATAACCAAAGGAGGAACCCCCATGCCCACTATTTCCGAGGCTGATTATAACCAGGCGCTGTCCATCGGCCGCCCGCCCAACATTCAAAAATTATTCCCCAACTCCAAAGCCTTGCTGGTCAGCGGAAAATATATTGACCTGGCCATGCTGGCCAAGGGACAGGCCATCTGCATGGCCGCTAACGGGCGCAACAGCTTTGTCATCCGCGGGGCGCTCATGGCCGCCCAACGCGCCAATTCCGTGTTGATTATCGAGATTGCCAAATCGGAAGGCGGCGCGGATGCCTATTGCGACACCAATTTCTGGAACATGGCACGCATGGTCGATGCCTTTTGCAACGAGATGAAGATCAACATACCGGTGGCGTTGCACGCCGACCATTACGGTATTAAATCAGAAGCGGATATTGCAGCTGCCAAGGTCGAAATCCCCTCCATATTTGACGCCGGCATCACCTCCATCGCCATCGATGCCTCGCACATGCCCGACGATCAGAACCTCATGGCCAATATCGCCCTGAGTCCATTCGTTCCCGACTGGGCCGGCCTTGAAACGGAGGTGGGCGAAATTAAAGGCAAATTGGGACTTTCGACACGGGAAGAAGCCCTTTTTCTGATCCAAGGCCTTAATGCCCACGGTATCTTTCCCAATTGGATTGCTTTGAACAACGGAACCACCCACGGCATCGAAGCCAGCGGCCAGGGTATTCAAGTCGACCTCACAGCCGAAATCCATAACGCTTTGACCCCTTACAAGATATCAGGCGCTCAGCACGGCACTTCCGGCAACAACTCCGATCGGCTGCGCAGCATTGCTCAACAGACCCGCACCACCAAAGCCAATGTGGCCACCGCCTTGCAGATGATCTCATGGGGATTTGAAGTCAATGACTACGGCAATGCCATCCTGGACGAGAACGGCGAATTTATCAAAGTCGCGGACCAAGGCGTCACGGAAGAGATGTGGGGCCGGATGAAAGCATACGCTGAAAGCCAGGGATGGAAAGGCGGCAACTACAAGAAGCTCAACCGTCCTTTTGAAAACAAACTGCTGGGACAACCCCAGGCGGTTCGGGAGCGCATGACCAAACGGGTGGAAGATTTTGTCTACAGCATGCTGGTGGACGTCTTCAATGCGCAGGATAGCGCACCTTTAGCCGTGGAAGCGATCTTGAAAGCCGGCAGCTTCGATCCAGGTCCCAAAGCAGAGAAAATCGAAGATGCTCAAGAATGGACAAAGGAAAAAATCATCGAACAGGCGAAAACCATTGCGTCGGACAAAGGGCCGGAAGGTGACTTTGACGATTGATGGAGCAAAAATCCCATTGCCATTTCTGCGGCGGCCCGTTGACGTCAAAATTTATCGAGGACCGCCGGCGGCTCTTTTGCCCGCGTTGTGCGAAGCCGATCTATGAGAATCCCATTCCGGCCACCTGTCTGGTCGTTGTCAATGACCACCATCAGGTTTTACTGGTTAAGCGGGATGTGAACCCCAAAAAGGGTCAATGGTGCCTGCCGGGAGGTTTTATTGAGTTGGGTGAGGCACCTGAAGAGGGGGGGCTGAGAGAGCTTGCCGAAGAGACTGGGTTATCAGGTCGGAATCCGGAACTGATGGGCGTGCGCACCACCCCCTCATCGCAATACCACTCGGTTCTCATGGTCGGGTATCTGATCCGTCAGTTTCGGGGAACGTTGATCGCAGGCGACGACGCCGCAGACGTCCGGTGGTTTACCCAGAACCTGTTGCCCCCCATTGCCTTTGACAGCCACCGTTTTTTTATCGATCGGTATTGGGCATCATTGAAAAAAGAAATCCTATAGGTAACAAAAAGCAAATTTATATAACCAAATTTATAGACATGTCTAAAATTGTAAGCCGAATCTGGGGAATCGTTCTTTCTATTATCTTTCATTGCGCACGTATCGTTTTCTCGGTAACGAAAACCCAAGTCCGCGGCACCTTGGTTGCTATATGGTATAAAGGCAGGATTTTACTAATACAGAAATCCTACCGCAAAGTTTGGTCTCTCCCTGGAGGATTGCTTAATAAGGGCGAGACATTGGAGCAAGCCGCTGTGCGAGAGACGTTCGAGGAAGTAGGCGTGAGTTTGAATGAGAAAGATTTGGTTTTCATAGCAGAACTGCAAGGCGAGTTGGGCCCCTGCGACCGAGTCAATCTGTTTGAGGTGCAGGTAAACGGCCCGGTCGATGTAGAAATTGACGGGCGAGAGATCGTTACCGCTGAATTTGTTCAACCCGACAAGGCATTGGAACGTGATTTATATCATCATGTGGAGAAGTATTTACGGTTACATGCAGAGCCGTAGTAGACCTACTGCGAGCCCTTGGCAACACAGGATATGAAGCCCTCCGGCCTTTGCCATTAAAATAGGACTTGGATATTCTTTATCCTCGACACCATGTCCATAAGCTGGTTGGAAAGCTTCTTTGCGAAAACATGGGCGTCCGGTGTTTGATCGGCGTCAAATTCTGCTACAACGCCGGCTACGCGTAATTTTACCGGCACTTCTTTTACAACCAAAGGTTCGTTGTGCAGCAGGTTCATCACCCTTCGCAATGCCAGCTTGGCCGCGGGCAGGGCAATCATAGGCAAGAGTGCCACCATTTTATTTTTGCCGATTTGACCAATATAGTCGACTTCCCGTATGGTGCTGACCAATTTGTCCAATGCCGCACTCATCACCAATTCCGTGGTGGTCAAGTTTTCCAATGCTTTCATTTGCGGTTTGGCATTCACAAAAGAGAACGCCATGGCAGAGAACGGGGCATTATAGCGATTGGCTCGGGCGATCTCTTTTTCCAGGATAAAGATGAGTTCTTTTCTGGATAACACACCCTCAGGCATGTCAGTGTCCTCGGCCAGTTTTTCCAAATGCTTTTTTTGCCGGTTGATTTCCATGTGGATTTTGCTGAAATTATTTTCTTCGATTTCCCCTTCGTCTACCTTAGCGCGAACTGACCGTAAAATTTCTTCCAGCTCTTCGTCGTCACCCACGTTGTGCTCAAGCGTTTGGAGGACAGTGAGCGGCCTGGCTTTTTCCTTTCGAATATGGCTGGCTTGGGTCTGAAGCCACTCGACCCGTATTCTGTCAAGGATACCGTCCATGCGGTCATTGATACGCTCTTCCATGCGCGCCAGCACATCTTCCCCCACGTCCATTTGAGCCAACTGTCCCAAAACGGTGGACTCTACATCCGACACCACCTTTTTGAGATGCTCTTCGCCATCTGCTGCCTTGGCGGCTTCACTGGTCATTTTTTCTACATAGTCCACCAGAATATCAGACAGGGCCGCCTCGTCTCCGCCGCTTTTCCGAATTTCCGAGGCAAGATAGATGAGCTTTGCCGCTTGACCGGAGTCTTCTTTTAGCTCTTCGATCAGCTCTTCGCTATCGACGCCGATGGCTTCTGAGCTTTCTTCGATAATTCGAGAAAGTTCTTCATTTCGAAGCTCTTGTTTTAACTCGTCAACAAGTTCCAGATAAGCATCCGGCGGCATTCCGCATTCAAACAGGACTCTCTTTATTTTGGGCAATAGTCGCTTCAACTCTTGCGGATCAGGGATCAGGCGTAGAATAATCTGAGCGAAACGCTTGGTAGTGATTTGGCCGTTTTTATATTCTTCCTGAATCAGTTTGAGCAAGACCTGATCGGTCAGCTCGTTGATGTTGTTAACGATGGCGTTTTCATTGGCGTAGGCGATGCCCAACGCCTTCTGGGTTTGAATGTCTTCAAAGAGCTGCTTTTTCATTTCGAAAACCGCATCGGCAAGCTCTTCAAGGGAGATGTCGCCACCGCCCATCAGCTGTTTTTGCACTTCCTGTTGTATCAAATCCAATTGGTGGAGCAGCATATGTCCATGACCTCCGCCGCTTGCGGCGGTGATATCTTTGCCGGCTTCGGCTGCTGCGGAGCTTCGATTACCACCAACGCGACTTGCCGTTCCCACTGCAGTTCCGGATTTAGAATCCGTTTTGTGGGCATGCCCTCCTCGTGCAGTCACCGAAGAAGCTTCTCTTCCGATCGCTGCACCGGCCTCACTGTCTCCTGGACTGCCACCAGGACCTCCAAGCCCCACGCCGCCATCAGGGCCGCCACCGTCACCAGGACCGGCAGGCCCCATGCCAGAGCCGTGGCCTGCACCTGCAGCAGCGCCTCCTGCTCCCGGTCCAGCCGCGCCGGCCTCACCGTCTCCAAGACCGGTGGCAAAACCTCCGGCCCCCACGCCGCCACCAGGGCCGCCACCGTCACCAGGACCGGCAGGCCCCATGCCAGAGCCGTGGCCTGCACCTGCAGCAGCGCTTCCTGCTCCCGGTCCAGCCGCGCCCGCCCCACCGTCTCCAAGACCGCCACCAGGGCCTCCAAACTCCATGCCACCACCGGGCCCGGCGCCGGTGCCACTGCCTTCACCCGCAGTACCATCTCCCGTTCCCGCTCCAGCTATTTCGCTACCACCGCCGGTTCCAGCCGATTCCCCACCGCCCAACTTCGGTGCGCTGGCCAAATCGGCTTTTATCATGTTCTTTGATACCTGTCCGGGATTATTCAACAAGCTTTTGATGTTCAGGGTATTGGCAAATTCTTCAGTGAGGATGGTCTCCAGAAGCGTGTCCATGAACTTTTTGCGGCTCTCACTATCGTCTTCCTCCATTGTGGGTGTGACCTGTTTCAACGCTTCCCTGGACACCACCTGATCATCTTCGGTCACTTTTTTATAGAGGACATGGTTGACCCGAATATTGTAGGCGCCTTTTTTGATCAACTCCTTTTTAATGGCATCGGCATTGGTCTCCACAGTCATCGAGGAGAATATTTCAATAAAAATGTCAATTTCGCTCGCTGTCAGACCGGTTTCAAAAGAAATGGATTGAATGCCGTGGGTTTTGAATAGATAGGCGATGCGCTTGACATTGATGCGCGGGTCAAGTTGCTCTTCATCCACATAGAATTGTTGTCGGTTGAGGATGAACACCACCGGAGAAATGCTTTGTAATAAAAGTTCGGCCATTTTGTGAACATCTTGGATTGAGCCTTTGACCATTGGATGGCTCTTTTGATACATTAGAGACCGGTTCAGCAACAATGCCAAGGTTCGCCCGAATCTGGCCAGTTTATCTTTGGTTGTGCTTGTATCCATTATATGCCTCTTCTCGCTCAAGGCGATTTAAGATATCGATCAATATACATTTCTAAGTCTTCACCAAATTCCTGACAGGTCGCATAGCGTCTATTTTTGTTGTACGCCACTGCTTTCAGAACAATATCATCCATGGCCGGATTGACCATACGATTAAGTTCAGAGGGCTTTTTCATAAAAATGCGGTCCTGAAGCCTTAGTTTGATTTTAAGCAGTTTCAAGGCAGTATCGTATGGCGGGTAGGGCAGTCGTCCGGCAAGCAATTCAAATAGCATGACACCTGTGGCATACACGTCTGCACCGCTGTCAACAATGCCCGACAGGATTTGTTCGGGCGCCATGTAGGTGGGCGTACCAACCATGACTCGGGATTCGCTGCCCGAGCTTTCATAGGATCTGGCGACGCCGAAATCAGTGATGATGGGACGATGTGAATGCTCTTCAATGAGAATATTGCCCGGTTTGATATCACGATGGATGATGCCCAGTCCATTGGCATAATCCAATGCATCCAATACCTTGACCATAATTTTAAGGGACTCCCTAAGCGGCATTACACGCTTGGAGGGAACGACGTTTTTGCGAGCCCTGCGAATATAATGGGACAGGGAGGCACCGCGAACCAATTGCATGGTGAAGAACAGAAAATCGTCTGTTTCACCGACCTCATATACGGGTATGATGCACGGGTGGGATAGAAACGCAGCGGCTTGGGCCTCCTGTTGAAAAAGCTCGGATATCTTTGGCGTCAGAAATACCTTGGGTAATATTTTGACGGCGATCTGGCGCTTGAGGGTTTTTTGATAGGCCACAAACACCACAGACATGGATCCCTGATCCAGCTTTCGCAACAGGACGGATGTGCCCACCTGCTGTCCGATAAGGGGGTCGAAATCAAAATTTTTTATGTACGCCACAAGCCCCTCTAATCCATATTTGTCATAAATTCATTAATCTGTTTTTCCGGTCAATTTGTCACCGGGATCTGCCGCACCGCTATGACATGGCCCTGTTTTGGGATTGTCGTTAACTCAGTGAAACCGAAATCAATGATAATTGTCAAATGATATTCGGTGGATTGTCATAAATGGCAGCCCTTTGTGCATCGCCATGAGATTATCATCGGATGTTGTCAAACGAAACATTAGCGCAGATTCAGGATGCGAAAGCATCCATGCAAAATGCACGGGTATGATATTTACGGTGTGTGGCTGTTATCTATGGCCGGCAATTTTGGGGGCATACCGATTCTCATGCCCGCAAAATGGATGGCAATCCTTTTGGGAGTACGCAATGATCATAACAAAACTATTGCATTAAAACGAGTTGAAGTTCTATGGAGCCGACTCGAATGATGTCATGGTGTTTGATCCGGGTCGGCTCGGTAACGGTCATACCGTTTATTTTCGGTTTGAGTAGGCCGGCCATATATTCCAGGTAATAATCTCCGCTTTGTTTGGAGATGGTGGCGGTAGGCTGACCCGCAAACAAAGACCAGAAACCGGTTATCACTATGTCGGCGTCTTTGTTTTTGCCAATGGTTACGGTCTTGTGAGTGAGCTCGAAATCGGGCTGGTTTCCCGATAGAAAGTTCAGGTAATCAAGGGGGGTCCAGGCCGATGGTTTCTGCCCCGGTTCCATATTCAACATCATGGTCCCTTCTGCATCCGAAGTGCCGGAGGTGCCTGACACAAGCATATGGACGGTGGCGTCCAGCGAAAGGGTCTCATATAGGTCAACAATCAGTACGTGCTTGCCGATATGTACCCAGTCTTGATGAGCCAACTGGCAGTCGACGACTTTGTCATCATTGACAAATGTTCCGTTGGTGCTTCCCAGGTCCGTCAAGTAGAGTGCCTGACCATCCTGTTTGACCCGGGCATGCCGGCTGGAAACAGATGGGTGGTCAATGACGATCTGGCTGCTGGGATCTCTGCCGATGATCACATCTGTGCCGGCAGCAATCAAATGATTGCTGAGTACTTTATTTTTAAATGTAAGTATAAGTCTGGCCATTATTGGTCCTCTTCAAGCTGGGGTATAATGCGATTTTCGTTTTTAGAAACACTGGTGAGGTTGAGTGAAGCGGCAAGTTTTGTCTTTCGGAGTTGCGTCAAAGCGGCGGCCGATCTGTTACTCAATTGGATATGGTGCAACCAACTCTTTATCGTGCTATTTAGAAAGCATCATCTTGCTTATTTGTCAAGGTGTTGCCGTTGGATTGCGCTATAAGATGCGTTTTCGCAGCGCAATCCCCAAGGACCGCGGAAAAAATGTTTTATCCGCGACCCTAAAACGGCAATTTTATATTCTTGATGACATTATTTCCCAGGTTGAGCCGTTTGGATAATTCTACGGTAATGGCATCCAGGCCGGCCACCTGATTTTGGGCATCACCAATGGGGCCCTTGGTTTTTTCGGCAATGGCGGTGCGAAGTTGTGACTCCAGTTTGTTGCCTGCTTTTTTGACAATCTGGCCAACCGCCTGTTGAAGTATTTTGTCCAGATCCGACTTAATTGTTGTCGAATAATCGGGGTTGGTACCTTCCACCATGGCTGTCAGGCCAAATCGGGTTACACTTTTAATGGCATCGAACAATGCATTGTTCAATTCGGATGTGACGGCTTTCTCAACGGCCATCTGAACGCTGTCCAACTGGGCTTTGACTATGGCATCAAGCTTGGGACCATTCAGGTTGAGATCCATATTGATGTCTGTGATGGCTTTGGCAATAGAGAGCGGCAGGTTTTCAGAATCGCTCAAAATTAAATTTTGCAGGGCATATTGTTGAACCAGCAGCTTGACCGAATGTTTGGGATTGTCGGGTTGTATGAAATCAATGATGCCGTCCATGTTAATGCTTTGAATCTGTTTGAGTTGGCGGCCCAGAAATTTAAACGTCACCGGCTTGCCCCAAATCTGGGGATTGGATGAAATGTCGCTGGCCTGGCCAGTGAATTGACCGATGTCCAACAACGCATCAATGTGTACCTGGCGAATCAATAAATCGGGCATCCCACCCTTTTGATCCTCGGTTTTCGCTTCTGGTTTCGGCGTACCCGGTTTTTCCCCTTTTTCAGTTGCACTGCCTAGATAGGGTTGTAGCCGCGCATACCAATGGTAACCTTTTTTCCACCAATCACATACTTTTGGACCGAAGAGCATGCGGCTGAGATTGGCGGCACCTTCCGGGGATAGCGCATATTTGGCTTTTAGCCGCCGCACCTCTTCGGCGGGGGCCTTGGCCAGTTGCGCCGATTGCTTTTTTAAATCCGCCAACTCGGTTTGAAATCCTTTTTGGGCTTGTTTGATTCGGTCCAAATCTTTCTTCACATCAGCTTGGAGCGACTGAAATTCGTTGGCCGAGCTCATTATAGCGGCCAACCCGGTGCCGGATGCCTTAAGCTTGGTTAACCGTGATTTATAGGCGTCAAAATCTTTCTGGGTGGGCAGTTCATTTAAA
>JASFER010000210.1:0-11489 GCA_050124755.1 Desulfobacteraceae bacterium
GGGCGATCCACTGCGCAATGATAGCGTCGCGTCTATCGATGAGGAATTTTTCCAGCACGAATCCCATACGATCCCCCCTGGTATCGGCTGCGGCACCATGATTTGCATGACCGGGTAGCCCGCCTGCCATGCCTGCTGAACGTTAGCTGCTCAGACCACGGTAAGTCAAGCCGCTTGCTCGTGTTTTGACAATTTTAGGAGCGGGGAATCGCATTGATCTATTGAGCTTTGTCCTTGCTTTCTGACGTCTGTACCGGTTCGCTTTGCTTCCGGTCGGCATCGGTCTGCTCGGGAGCATTCATTTGCCCTAAGTATTTTGGCAGGTCAAGGCCCGCCATCTCTGCGATGTCGTGCAGCGGTGGAAGGCTTTTGACAAAACCGGATAGAAAATTGGCGGTAGTGGTTCCGTTCTTGTTATCTCCACCCGAATCCCACACGGTGATCTTATCGATCTTGAGATTCTTGACGGCTTCTACCTGCATGTTCACGATCTCCTCGATCTTTTCAATCATCAGGAGGGTGGCCGCAGACTTGGCATCGCCCCTGCAGCTCTTGACCAGCTCGGAGTAACCGGCCGCTTTGCTTTCCAGTACCTGTTTAATACCCCTTGCTTCCGCTTCATACTTCAGAAGAACCGCGTCAGCCGATCCTTTTGCTTCGCGACGAATTTTCTCTGCTTCAGCCTCGGCCGCTATTTCGATTTCGCGTTTTTGGATCTCTTTTTTGACAATTTCTTCGGCATTCAGGCGTTCCAGTTCCGCCTGGTACTGGGCTTTCTGGATTTGGACAATGGCTTCGCGCTTTGCGACCTCGCCGCGTTTTTCGGCGTCAGCCTTTTTAATGGCCAGCTCGGCATCGGCATCGGCGATATCGGCCTTGGACGTATTTTCTCCTGCGATGGCTTCGGCCTCCTGTTGCTGAACATATATCCGTTTATCCGCCTCAGCCCGTTTGCGGCCCTTTTCAGCCTCGGCCAGATTCTCCGCGACTTTGATTTCTTTATCCTTGTCCGCATCGGCCTCACCGATGGCCGCAGCCGTCTCCTGTTGCTGAACATAGATGCGACGATCGGCGTCGGCTTTTTTCTTTCCCTTTTCCGACTCAGCCACATTTTCGGCCACCTTGATCTCTTTTTCCCTTGCAGCTTGAGCTTGACCGATGGCGCCGTGTTTTTCCTGCTCGGCCACGTCGATGATGGCCTGGTTGATGGCTTCGGCAGCAGCCTTTTTTCCGATGCTCTCAATATAGTCGGACGAATCGGTAATGTCGGTGATGTTCACATTGATCAGATACAGACCGATTTTATTCAGTTCGGGGGCGACATTTTTTCGAATTTCTTCTAGGAACCTTTCACGGTCTTGGTTGATCTGCTCGATGGTCAAAGAGGCAACCGTGAGCCTGAGTTGGCCGAAAATGATTTCCATGGCCATCTCTTCAATATCCGACTGCGGCAGCTTCAGCAATCTTTCGGCTGCGTTGTTCATGATGCCCGGTTCGGTGCTGATGCCGACAGTGAAAGTGCTGGGCACGTTGATTCGAATGTTCTGTTGCGAGAGTGCGTTTTGCAGGGGTATGCTGATGGTCATGGGGGTCAGGTCCATGTAGGCGTAGTCCTGGATCAGGGGCCACACCAAAGATCCGCCGCCATGGATACAGTCGGCTGACTGGCCCCCGCCCACTTTTCCGTAGATGACCAGAATCTTATCGGATGGGCATCTCTTATAGCGGGATGCAAGAAATACCAGTGTCATTGAGATCAATATGACGAATGCGATGACCACGATTACCCAGAACCCGAGTGCTTCCATATTACATCCCTTCTTTTAAATTGGTATTGATGCTCACCGTTTCTTTAAATTGTCTCAACGACAAGCACATTTCCATCAACCCAAACCACCCTTATGGGCACGCCGGTTTCGATCTTCGCATTATCCTGGGAGACGGCATCATATTCACGCAAACTGTTGCGCACATTGATAAGAACCCTTCCACTTCCGTTTTGAGGAATGGTCAGATAAACTTTTCCTTGCGCTCCCACGGTGCTGTCTATGGATATGGTGCCGCTCGATTGCAATTTTATGACCACTGAAAACATTTTGGCGATAATCCAGACAGATCCCAATCCGGCGATGACGGCCCCTGTCATGGAGATGGCAATGCCCATGTTGCTCTGGTTATAGAGCGCCATCCCGACCAGTCCGAACATCATTAAGAAAGATGTCACACCTTGCAATGAAAGCAGCTTGAAGCCCACATCCGAATCGGTGTGATGCCCGTCGATATCCGGCGCTCCGGCCCCCATATCGCCATCGGCACCGTGGTCCATACCTACGAACAGCAGGACGAATCGCATTAAAACAAAGAAGCCTCCGATGGCCGCACAGCTTAGGAAAAAGAGTTCGACTCCGTTGTATTGACTAAAAAACTCAGCCATGATCCGTGCCTCTCCTCAATCTTGTGGATTTGAGTTTGTTCAGCTATTTGCTATTGGTCCGATTTTGGATTGTGACGTACCAGGTAACCATATTTGAAAAGAAAATGGGTGTCAATCGCGAACCCGGTGCGCGCAACGAATCACTCCTCGTGAAGTAGAATAGAGCCTCAAGAATTTGATTTTTTTTTCTCCAATGCAGATTTGAGTTCCGCCAGTTCCTTTTCGAGTTCGTCATCGATACGCAGGCTCTCAAACTCGGATTCAAGATTCGATTTCCGGATGAAAAGGCCAATGTCGGCTTCGGCCTCCATGCGATCGATTCGGTTTTCAAGTTCATCAAATCTCAAGAAGGCACCAGTGCTTTCGAATCGACGGATTTGGCTCTGCGCCTTTAACTTGCCGCTGGCCCTGGCATGACGCTGGACAAGCATCCGCTGCTTATCCCGAGCGGCATCGAGCTTGTCCTGCAACTGACGGATATCGTCCTGGTATTGGGCGGCCAATGCATCATGTTCGTCAAAATCTTTCGTCAATTCAGCGCTTCTTTCCATAGCGCGTCGTTTTTCCAGCAGGGCCTCCCGGGCCAAGTCGTCCCTGCCCTTATTGATCGCCAGGGTCGCCCGTTCCTGCCAGCGGGCAACCTGCAGTTCGGTCTGGTCTTTTTGGCGTTGAATGGATTTGCAGCCGGCCATGACACCGGCGCAGGCTGCTTTGAGTTCGATCATTGTGTCTTCCATCTCTCGAATGATGAGCTTGATCAGTTTTTCAGGATTTTCCGCTTTGTCCAGCATCGCATTGATGTTGGCGTTGATGATGTCTCTGAAGCGTGTAAAGATTCCCATGATATTAGCCCTCCCTGAATTCGTTGGTATTTTAAAACAGCAGAAATGGTGCCATTGTTCGAAAAAATAAAAAAATCATAAAATATCAATGATATAATTGTGTTGCCGATATTGACATATAGGCGGATACAGGGTAAAAAAAACCTATTATAGGTCATATGAGCCAAATAATGGTAAATTAAGCATGCATCACCATAATCCAGATCAAACCATAGCGCCGTCTATCACCATCCGTGAAGCCCTTGGGCAAGCCGACACTTTTCTGGAATTCCAAAATAACCTGTCCCGTGTGGCACCCGTAGACCGCCCTGTGCTGATACTGGGTGAACGCGGTGCCGGCAAGGAACTTGCCGCCACCCGGTTGCATTATCTCTCCAAAAGATGGAAAGGGCCGCTGGTGGCGCTCAATTGTGCCGCTTTGAACCCCGAGTTGATTGAGTCGGAGTTGTTCGGTTACGAAAAAGGCGCCTTTACAGGAGCGGACCGCAGAAGGCAAGGGCGCTTCGAGGTCGCTGACGCTGGTACGCTATTTCTGGATGAAATCGGGTCGATTCCGATCGAGGCCCAGGCTAAAATATTGCGGGTAGTGGAGTACGGCACATTTGAACGTGTGGGCAGTTCGAGAAGTATCGAAGTCGATGTGCGCATCGTGGCTGCAACCAACGCCGATCTGCCAAAAATGGTGACAGAAGGTCGTTTCCGGCAGGACTTATTGGACCGCCTGGCATTTGAGGTGCTGATTCTGCCTCCCCTGCGTGAGCGTCGTGATGATATTATGCTGCTCGCCCACCATTTTGCCGCGCACATGGCCGCAGAAATCGGAAAAGAGATGGTTGTTCAATTCACCCCGAAAGCCATTGCGGCCCTGGAAGGTCATTCATGGCCCGGGAACATCCGGGAGTTGAAAAACGTGATTGAGCGGTCTGTTTATCGTTCCCGTACCGATGTGGTCGACCATATCGAATTCAACCCGTTTGGCGGTTATGGGGTGAACCAACGGCAGGTTTCCCAAAAGACGGCGCCTCAAGAAGAGGGCGCAATGGGCGATAGATTATTGGGCCTGCAATTTGAAGATGCCGTCAGGGAGCTGAAAATCCGTCTGCTGAAAAATGCCCTTGATGCCTCGAGGTATCAACAGAAACTGGCGGCAAAGAAAATGGGCCTGACCTATGATCAATTCAGAGGGCTGTATCGGAAATATAAGGAAGCGTTGTGATTTGTCCCAAATGTCATCACGAACAGCGTCCAGATAACGTAGAGTGCGTGAAATGCGGTGTTATCTTTGCAAAATACGCTGCTGCTCAACAGGCACGAATGAATGCCGGACATCGGGGATCTGCGGATCCGTCACCGCCGGAAGAGCAGAATCGAACCGCAATGGCCGACGTGTTCTTCTACATCAATCCCGATAGCCATATGTTCTTTCTCATTGGAAGATGTATTGTTTTCGTGGTCTTGATCTTCTGGGGAATCAGGTTTGTCTTTTCCCCCCTGGAAGATAACTATGCCGGCCAATCCTTCATGCATCTCGTCAATCTACCCTTTCATGAGGCGGGACATATCTTTTTCCGCATTCTGGGATCCTTTATGACCTCCCTGGGCGGCACCATCGGTCAATTTTTAATGCCGCTGGTCTGCTTTGCGGTTTTTTTATTCAAAACACGGGATACGTTCGGTGCTTCAGCGGCTTTATGGTGGTTCGGCCAAAATTTCTTTGATATCGCACCTTATATCAATGACGCCCGATCCCTCAGCTTGCCCCTGCTCGGCGGCAACACCGGACTTTCCTCGCCCTATGGTTTTCATGACTGGGAATACCTGCTGACTGAATCCGGCTTGCTGCGGTACGATCATTTCATCGCCAAATTATGCGTTTTTGCCGGGACGGTGACCTTCATCCTGTCATTTGCATGGGGTGGAATCCTTTTATACAAACAGTACAGAAACTTAAAACGGCAATGAGTGCTTTTTCAATGGCCTTTGCCACTATCAGGCCGGATGGCGGGGCCGCAATACACGTTGAACACTTACTGATCCGGGTCGGTGTCGGTGGCGGGACGCGGCTCATCGTCATCTTCATCAAAAATGCGGTATTTGGGGCCTTCGATATCATCGAACTGTCCGCTTTTAACGGCCCATATAAAGAGCAGCCATGCGGTCAACCCCAGCACCAGTGCGCCGAAAATTAAGAGCACAAGGGTCATCCAGAAAGTCATCGTGTTCTTCCTCTTTTTAAAAGACTAAGTGCCGTCTAGGCGGAATGTCATTTTTTGCTTCCACGACCCTTTAGCCGGAGCGAATTGGTCACCACACACACCGAACTCAGCGCCATGGCACCTGCGCTGAAAATCGGATGCAAAAGCCCGAAAAAAGCGCTGGGCAAGACGACCAGATTATAGGCAAATGCCCAAATCAAGTTGACCTTGATGGTGTTGAATGTTTTTTTGGAAAGCATAAGGGCTTTGGGGATCAATTGCAAGTTTTCCCGCATCAGCACGATGTCGGCGCTCTCCAAAGCGATATCGGTGCCTTTGGCGACGGCAATACCGATTTTTGCGCCGGCCAGGGCCGGGGCATCGTTGATTCCGTCGCCTACCATGGCGACATTGATCTGTTTTTCCTGCAGGTCCTGGATAAAGGCGACTTTCTCTTCGGGCAAACACTCGCCGCGATAGTGATCGATATGGACGGCAGCGGCGATTTCAGCAACCGTTTCCGCAAGATCACCCGACACCAGATAAACATCGATGCCCAGGCGTTGAAGCGCCTGGACGGCCGGCTTTGCGGATGATCGGATCCGGTCTGAAATGAAGAAACAGGCCAGCAGCGCGTTTTCATCGGCAAGGTAAACACGGGTGTCGGCCCCTTTGCGGGGGGCAAGATCCGTTGGTATCGTCACGCCGATGGTTTGCATAAAGCGAGCGCTGCCCAAATAATAGCGTTGTCCGTCCAATGCCCCTTCGATACCCAGCCCGGGCCGCACCTTGGCGTTTTCAACCTTTTTTAACGTTTTGCCCCTGGCGGCCCGACCGATGGATCTGGCAATGGAATGCTCGGAAACGGTTGAAAGCGAAGCCGCCAAAACCAAGCCGGCATCTTTGCCCATGGATGACGGTGTGGACGATGGGTCGTCGCCATGGGGCAAAACAATGTCGGTAAGGGTCATCTCGCCGGTTGTCAGTGTGCCGGTTTTGTCGAGCACCACCGCGTTGATGGCCCGCGCCTGTTCCAGGATGTCGCCCCCTTTGATCAATATGCCCTGTTTAGCCCCCATACCGGTTCCCACCAGGATGGCCAACGGCGTGGCCAGCCCCAAGGCACACGGGCATGCGGCGACCAATACGGAGACCAGGCGGACGATGCTTTCGGCCGACGAATGGGACCGTAGTGCGAATATAAGTGCGCCAAACGCTAAGATAAAGATAATCGGAACGAAATAGCCGACGATATGGTCGGCAAACGCCTGAACCGGTGCCTTCCGGGCCTGGGCTTCCTCCACGGAATGGATGATTTGGGATAAAACCGTTTTATCCGGGCGGCTGTTCACCCGGACCAAAAGGTGTCCGGCAAAATTGACGGTCCCCCCCATGACGACGGCGTCGGGGGATTTGACCACCGGTTTGGCTTCGCCGGTCAGCATGGATTCATCCACTTCGGATTCACCTTCGACCACCACGCCATCGATGGGGATGCGTTCACCAGGCTGGACCGAGAACAATTGGCCGATTTCGATATCCGAGGTTGGCACCATCCGAAAAGCGGACAGATCGTCGGGGTCGTCGATACAGCGGATCTGATCGGGGGCCAAGGCGGCCAATTGTTGCACCGCTTCCGATGCGCGTCTTTTGGCTCCCGATTCAATCAGTCGTCCCAATAAAATCAGGGTAATGATCATGACCGCCGTATCAAAATAGACCTCGCCGCCGATAACGATTTGAAAAAGCGATAAGAAATAAGCCGAGCCCGCACCCATGGCGATCAAGGAGTCCATGTTGAAATGAAGATGTTTCAACCCGTTGAAGCCATTGATGAGAAAGGGCCCGCCGCTGTAAAAAATAACCGGGGTCGCCAAAAAGGCCCCAAAGATTTTTAAACCGAGCTGAAAGGTGGGATCGATCCCTTGAAAGTACCCCGCATAGAGGGCGAAAACCAATGTCATCAGTTGCATGGACAAAAAAGCGGCGGTGCCGAAACGCAGCAACAGCGCGCGATGCTCTTCCTGTTGCTGCTGGTCGGAAAAGTAGGGCCGGGGCGTGTAACCGAATTGCTGGATCCGGCCCATGACCGCTTCCAGTTGGATTTGCTCCGGATCCCAGCGGATGGATGCCTTATGCGTGGCGTAATTGACGTTGATGTCATCAATGCCCGGCGTCTTGTCCAGGGCTTTTTCAATCAGCCAGACACAGGAGGCGCAGCGGATGCCACCCACCGCAAATTCAAGGGAAAGATGGTTGTCGACCGCTTGAATTTTTTCGTCAAACTGGGCAACATCGATATCATGCACCTGGGGAGCGCCCACATGCCAACCATCGCGGCGGGTATAAAAAGATTCCAATCCATCACCGCGAATCAGTTCGTATATCGCTCTGCATCCCGGACAACAAAAATAGAGCGTCTGATCGTCAACTACTAAAGACACCGCCTCACCGGCAACCATGGGAAGATCGCAATGGGCGCATTTGAGGTTTTGGGAAGGGGCAGGGCAGGACACGCCGGATGCCGTATAATCAGTCGTCGTCATCGAGCATGCGGTATTTGGGTGTTTCTATATCGTTTTTCCGTTTGGGGTGGTAGTAATAGACAATCACCGCGACAAAGGCGATCACAAGAAGTATCCCGTATAATAAATAAAAAAGACTCATACCAAGATCCACAATCGATTTTAATGGCCGGCCGGCACGGAGGCCGGCCCTGCTCTGGATTATAACTCCGGCAGCCGTCGTTCTAAGGGCGGGCTTGGGAGCCCCGCCCTACGAAAACCATCTGCCTTGCTGAAATGCCGATAAAAACGTAGACCGGCCTCCGCGCCGGCCGGTTTTAAGCTTTCGCTTTAAATCGGGCGCCCGCGTGCCGATAGGGTCTTCGTAGGGCCGGCCTCTGTGCCGGCCGAAAGGCAGGGACGGAGCCCTGCCCTACGAGGACCATTTATTCGATGACGACAGCACCCGCAACATAGAGCCGGCCTTCGTGCCGGCTAGTGATGAACCTCTACCCACCGCAGTTTTTCCTTGCCGCCTTTATAATACAAGGCATCGACAGGAATTTTAACATTCGAAGACCGAAAAAGTCGGGCTAGAACTTAAGCTTCAACGGCGGTGAATTGTAGCTGTTGTAACTCCCGGAATTATCAAAGACCGCAATGCCGAAACTGTAATCCTTTTTGGGATTTAATTTCACATCGGTATCGCTTCCGGTTTTTAAATCCCTTTGCATCATGACCGTCCATCTTCCGTCTGCATGTTTTGACTTTACCTTGATATTGGCAAAATCCCCTGAAAAGGGCGTCATCATCCAAGCCTGGGTTTCAGTGACGGCACTGTCGCCGATCTCTTTTTTCTGATCGGCCATCAACATGCCGGGAATCGGTGGCTTTTTATCGGGATCCTGCATAAAAACAGGGCCGCTTTCAAATTTGTTGATGTTCCGAAGCGCCTTGCCGGAGCCTTTGTCCGCCTTTCTGGAGTCATCGTCCACATAATAGTCGCCGGCAAATCCCAATGGGTCGCTGCGGTAAGACTCCCAGACCCAGAGGTCGCCCAGTTGCGGTGCCTTGGCTGTGTGATATTTCCACTCCGCCGGGTCTTTGGCGTCGCTGTGGCATACGACGGCGCACCCCTTGGTGGCGAAATTCTTTATACGGCGAACCTCCCAGTTAAGGGCAACGCGGTCTTCACTGCCCGGTTTCTGGCCCCAGGTATCGCTCTGTTTCGTCCATACTTGACCGTCCATGCTTTTGGTGGCATCTTCCCAGGAGAGCCATACGGAAAGCTTGCCTTTTTTGGTGTAAACCGTCTTGACGATCACCTCTTTTTGCTTTTTCTCAAACTGGCCGGCACCGTCCAGGGTGACGGTCACCGGTTCGGCCTCGGACCACTCTTTGGCATTGAGATCGGCCGGGTCCGATTTCACCTTGGCCGCCTCAATTTCAATGGCGCCGGCGCCTGCCTCCGGCAGCATGGCAGGTGGCCCCAAAATGAGCATGGTCAGGATGCCCAAAGCTATCATGAATGGGTGGTTAATCACTTGCTTCATCGTCTGCTCCTTTTACATTCTTCGGATATTACCGATACATTCAAACAATATTGATTAACGGGGATCATCGCTCCCGTGTTATTTGTCGCCTTACACCTTAAGAAAGATAGCCGAAAATACCCAGAACCAGGGTTGCGATGACGGCGAAGGCCAATATGGTCAAGGCCAGCTTGCGTTTGGCATACCGTCGTTCCGGGTTTCGGTCGATAAAGGGGATTGCGCACAGCACTATCAGGGCCAGGGGTTGAAGCATCAACCCGATCATCTCCAGCTTTCCCGGGAAAAATTTGAGCCCCTGGTAAAGGGGCAAAAAATACCATTCCGGCTTGGGAATAAAGGAGGAGTCCGAAGGATCCGCCGGGTCACCCATTTCAGCCGGCAAAAAGACGGCCAGGAGGATGACAACGATAAAGACAGCCAGGGCCACCACGGCCTCTTTGAATACGAAGCCAGGGAAGAAAGTCTCTTGCTTTTGCATAATATGCCTCCGCATGATTCTACAAGGGTTCCGCGATTCCGGTTCTTCGGATCATCAAAAAATGAAGCCCCAGCATGGCGCCGATGAGCAAGGGCAGGTAGATGACATGCATGGCATAAAAACGGCTGATGGTTAAAGCCCCCAGCAGTTCGCCCCCCTGTAAAAACTTGGACGACAACTCTCCGACCATGGGGACGGGGCTGGGCATGTTGATGCCGACCTTGGACGCCCAATAGGCCTTTTGATTCCACGGCAGCAGATAACCGGTAAATCCCATGCCCATGGTCAACAAAAAGAGCACCACACCGCTCACCCAATGAAATTCCATGGGTTTTTTATACGATCCGGTCAGAAACACCCGAACCATGTGTAAAAAGATCATCAGCATCATCAAGTTGGCCGACCAGTGGTGGACCCCCCGAACAATGCTGCCTAACGGAATCTCATACTGAAAATACTCGATGGAAGCATACGCCGCTGCTGTGCTCGGAACGTAGTAGGCTGCCATCAACATACCGGACACCACCAGAAGGACAAAAAGAAAAAAGGTGATGCCGCCCAAGCAGTACATAAAATTGGTCCGGGGAGGGACCGGGTGATCGAGGACTTCCTTTTTAAACGCATCCACAAAATGAAAGCGCTCATCCAGGTAGCTGGTAAACCGTTTAAGCATGGGCATCGTCCTCCGTCGCTTTATTATAGACCAACACGACCTCATCCTTGATTTTAGCCGGCAATCGCGTCAACGGTTTGGGGGGCGGACCGGATACATTATTTCCGTTTTCATCGTAAACCCCGGCATGGCACGGGCACACAAACTGATTGGTTTCTTCCCGCCAGCGGACATTGCAGCCCAAATGGGTACAGGTGGCCGACAGGGCAAACAGCTTGTCTCCGTCTCGTCTAACGAAGGCCAGCATTTTTTGGTTTGAATAGGCCCATCCGTCTTGCACGTCGTACTCCAGGACCACCTGGGAGAAAAGACCTTCTTCAAAATCCGCCGGGGCACCCACTTCGATCCATTTGCCTTCCAACTTATTGGAAATGCCGGGGGCACCCAAAAACACGGCACCGCTGCCCAGCACGCTTGCTCCCAAAACCCCGCTGATGCCGGTCAGTCCGGCCATACAAAACTTGCGACGACCTTCATCTACTTTCATCTTGATTATATCCTTTGTTATTAAGAAGCTTTTTCTACGTAAATTCGAAATTCATGTTCTACTTGTAACTGGTCCTGAACCACAACGGCCTTTACCAGCCAATGACCAAATTGGGGCACTTGAATAGGGGTGACATAGCGGCCGGGCTCCATTTCCTTGGCCTGCTGCGTTGGCACCGTCTCCCGACTGGCCGGGCGGTTCACTTCAAAATGAACGGATGCGTCATGGACCGGGTTGTTGTGCTTATCTCTGATCCATAGCTCCAAAAGGGCTTTTTCTCCGGTCCGGAATTGATGCTCCCCGGGTTGAAACCGCCAGTTGAG
>JASFER010000211.1:0-11383 GCA_050124755.1 Desulfobacteraceae bacterium
CCATTAAAAAGCCCCATATCCTGCGTTGCCAGGGGATCGCAGCAGGTGGACTACGGCTTCACCCTTGGACGCCTTGGCTCTGGGGCTCTCCGGCTTTTGCTGCATCAAGCTATGCCACCATTAAAAAACACCATTAAAAAGCCCCATATCCTGCGTTGCCAGGGGATCGCAGCAGGTGGACTACGGCTTCACCCTTGGACGCCTTGGCTCTGGGGCTCTCCGGCTTTTGCCACTAGGAATAGACGAGGTTTATGGGTAACGGCGGATACTTCTTAACACCGGGCTTGGGAAGTATATGTTCCTGACCGACGGTCAACCAGTTCACATCCGGATTGATCTCGCGCAATTTACCGTCGTCCGGGGGCCTGGCGTGGTTGGTATAACCGTACGTGACCTGAAAAAGACAAATGCCTTTTTTCCGATGCCGGGCGACCACGTAATTCTTTTTAAAAGTTCTGAGCACAAGGTTATTGGTTTCGGCAATCTGCTGCATTTCATCCTCGCTAAACCGCAGCAAAATCGCTTTGGAAACCCCGCGTTCAGAGATGCGTATGATGGCGCGAGACTCACTGCTGCTCACATAAACCGTTGAAATGCAGGGGATCCTTTTTAAATACTGGGCGGCCACAATGGCGGCCGTACGCCGACCGCCCACCATAACGGGCAACCCATAATATTCAAAGAATTTCTTTTGAACGAGCTCGGCATACTTGTCGCCTTTCTCATAAAGGTCTTTTGAAATATAGCGAAGGCTTTGGGCCATATCTTCGGCGGCTTCGGTGATGGGCCAGTCCACGCGGACATGAAAATGGGATAAGCTGTATCTGTTTTTCGATCGCGTGGCAGGATCTCTTTGAACCAGAAGCGCATAATCCACAGGCAACAAAATTTTCATAAAATTAAAAAAATGGGCCGACTCAATATATTTTTGGTTCCGATCAAAATTTTCGGGCAGTGGAAGTGCTTTGGCTTGCAGCAGGTTGGTCTTGGTGGTTTTGTTGACATTGAAAAAACGAATGTACTTTTTATAATTGGCGGGAATGGTATCCTCGACAAAAAGCACCAGAAAGGTGTTGTGATGTTCATGTTCGACGCCAGGAATGCGCGCCCGCGGTTTGAGTTCCCTTTTCTCCACAAAGGGGTATGGGATTTTTCTGTTCACAAAACGGGTGTATGAATTCACCAAGGCATAATCCAGAATGAACTGATCAAGTTCGTCCCGCAACATTTCATAGTAAGAACGTCGTAGTCGATTCACCTGGCTAAGTTCTTCTCGAACACTCCAGAAAGCCAATCGTTTCTCCCGAGATGGTTGCTCTGCTATTGCAGGTTTGGGTATCATTATGGTCATCTTTTATCTCATTGAATATTCAAGCTTTAGCATTAATGTTCGTCTTCGTCAATTGTTGCTGTGGGCGGACCGTTGATTTTTTCAACCCATTGATAGAGGGCTTCTCGATGGCGATAGGCCAAATAGACAGCGATGAGATTGATCACCACAATCAGGCAAAAGATAAGATAATTTTTCTCGAATACCAGGGCCCCTTGCAGACTAAGCATCAGTGTGCCGGGGATACGGCCTAAGAACGCCTGGAGAAGAAAAACCCGCATCGGCATGGTGCTCACCCCTAAAAACAGACAAAGGTAGTCCTTGGGAAAACCGGGGAACAGGAACAATACAAAGACTACCAATAGCCCCTGGTGGCGAATCAGGTGGTCCAGTTTGTCAAATCTTGCCTGGGGAATAATCCGGCGCACCCAATGCTTGCCGATAAAGCGGCCGATGCAGAAGTTTAAAAAGGAACCGATTGTCAGCGCAATGGTAGAATAAAAGCAGCCTGTAAAAGCGCCAAAAAGATACCCCCCGATAAAACCGGTGGCCTCTCCCGGGATGGGGGCTAAAATCACCTGAAAAATCTGGATCGCCATAAATACGAAAGGGGCGCCTGCACCATATGACGTCACGTAATCAGCCACCCGCTCCCGGTTGGTCAGCAAATCATAAGATACGCTCAAACCATACAGCAAAGGTTCGCGAAACCAGTATATCAAGAAGACGCACAGGCCTATCGCGCAAAGCATCCACGGCCACAGGTGATTGATGCGCTGCATGATCTGTAGTTCCCTGTTCAATATTCGATATTTCTACCGGCGCTATTGCGGTCGGTCGCTTAGAGAAGCAATACCCGGCATTGTCTTGCCTTCTAAAAATTCAAGGGAGGCTCCGCCGCCGGTTGAAATATGTGATATGCGTTCGGCCACACCGGCTTTTTCGGCAGCAGCCGCCGAGTCGCCGCCGCCAATGACCGTTTTGGCCCCCCGGTCGGTCAGGTCGGCCAGCAGTTTGGCAATCTCAAAAGTACCCGTGGCCGTCTCTTTAATTTCAAAAACCCCCATGGGTCCGTTCCAGACGATGGTTTGCGCACCGGCTAAAACAGACTTAAAGATGGATATGGTTTCGGGACCGATATCCAGCCCGGCGGCTTCAGCGGGAATGGCATTCACATCCAATGCTTTCAGTTCTCCGGCCCGGCCGGCTCCCAGATCAAAATCTGAACTCGCCATGCAATCCACCGGCAGTATGATTTTGCCATTGGCGCTTTGGAGCAATGTGCCGGCCATCTCAACCCTGTCTGTTTCCAACAGACTACGCCCCACGGAAAGGCCTTGGGCATGCAGGAAGGTGTAGGCCATACCGCCGCCGATCAAAAGGTGATCAACCTTGGGCAACAATTGTTGGATCACATCAATCTTACCCGAAATTTTAGCTCCCCCCAAAATAGCCGCAAAGGGTTTTTGCGGAGCCTGCATCAGATCACCCAGGTAATCGAGCTCCTTCATGATCAAAAAGCCGGCCACAGCCGGTTGGATAAACCGGGTGACCCCTTCGGTGGAGGCATGTGCCCGATGAGCCGTGCCAAAAGCATCGTTGACATAGACCTCTCCAAGAGATGCAAGTGTGCTGGCAAATGACGCGTCATTCCGGGTCTCGGCGTCATGAAAGCGTAAATTTTCAAGCAACAATACTTGCCCGGCGCCAAGTTGCTCCACGGCCGCGCCGGCAGACGCTCCCACACAATCGTTGGCAAAGGCAACAGATTGTCCCAACAAATTGGATAGTACCGCCGCACAGGGTTTAAGGGACATGTCCGGATTGGGTTTACCTTTGGGACGGCCCAAATGGGACATCAGAATCAATCTTCCGCCTTTGTCAAGGATGTAACGGATGGTGGGCACGGCTGCACGAATGCGTTTGTCGTTGCTCACCTGCCCATTTTTTATGGGCACATTGAAATCCACCCGCATAAGAACCCGCTTGTCTTGAAACGAAACGTCTTCCACTGTCATCTTTGCCATGGTTTTCTCCCGATATACATCTAGGTATTATCGGATGATTTACTTTTCTTCATCCGGTGAATCGCCTTCTTTTGAGACCAGCGATTGAAAAATCCTATCAGACCGCCACGATAGGCCCGATCAACCATCTCTTCGCGAACGCTGAATCCGCTGGATGCACCGATTGCGCTTCTCAAGCATTCGGTTTTGTGAATGCATTGCATGCACTCGATGGGAGAGACGCGAAAGCCGTCTTCTCGCAGGGGGAATACTTTATCAAGGTTACCATAGCATTCAGGGCGTTTTTTAGGATCATTACTCATCGTCTAATTCATGTTTCAAATCGCGTGTCATCAGTTGATGGGCTGCGTCTTTGGGATCCAAATCTTCATGCAAGATATAATATATGGCATGGCAGATCGGCATTTCAACACCAAGCCGCCGGGAAAGGTTGTAAACGCTCCGTGCTGTTTTAACACCTTCGGCGACCATGCGCATATCCTCCAAAACCTCTTTCAGCTTCATGCCTTGACCGATTTTTTTGCCCACTGTATGGTTGCGGCTCAAATCGCCGGTACAGGTCAGCACCAGGTCACCGAAACCGGCCAAACCGGTAAAAGTCCGTGGTTGTGCCCCCATCGCCAATCCCAGTCGGCGCATTTCCGTCATACCCCGCGTAATTAGAGCGGCTCGCGTGTTCAGACCCAACTGCAGCCCGTCAATGATACCGGCTGCAATGGCGATGACATTTTTCACCGATCCCCCCAATTCAACTCCCACCACATCCTCATTGGTGTAAACCCTGAATACCGGTGTGGCAAATACATGTTGAACCGTTTTGGCACACTCAATATCTCTGGAAGCCACAGTGACCACAGTGGGCAGCCCCATGACCACTTCGCGGGCAAAGCTGGGTCCGGATAATACCGCGAACCGCTCCTCCACCATACTGCCGAGGCATTCACCGATAACACCGGAAATGGTCAGTTGTGTTTCGTTTTCGATTCCCTTGCTGGCCGAAACCAGGATGGTATCTTCGCCGATGTACGGGCGCATTTGTTGAGTGACCTCACGCATCACATGGGACGGCACGACAATCAGTACCAGATCTTTGCCTTTAACCGCATCTTCCATGCTATTGGTGGGGTATAAATTTTCCGACAGGGACACACCGGGTAGAAATATACTGTTTTCCCGATTTTCCTTGAGTTGCCGGCAAAGGTCCTCTTCAAACACCCACCAGTCGATACGATATCCTTTGGTGGCCAATAAGTTCGCCAGGGCCGTACCCCAGCTGCCGGCCCCTACGACACCAATTTTCATCTTATCAACATCCTGAATATTTTTCATCGGTGCCTCCCTGATTGGTGGTTTTCAAACCGGATGCTACCCGATCGGAGATAAGCGCAACAACGCAGCACTAACGTGCTTTTGTTTACCGTATTAAGGTCATCCATCCGAGTCATCTGCTATTCAGACGGCTTTTGACGATCATCCTCTTCAGCCAGACAGGCGGCGCTGACCACCCGTTCGCCGGGCTCCATATCAATGAGTTTGACGCCCTGTGTGTTGCGGCTGATCACTGATATATTGCTCACCGGCATGCGAATAATTTTTCCACGGTCCGTCACCAACATAATGTCCTGATCGTCGTGAACCTCCAATATCCCGACGACCATGCCATTGCGCTGGCTGGTTTTAATGGTGATGACCCCCTTGCCGCCGCGTTTATGGACCGGGTATTCATCAATGGACGTTCTTTTCCCAAAACCATTCTCGGTGACGGCAAAAAGGGTCTGTCCGTACCCCAGGGCCTGCATACCGACGACACGCTCGTGCGGTTCCACCCGCATGCCGCGAACGCCCCGCGCAATGCGGCTGCTGGGACGGATATCCGATTCGTGAAAGCGTATGGATTTGCCGGAAGCCGATCCGAGAAAGACATTTTGGGTGCCGTCGGTAATGCGGGCCGCTATCAACTCATCGCCGGGCGCCAAGTCCAAGGCGATGATACCGCCGGCCCTCGGTCTTGAAAAGGCCATGATATCGGTTTTTTTCACCGTACCGTTTTGGGTGGCCATCAAAACATAGCAACCCGGTTCAAACGACGGCACGGCCAAGACGGTGGTCATGCGCTCACCCTCTTCGAAATTGAGCAGATTCACGATGGCCTTCCCTCTGCTGGCCCGGCCCGCCTGGGGAATATCATACACCTTGCACCAGTAGACCTTGCCGCGGTTGGTAAAAAAGAGAAAGCTGTGGTGGGTGGAAGCCACAAACAGATGGGCGACAAAGTCTTCTTCCTTGGTCCCCATGGCCGTCTTACCCTTGCCGCCCCGTCGTTGGCTCTGGTAAAGAGTGATGGGGTTGCGCTTAATATATCCGGAATTGGTGATGGTCACCACCATGTCCTCTTCCACGATCATGTCTTCAAGGGTCAACTCCTGGGTCGAAGCGACAATTTCCGTACGCCGTTCATCACCGAACTGCTCCTTGACCTCGCCCAATTCGTCTTTGATCAGATTGAGCACCAATTGATCGCTGGATAAAATCTCCTTAAAATAAGCGATATCTTTCAACACCGCCTCATAGTCCTTAACGATCTTCTCCCGTTCCAGGCCGGTGAGCCGCTGCAAACGCATCTCCAAAATGGCCTGTGCCTGTATGGCCGTCAGGCTGAAAACGGCCAACAGCCGCTCTTTGGCCTCGGCCGGAGATTTTGACTCGCGGATCAGTTTGACCACCGCATCCAAATTATCCAAAGCGATCTTGAGTCCTTCCAGGATATGGGCCCGTTCCTCCGCTTTTCTTAAATCATAGCGCGTCCGACGAATGATGACATCTTTGCGGTGCCCCACAAAGTTTTCCAAAATCTCTTTCAGTGTGAGTACCTGGGGCCGCTGTCGCACCACAGCCAGAAAAATGATACCGAAGCTGCTCTCCATCTGGGTATGCTTGTAGAGCAGATTCATCACCACGCCGGAGACCGTACCCCTTTTCAGCCCGAGAGCGATGCGCATGCCTTCCCTGTCCGATTCATCCCGGACGTAGCTGATGCCTTCGATCTGCTTGTTTTTCATCAACTCCGCGATCTTCTCGATTAATCTGGCTTTGTTGACTTGATAGGGAATCTCGGTAACCAGAATGGTTTCCCGATCGGACTTATCCTTTTCAATGACCGCCCGGGCCCGCATGCGAATGATGCCCCTGCCGGTACGATAGGCTTCTTGTATGCCCTTGGTGCCATAGATAATACCGGCTGTAGGAAAATCAGGCCCCGGTATATGCTGCATCAATGCTTCCCAGGTGATATCGGGGTTATCGATGAGGGCACAAGCGGCATCAACCACCTCGGATAGGTTATGCGGGGGGATATTGGTCGCCATGCCCACGGCGATACCCGAAGATCCATTTACGATCAGAGCCGGCACTCTAGCCGGCAGAACGGTTGGTTCCGTTAAGGTTTCATCGTAGTTGGGCGCCAGATCCACCGTTTCTTTATCCAAATCTTCCAGCATTTGATGGGCCAGCCGCGTCATACGCACTTCGGTGTAACGCATGGCCGCCGGCGGATCACCGTCGATGGACCCGAAGTTCCCCTGCCCGTCCACCAAGGTGTAACGCATGGAAAAATCCTGCGCCAATCGCACGATGGTATCGTAAACAGCCGTGTCGCCATGGGGATGGTACTTACCAATGACATCACCCACAATACGGGCTGATTTCTTGTAAGGCTTGTTAAAATCGTTTTTCAGTTCCCGCATGGCATAGAGCACACGACGGTGGACCGGTTTCAGTCCGTCGCGAACATCGGGGAGAGCGCGACCGATAATCACGCTCATGGCATAATCGAGATAAGATTTTTTCATCTCTTTCTCGATACTGACCACTGCCATTGAATCGCTTTCTGTCATTCATCCTGCCTTTCAAGTGGACAACACCCGCGCCCTGGACAAAGCGCTAGGCGTCTTTGGTTTCCACTAGTTTTTGATAACTGGTTCGATATATTTCCGCTAATGTCAGGAAGCCTGTTGCCACCAACGGACCGTAAATAATGCCGATAATGCCGAAAATTTTTAAACCGCCGATGATGGCGAAGAATACCAATAGAGGGTGCATTTTCACTCGATGCCCCACCAGTTTGGGTTTGAAGACATACTCAACACCCATGGATAAAATAAAGTAAAAAAGGATAAAGAAAACACCCGCTGCAATCCTGCCTTTGAGGATGAGGTAGATCGCCGTGGGAATGAAGACAACACCGATGCCGATGATGGGCAAAAAGGCCAGCAACCCCATGATGACACCCCATAGAAAAGCCGACGGAAGGCCGAAAAACCAAAACACCAGGCCGCCCGAAAGGCCCTGGATGAAGCCACCCAAACCATTGCCGATCAAGAGGGCGCCGGCCATCTCTTTAAACTTGTCGATGAGCAACCACTCCTGATCACTGGGCAAAGGCGACAAATCCACAATATAGGCCACCAGTTTGTCGCCATCGATCAACAGGAAATAGATGACCAACAACATCAGAAAAAAACTCAACACAAAAGCCAAGGTGTTGGACGCAATGGCCCGGGCTTGGTCGTAGAGGTAGAATCCTACAAATTTGGCCACTTCTGTAATGGCGTTCTTAAATTCTTCCCCGGTAACCTCATAATTAAATTTGGACAGCACGGCATTGGCTTTTTCCAGAGCCCGGGTATCCCGCAGCAGCGTATTAATCTGATCGTTAATCACCGCCCCCCTGGCCATTTGATAGAGACCGTAGGCTTGCTGGGTTAAACTGCCGACAAAAAGGACGATGGGTACAAACAACACAAAGAAGATCAAAATACAGGTCACCAGGGATGCCATGGACGACCTGATTTTAGGATGCCGTTCAATGATCCTGTAAAGCGGATAGAATATGCCGCCGACCACCGCCCCCAGAATTAAAGTGGAAAGAAATGGCAGCAACAGCCAGCCCAGCAGGAAAATGGACCCCAGGAAACAAGCCAGAAAGAACCACAATATTGGGTTTCGGGAGATCAAATCACCCATGTCGCCTCCGATAGATGGCGGTATATCCTAAGGGAATCAGAAGGCACGTGTATGCACACGTCTAACCTTTGCTCACAGCGCTGCAGCTGTGATCTGGGGGCGGAGATCAAAGAGGGTTGTCCCCGGTAATATGATAAGGCCGCAGCACAGCCACCCTTGGTGTCGTAGCTCTGCGTTTCCCCGGCATCTGCGGGACGTGCGCGATGATGCTCCCGCAAAAGACCTCTCTATAACATCAATTATCGGCTGACCAGTGCTCCGGCTAGCGCCAGCAACAAGGCTTCATAGATCCACATGGGCGTCAATGAACCAAAAATGGCGTAAACAAAGCCGCCGCCTATGATGGCCGGTACGGCAAAGAAAACCAAAATTCCCAATCGTCTGCTAATATCCATTTTCAATTTCCCGCAATTGCGATTAAGTTCAATATCTTAAATAAAACGACCGTGCGGAACGCTTTACTGGGTTTAGGGTCACCTGCGCCAGGTTACCACCGGTTGTTGTCATACGTACCTTCTACCACGATTTATGGTGGTTGGTATGTAGCAATAACGCTCTTAAATGTAAAGCGAAAAAGCACCGTAACATAGGTTTTTTAAAGGAAATTTTGCCCGGAGAAGCCTTGCGGATACCCAACAAGGGCCGAAGTCTTCCAGCAAACATCCATATCCAATATAACAAACTGTTTTTTTTAATTTTTTATATATAATCAGACCCGATCCACCGCTTAAAACTTAACACTTGATGAAATCGTAAAAAGTCTAATTTTCACCATGAAGAGCATGAAGAACATGAAGGGACAAAACAATATATAATAATTTCAACTTCATGCTCTTCATGTCCTTCATGGTATGTTAAAACATTGCTTTTTGGCGGCTTTTTACGAATTCATCACACTTGACACTTAAAACTTTTCACAAACAACGTTCGGACTTGTCTTTGCTCTCCGGCTTGAATTTTGTGGAGAAGCGGATTTACGAATTCATCAAAGTTGATTCGTCAGAAACAATGGTTTACATTGTTGACCGGTTGTTTAAATTGTCCAGCATCCTGAAAATAATCACCATTGAGGTCGTCATAACCATGTGTCTGATCCTTTTTGCGTATCACCGACATGTCAAATATCGACTGGTTCTGGCCGCCAATCGCGATGAATTCTATGATCGTCCGACAGCACCGATGGCCTATTGGAAGGACCATCCGGCGGTACTGGCCGGACGGGATCTGAAATCCATGGGAACCTGGATGGGGGTGACGCGGTCCGGGAGGATTGCCGCTGTTACCAACTATCGGGAACCCGCCCTGCAAAGACCCGATGCTCCCTCCAGGGGTAATTTAATATCCGATTATCTCATCGGTGATGACACCCCTGACGCCTATTTGAGGCAGGTAACTGAAAGAGCGACCAAATTCAATGGATTCAATCTGTTGGCAGGCGACACCAAAGCATTATGCTACTATTCCAACCGCGGTGGTGCTCCGATTCGCCTTGAAGCCGGCATCTATGGCTTAAGCAATCGATTGCTGAATACACCGTGGCCTAAAGTTGAAACCGGCAAATCCAAACTCAAGTCCCTGATCGAACGGCAAGGAGATATTTCCGCAGACAACATACTCGATTTATTGGGAAGTACGAGCCTTTTCCCGGATGACCAGCTGCCGGATACGGGGGTCGGCATTGAACGGGAGCGCATGCTCTCACCGCTGTTTATTACGAGTCCCGACTATGGAACGCGCTGTTCCACCCTCGTTACCATTGATCGGTCCAATAAATTGAAAATTACTGAAATTACATGGAAATCAGCCAAATCAAAACCCATGCTGAAAGCAACGCATACCTTCGAATTCACCATTGACCAGGGGTAGCGGTCAGTTGAAAGTTCCTAAAACAGAATATTCACCAACGCCTGGTAGGCGTGGTCCGGCACATTGGAAAAATCGTCGATTACCGGAATGACACCACCCACCTGAACTCCGGCAAAAAGCTCTATCGCCTCGATATTCTCAGCAACCAAGGCCGGATCGGCGGGCGACGCAATCGTGTCCGTCAACACCACTCCAATCGGGTCGATACCCCTTTGACGCAGCGCCTCGATGGAGAGCAGGGTGTGGTTAATGGTTCCCAATCCGGCCCGGGCCACCAGCAATGTCTCGCAATCCCATGTTTGCAGGATATCCACCACCAACAGCGCATCGGTGACCGGGACCAACAGACCCCCGGCCGCTTCCACGACAATGGGAGCATGTGTTCGCCGGACCTGGCTGATACGGCGAATGACCGTTTCCGGATCAATGCTCTGGCCGAGATCCCGCGCTGCAAAATAAGGCGCTTTGGGATCAGGATAACAATGCAGCACCGATTGGGCCGGATCCTCATTTTTCAATGCCGTGGTGTTGCCATAAACAAAGGCCGCATCGCTATCTGGATCATATGGATCGGCACATCCGGTTTGAAAAGGCTTAACGTAGAACGGAGCGTACCCTTTGGCGAATAGAAGCTGCATGAGCAGCAAAGCGGCGACGCTTTTTCCAACACCTGTATCCGTACCCGTTACGGCGATATCAGGCAGATCTTTCATAGGATTCCTTCAGCGCTTCCACCAGCCTTTGGCCATCGTCGCGGGTGTGCAGGGATGTCAGGCTGATCCTCAAAATGGCTTTATTTAACGGAACGGTGGGATATCGCGCCGGCAGCACAAAAATGCCTCTGGCGAACAATTCGCGGGCCAGGTCCACAGCCGATTGTTCATTGCCGATCTCCACCGCCAGGATATAAGCATCGCCATCCACCTTGAACCCGGCTGCCGTCAGTGTCTCTTTGAGCCACTGACTCAACGCCATCAAGTGCCGGCGGTCGGATTCACATTGGGCGATGGTTTCCAAAACGTCCAGAGCAGAAACGGCATGGGCCTCCGGCAAGGTGGTCGTATATATTTGGGGCGAAGAGAAATTCAACAAATAGGCCTTGATCTCCGCGCTCATGAGCGCAAAAGCGCCGAACAAT
>JASFER010000212.1:0-11382 GCA_050124755.1 Desulfobacteraceae bacterium
GATACCTATTGGGATGTGTGCACTTGTTTTTTTCTTAAATCGATTCCAATCCTCAACTTTAAACTTTACCCTTGACGAACTCGTAAAAAGTCTCTCAGCACGTCACTCCGGCGAAGGCCGGAGTCCAGAACTGCCTGATAATACTGGATTCCGGCCTTCGCCGGAATGACGACCAGAGCTACATTTGGACTTTTTACGATTTCATCACCCTTTAAACTTTAAACTATTTTTTAGTAACCAGCAAAAATATAGGACGGATCCCGCGGTTTGCAACCATAAGTGCAATTCGATGACATCGATGGTCTATTCTTCCTTGCAAATCGTGCCGTTTTTTGGTGAAGTTGGCTCTTCCCCAGTTGGGGGAAAATCCAACATTAAGGATAAAAGGACTATTCATGGACGAAGACCATTCCAACAACCCTCAGGATCCGTCCGAAGAGGATCAGGAAGAGAGTTTCGCCGATCTGTTTGAATCCTACTCCGCCGGTATGAACGAAGACATTGGCGTAGGGGACAAGATCAAAGGCAAGATTATCTCCATCAGTGACAATACCGTATTTGTGGACACCGGCACCAAGGCCGACGGCGTCGTCGAGATGGAAGAGCTGAAAAATGACGATGGTGAATTACCCTACGAAGTTGGAGACGAGCTGGAATTATTCGTTGTCTCGGCCGATGAGAGTGAGATACGGCTATCCAAGGCCATCGCCGGTATTGGCGGGCTGACCATGCTCAAGGATGCCTTCGACAATGCCATTCCCGTGGAAGGCAAAGTCATTCAGACCATCAAAGGCGGTTTTCAGGTGGAGGTGCTCAAGCGCCGCGCTTTCTGCCCCATCAGCCAGATCGATACCCAATACGTTGAAAATACCGAAGATTATGTCGGCAAAACCTATCAGTTCCGCATCACCAAGCTGACCGAGGCCGGCCGCAATATCGTGCTGTCCCGCCGGGACTTGCTGGAAGCCGAACTGCAAAAAGCCCGCAAAGCCTTTATGCAGGAGCTTGCCGTGGATCAGGTTTACACTGGTCGGGTAACCCGTTTGATGCCTTATGGCGCGTTCGTGGAAATGGCGCCCGGCGTGGAAGGCATGGTGCATATTTCCGAATTGAGCTGGTCCCGGATCGAAAATCCCCAAGAAGTCCTCAATACCGGCGATCAAATTGAGGTCAAGGTCCTGCGCATCGAACCCGGCGACAAACAGATGAAAATCGCCCTTTCGGTAAAACAGGTGACCGGCAACCCCTGGGAGCGTGTGGGCGATGATGTCACCGTGGGGCAAAAGGTCACCGGCAAGGTGACCCGCTGCGCCCCTTTTGGCGCATTTGTCGAGATCATGCCCGGTATCGAAGGTTTGGTTCACATCAGCGAGATGAGTTACACCAAGCGGGTGATGCATCCTGAAGAGATTGTGCAACCGGGCCAAGCCGTATCGGTCATGATCAAAGATGTGGATCCGGTGAAGCGCCGTATCGGTTTGAGTATTCGCGATGCCGAAGGTGATCCGTGGCTGGATGTGGCTGAAAAGTTCACCATCGGCCAGTCGGTCCGGGCCAAAGTGGAGAAACTGGAAAAATTCGGGATTTTTATAGCGCTGTCTCCCGGCATTGTGGGGCTGCTGCCCCAGTCGGTGATCAAGGCTTCGGCCGAAGCTTCCCGGATCCAGAAACTGCAGCCGGGCGATACCATCGAGGTGGTGATCGAGAGCATCCGCGCAGAGGAGCGGCGCATCTCGTTGGGATTGGGAGAGCGTGACGATGAAAGCAACTGGCGTCAGTTTCAAAATGGCCGGAAAAGCAGCAACGGCGGTTTGGGTGCGCTTGGCGATAAGTTGGCGGAGGCTTTAAAGAAAAAGGATTAAAAGGAGTTGCGGCATGTCTAATGAGCAAATGTATGATCTGATAATCGTGGGGGGTGGCCCCGGCGGAATGTCTGCCGGCATCTATGCCATGCGGGCCGCCCTGCGAACCGTTTTGATTGAAAAGGGCGTACCCGGAGGCCAGGTCAATCTTTCCGACGAAGTGGAGAACTATCCGGGGTATGAACACATCAGCGGTGCCGAGCTCTCCATGAAATTTGCCGAACACGCCCGCTCTTACGGTATGGAGGAGCGCAATGAAGAGGTCACCGCCATCGAGCCGGGGCTGGAATACCATAAGGTGAAGTTGGCCAATGGCCAGATCCTTACCACCCATGCCGTTATCATGGCCACCGGCGGTTCCCCCCGAAAACTGAACATCCCGGGTGAGGATGAACTTTACGGCAAGGGCGTTTCTTATTGCGCGGTTTGTGATGGTTTCTTTTTCAGAGGCAAAGAGCTCATCGTGGTTGGCGGCGGCGACAGTGCCTGCGAAGAGGCCCTTTATCTGGCCAAGCTGGCTTCCAAGGTCTACCTTGTCCATCGCCGTGATGCCTTGCGGGCCAGCATGATATTGCAGCAGCGGGTCAAAGAGGACTGCAATATTGAGATCCTGTGGAATACCGTGGTTACCGAAATCAAGGCAGCCGAAGAGGGCGTGAACGCTGTGGCCCTTCAGGATACCCAAACCCGGGAACAGCGGGATATGCCCATTGACGGTGTCTTCATTTTCATTGGATTCGAACCCAACAATCAGTTGGTCCCGGCAGGTGCGCGAATGAATACCGATGGCTTTGTGGTCGCCGATGATAAATGCGCAACCAATATTCCCGGGATCTATGCGGTAGGTGACCTCAGGGAACGTTACGCCCGCCAGATTGTGCTGGCCGCAGGCGACGGCTGCCTGGCGGCCCTGGCGGCCGCGCACTACGTCGAAGTGCAAAAATCGAAGAAAATCTCCGACGCTTGTGAAGCGCCGGTGGGGTTGTTTGAAAATAATTAGGGTAGGGGAGGGTTGCATTACTAAACACGAAATATTATATTGATAATGCGTTTGGGTTGTAATAATCGGGCGGGTGGTCATGGCGAAAGATGATTATTCAAATATTTTAGATAGGTTGGGTTCAATAGGGGCTGCCTTTGACGATCTGCGGGGCCGACAATCAGTGCGTGCCACTTTCAAGCTTACCAATGATTGCATTGAAGCCATCTCAATTGTGGCGGCCCAATTGGGAATCAAGCAAAAATCGTTGTTCGACCACCTGTTTCAGGATACGGATACCCTTCGGACCATCGCCCGAAAATACAAGGATGCCCGCCTGCAGGCTGCCAATCGGATTCAAAAAACCTTTGTCATGAGCCGCAACTCTCTATTATCATTGGAAGATGTTGCCAGGCATTTTAATGCGCCCAGGGATGTACTCATTGAAATATCCGTACAGCGTCTTTTGCCCATTATCACCGCGGAACGACAGCGGTATGCCAGGCGCAAAGCCATCTTTTCAGAGATCGAGCGCCACCTGGAAGATGGCCGGAAATTGCTCAATAAAGCCTATTCCGAGCTTGGAGAAGAGGATCTGCTCACCGACCGGCTCACGGCAGCCATAAGCATGTATGAAAGCGCTTTCAAGCAGATGGCCACCTTTATCGAACGTGGCAAAGCCATCGAAGCATTCGAACCCGAAACCTTCCAAAAAGTCGATGTCGTGTTCGAGGATGAATGAAAAACGTTTTAGGTTTTAGGTATTAAGTTTTAGGTGGCGGAATACTGCCGATTTTAAGCGTTGACAATGGCTACCCTCTCCTATAAAAATTCCGCTGAATAATTTCTATGTCAATAATATAAGCTACTTATGTCAATACGCGCAAATGCCTGAGAAATATTCCTCGTTAAAACCGGTTTTTTGGCTGTTTTTGGCATGGGTTTGACTACCTGGGGAGGCTTTTTGTAAGCTGTTATCCCAGCGAAAACCAGAGCAACGCAAAGGAGGAAGCACAAAGTGGAGATTTTGGTTTTACTCAAACAGGTGCCGGCCACCGAGTCAATGATCGCAATTGCCGATGACGGTGTTTCCATCAAAACCGATGGCTTGAAATACGTCATTAACCCTTATGACGAGTTAGCTGTGGAAGAGGCTTTAAAAATTCGTGAGGCCCAGGGCGGCACGGTTACCATTGTTACCGTAGGGCCGGCCAAGGCCACCGAGGCCGTTCGAACAGCTCTGGCCATGGGAGCCGATAAAGGCGTTCTCATAGATCCGGGCGATGTCCCTTGTGATGGTCTGGCTGTGGCCAAACTATTGGCGGCCGCCGTTAAAGAGATGCCCTGCGACCTCATCGTTGCCGGACACCGGGCCGTGGATGACGATAATTTTCAGGTGGGACCGGCAGTGGCCGAACTGCTGGGTATGCCCAATATCTCCATGGTGATTAAAGAGGAGATCGCCGACGGAAAGATTACCTGTACCTGTATGGTTGAAGGCGGAACCAAAGATGTTGAGGCGTCGCTTCCGGCATTGATTTCCACCCAGCGTGGGCTCAACGAGCCGCGATACGCCAGCCTGCCGGGTATCATGAAAGCCAAAAAGAAACCGTTGGAAACCAAATCGCCGGCCGATGTAGGCATGGATGCCGCCGCTTTGGCCCCCAAGGTTGCGGTGCAGAAATTGAATACACCGCCGGTGCGTCAGGCCGGCAAGATTATCGAGGGCGACTCGGTCCAGGCCAAGGTAACTCAATTGGTGAAAGCGCTCCGCGAAGAGGCCAAGGTCATTTAAACAGAAGTGAACAAGGAGATATCCATGACAGTTTTAGTGATAGCAGAACAAGTGGACGGCGCTTTTCGCAAGGTGACCTTTGAGGCCCTCAGCGCAGCCAAAAAGATAGGCGGTGACGTCAATGCGGTGGTTATGGGCAGCGGTGTGGAAAGTGCGGCTGCTGAGTTGGGTAAATACGGGGCTGCCAAAATATGGGTTGCAGATGATGCGGCATTAGCCGACTACACCGTGGATGCCTATACCCATGTGGTGGCTGAGGTGATCGGCCAAGTCAATCCGGCTGCGGTCATCATCGGTGCCACCACCCAGGGCAAGGAGCTTGCCGCCCGGTTGTCGGCGCGGCTGGATGCCGCCTTGGCCAGCGATTGCGTGGACATGAGAATGGAGGGTGATCAGGTGGTGGCCACACGGCCCATGTATGGAGGAAAAATATTGGCGGATGTGGCCCTTTCCGGGACACCGGCCATTGTCGCCTTGCGGCCCAACATCGTTCCGGTGGAAGAAGCGCCTGCGGACGGTGCGGTGGAGAAAGCAGCCGTCCATCCCGGAGAAGCGCGTACCCGGGTGGTAGGGAAACAATTGGAAACCGGCAAGATTGATTTGACCGAGGCCGAAGCGGTGGTCTCCGGCGGCCGTGGGATGGGCGGTGATGACTACTCGGTGGTCGAGGCCCTGGCCGATACGCTGGGTGCGGCCGTGGGCGCTTCGCGTTCGGCTGTGGACGAGGGCTGGCGCTCGGCTTCGGACCAGGTGGGACAAACCGGTAAAACCGTATCACCCAATTTATATGTGGCCTGCGGTATTTCCGGGGCGATTCAGCATCTGGCCGGTATGTCTTCATCTAAAGTGATTGTGGCCATCAACAAAGATCCTGAGGCACCCATTTTTTCCAAAGCGGATTACGGCATCGTGGGGGATCTGTTCGAGGTGGTTCCCGCTTTGACCGAAGAGATCAAAAAGATCAAATAAACCCGTGTTGCCATTATAACGTTGATCATACATGGATACCAAAAGGCTGCTTTTGTAAAAGGCAGCCTTTTGTAATATAAATATGCCCAAAGTCTACATCGAAAGCTTAGGATGTGCCCGCAATCAAGTGGACAGCGAAATCATGCTGGCACGTCTGACCGCCAGCGGTTGGTCCCTGTCGGATGAGCCGGATGAGGCTGAAGTGATCGTGGTCAACACCTGCAGTTTCATCGAGTCGGCGGCTGACGAGTCCATCGATACCATTTTAGCCCTGGCCGAATACAAGGCCAAAGGTCATTGCCGCCGATTGATTGTGGCGGGGTGCCTGCCGGAGCGGTATCGGCAGGACTCGGCGAAAGCCCTTCCGGAGGTGGATCTTTTTTTGGGAACCGGCGCATACGATCAAGTGGTGGCGGCGGTCCAGGGGGAACTGGCCCCGGGAACCTGCCTGCTGCCCGATCCCGATACCATCGATGTTCGAGCTTCGGTTTCGCGCAGACCATTTAGCGCCCACATGGCCTACTTGAAGATTGCCGAAGGGTGCAACCGGGGTTGCACCTTTTGCATCATTCCCAAATTGAGGGGACGTCAAAAGAGCCGGCCCATGGAGGCCGTCTTAACGGAAGCCCGGGGCCTCATTGCCGATGGCGTCAAGGAACTGGTCCTGGTGGCCCAGGAGACCACCGCCTACGGCAGTGATTGGCCCGGCGGACCCGGTTTAGCCGATTTGCTTCAGGCCTTGGCCGAGTCGGATCCATCGGTTTGGATCCGGTTTCTATACGGCCACCCCCAAACCCTGACAGCCAAGGTGGTGGAAACCGTTGCACAATATCCCAATCTGTGCTCATACTTCGACATTCCCGTTCAACATGCCAGCGATGCAGTCCTGCGGCGCATGGGACGCCACTATACGTTCGACGATCTATTGCGGCTGTTTGATGACATTCGGGCCAAGATTCCCCGTGCGGCCCTGCGAACCACCGTGTTGGTCGGGTTCCCCGGTGAAACCGATGATGATGTCGATCGGCTGGTCCATTTGGTGGAGCGTATTCGGTTTGACCATCTGGGGGTGTTCACCTATTCCGATGCAGAGGATTTGCCCTCACATGGGTTAAAAGCGCATGTGGACGCCCGGATGGCCCAAGAGCGGTTGGACCGTTTAATGACGCTGCAAAGGGCGATATCGGAAGAGAAATTGGCCCGATTGGATGGCCGGTCCATAGCGGTTCTGGTGGAAAAGGAGGCCGAATCGGGTATATATACGGCGCGCACCATGTTCCAGGCGCCTGAAGTGGATGGCTGCGTCATGGTAAGATCCCATAAACCCATCGGTTCCGGCGAAATGATAAAAGTCAAAATTGTGGAAACCCATGAATACGACTTGGTCGGAGAGGTGCTATGACCGATTTGAAGCAGAAGATTCTGACCGCCGTAACATCTGATTTGCAAGCCATTGAAGCGGCATTGTCCGATCACCTGCATCCCCAGTTTGATTTGGTGAGACGGGTGGCCGGCCACATCCTTTTTGCCGGGGGTAAACGGCTAAGACCCCTGCTGATGGTGCTGACCGCTCGTGCATGTGGATACCCGGGCCGCCATGCATCAAAATATGCCGTCATATTTGAATACCTGCACGCCGCTACGTTGCTGCACGACGATGTGGTGGACGGTGGTGAACTGCGTCGCGGAAGTCAGGCGGCGCATCAAGCATGGGATTCTCCCACCGCCGTACTCGCCGGCGATTTTTTGCTGGCCCGGGCGCTCTCTTTGGCCGCCGATACCGGTTCACCGGAAGTCATTCGAACCATCGCCGCCATCACCGAACAGATGTCCCAGGGAGAGATCGAGCAGCTGAACCGCAAGGGCGACCTCAGTCTCAATGAAGATGACTATCTGGAAGTGATTCGTTGTAAGACAGCGGTATTGTTTCAAGGGGCGTGCCGTACCGGTGCTTTGATCAGCGATTCTTCCCAAGATCAGGTTCAAGCCTTTGGGGATTACGGATACCATTTGGGCATGGCTTTCCAAATGGCGGACGATTTGCTTGATTATACAATGGACAGCAAGATACTGGGGAAAAAGGTCGGCGCGGATTTGCGGGAAGGTAAACTGACCCTTCCGGTGATTCACATCCTGGGGCGGACTAGCGAAGATGATCGCCGGTGGATGATCGATCTGATTCAGGCGCAATCCTTCAGCCCGGATGAATTTAAACGCCTCATTGAGTTGCTCCAGGATCATGGCGGTATTTCGTATACCCGGCAGTGTGCCGTCGAGCATGTGGCGCAAGCCAAAAAGGCGTTGAATCCGTTTCCCACCAGTGCTGAACGTTCCGTTCTTTCGGATATTGCGGATTACGCATTACTCAGATCAACATAACATCTGCGTTTGGAATTTTTATGTGCAATATTGGGGTGGTCCGTGCTATAGTGCGCCCACTTTTGCAAGGAGGTTCAACAATGGGCAAAGCGTATGGCGACGCTTTTCGTGCAAAGATGGTGTGTTTTTTGCTCGGGGTCCTCTTTTTTTGCGTTTCACCGGTCTGGGCTGGAGGGGACCAGCGGGTCACCACCATTCATGCCGTGGGCAGCAGCAAAATTCGCGGAGCGGATATGTCGGCCAGTCGAAATGAGGCCATTGCCGCAAGCTTGGTGGCAGCTGTCACCAAAGTCGTCACCGAGATTATGCCGCCGGACACGGTGGTGGGCCATTTTCAGGTCATCAATGAACGTGTTTTTGCCAAAACGGACCAATTTATTCTCGACTACAAAATGCTGACCGAGTCCACCCATGCCCGACAGCACCGGGTTATGGTGCGTGCCAGGGTTTCGGTGCAGCGGATAAAGGATACGCTAAAAAAATCAGGTATATATGTTGGCAAAAGAACCTATCCCAGTGTGCTGATCTGTATCGCCGAGAAGCAGATAAATGATGTGAACTACCAATACTGGTGGGGTGGTCAGCAATTTTGGCGGGCCGGTGTGGCTACAGAAACCGTGACGCATATATCTAAAGAGAAAGGGCTCGTCACCATCAACCCGCGCATTGACCCGTCGCGAAAGGCATATTCCCCTCAACTCAGCGTACCGGAGGCCGTGGCATTGGGCCGTGAAATGCAGGCCGATGTGGTGGTGGTGGGTCAGGCATTTACTGAAGAAGCAGCCAATACCATGGAATCGACCCTGCAATCCTTTCGGGGCAACATTTTAGCCCGGGCCTACCGGGTGCTGAACGGCAATGAGATCGGGCAAGTGAACCAGGTTTCCATGTCCACTGCCGCAGACCCCTTGACGGGCACCAAGGACGCCCTGGAGAAGGCCTCCGCGCTGGCAGGAGAACAGCTGGCGGCTCAGATCGTCAATGCGTGGTTTTCAGAAGGCGCCGGTTCGTCAAAAGTGGAACTATTGGTTGAGGGACTTAGCGGAAATATCGCCAACTTCGTTAAATTTCGGGGCGCCTTGAGCACCATGTCCGGTGTGGACAGCGTGCAGCGCAAAGAGATGCAGCTGGATACCGCCGTATTGCTGGTGGATTATCAGGGCAACGTTGGCGCTTTGGCCGATGCGTTGATGCGACAAAATTACGATACTTTCAGCTTGAATATCCTGGAGCCTGAGGGAAACACCATTCGCATAAAATTGGTAGCGCGTTAGCCCATAGATCCTAAAGTGTGAAAACATTGAGCCGATTGACTTCCACCATCAGCATCCCCAATATCTTAACCCTGGTCAGGATTCTGCTGACACCTGTATTCGTGATTTTATTGCTCCGGGACCTGTTTCCCATGGCGCTGCTGGTGTTTGCCATTGCCGGTGTCAGCGACGGCTTGGATGGTTTAATCGCCCGCTATATGAACCAACGCACCGCATTGGGCGCCTACTTGGACCCGGCTGCGGATAAATTGCTGCTGGTCTCGGCGTTTGTCTCCCTGGCTGTCCTGGGCGTCATTCCGCCGTGGGCGACGGTCATCGTGATTACCCGGGATGTGATCATCGTATTGGGGCTGGCCATCCTCACCCTTACTGAAAAGAAGTATGAGATCAACCCGTCTATGGTGAGCAAATGCACCACCACCGCTCAGATCATCACCGTCTTGGTCACGCTGTATGATCCCGCCCGCGTGAAATTGGCCATGCTGCACCCCGTACTGCTGTGGAGTACGGCCATTTTAACCACCTTGTCAGGTCTTCACTACATCTATATCGGGATGAGCATTCTTCAAGAGCCCAATAACACTTAGATATCGGGATCATCCTGCGATTTTAGCCCTTTATCCTTGACACGGTTCGGTGCCGGTGCTAACAAAACACCACTTTCAGGCGCGTAGCTCAGGGGGAGAGCGCTTCCCTGACACGGAAGAGGTCGTTGGTTCAAATCCAATCGCGCCTACCATAAAATTCAAGGGGTTACGGTTTCATCCGTGGCCCCTTTTTCGTTTTTTGCTACCAAAATTTTCAAAAATCATATTAAGAGGTTATGAATAGATTAAGATATTAGTTTCAGCCAGTTTCCCGCCTTTTACTCTTTCTGTATTCCGATTCAAAGTACCCCAAAAATTAATACGCGCACGATTTCCAAGTTTCGCTAAGTTGTGAATCGTTCTGCCCAAATATCATGTAATCAATTGCCCTTGTTGATTTTTTTAGTCTGATTTAAGGCGCATAACATATTGAAATACAGTCGATAATGATTTTAAGCATACCGGCATAATTCTTGCCTGTTCTATTGGAGATCCATTTTTATCTCCATCAAAACAATATACCAAGACAAAGCCAAACCTGTCGCGAGACAGGGACGGAAAGCCACGGGTCTCATAGGGGCAAGCGCCACAGGCCTCATGCTGAGAAAGCCGGGTTGCCTTGGAAGGTGGCCTGGTTTTTTTATTTAAGCGAAAGGGAGGAACGGTATGAGGGATTTTCATAAGGGTTTGTTAATGGGTGTATTATTGGTATTTCTCATATCAACACCGTCTATTGCGGTAGACAAGAACTGGGTCGGGGAAACAGGAGACTGGAGCAATGAGTTGAACTGGGACCCGGAGGGAGTACCTGGATTCCGTGATACTGTATATCTGACAAACTACGGCGATCTTGATCAGGTCGTATATTTTGACAGCGAAGCAGCCGACCCTCTCGAACTCACAATAAATGGTTTGGGTAAAGGGTCGATGTCTCTGAATATATCTGACGGATATATTGATAGCTGCTGGATGGGCGTTGTAATTGGAAAAAATGGCATCGTTAATCAAACGGGTGGGGGCTTCTCTGGATATATGAATATTGAAGTTGAATCTGGAGGAATTTATAACCTAAGTGCGGGAGAAGGACAGGGAGCGTACAATATATTCATAAATGGCATCGTAAATCAGACTGGGGGAAGTCTGGGTACTGAGGATTTTTTTTCGGTATCTGGAGTAAAGGCTGTGTATAATCTTTCAGGCACCGGAAAAATGAGTTTAGATGGTAATTTTAATGTTGGCCATGGAGGAACCATCAACCAATCGGGGGGAACTGCAACTGCAGGGATATCGATCTCCATCGGGGGAGGAACATATAATTTAAGTGATGGAGATGTTAGCGTGCGAGGGTCGGGCCTTCATGTTTCGTCTCAAGAAGGATTTGTGGGCATTATGAATCAATCAGGGGGGAATGTAGTAGCAGGGGGTGGGATTCGCATTTCTGAAAGTGCCTTCTACAATTTGTCTGGCGGTTCCATTGCGACAAATGCAGTACGTAATGAGGGTGTCATTAACTATTCCGGTGGTGAATTGCATCTAG
>JASFER010000213.1:0-11316 GCA_050124755.1 Desulfobacteraceae bacterium
TAACGATGGCCATACCATTGGTCAAAACGGCAAAGGTGAACCATTTTGGGTGACACGCGAAAATTTCATATGGTTTTCAACAATGTGTGATGGATGACCATCACACATTGTTGAGGATAATCCCATTGGGATTAAGGGAAAAGTACCTTTGCTTCTACTTCACCAGCGGCAGGCAGGTTTTGTTGATCGCCGTGTTGTTGGCCGAATTAGGATCGGTCACGCCTGCGGTATTTACCTTGATGACAGCTTTCAGACCCGGATTGGCATAGACCATGACGGGATAGGTAAACATATCCAACCACTGCGTTTCACCTTTCTTCAACAGCCGGGTTCCTTTTTTAAAAGATTTGAGGTTGTGATTCACGAGTTTATAACTGAAACTCACCGAACCCCGAGCTTCGTTGGGCCCGAAGTTCTGCACCCGTACCCGGATTTTAGCCGGATACATCAGGCCATTGCCGTAGAGGCAATCCCGGCAGCCGCAATTGAGGGTCTGGACCTCAAGAACCGCCAGATCGGCCTTGGGCGGCGGCAATTTAACCTGCGTGATCTGCCTGGGTTTGATCTGGCTGGATACCGGCTCAGTGCCGGCGTACACCGGGCTCGCCACCAGAGCCGTCACCATGACGGCCAAAAGTAATAATCCAAGTCGATGTCCACATTTCGCGCTCATAAGAACCTCCTTTCAGTTTGTCATATCAGTGGCGATCAGAGTCAAAATGGTTCAAAAAGAATTGCTGGTCTGTCCGCTGGCGCCTGCCTTAGTCAAATATAGAATTCCTTATCCTTTTATCCTTTCTTTTTATCCTTCTATCCAGTGCCTCCGATGTTTTGTCATTTTTCATTGATCACCAGGAAGACCAGGGCATAGCAAAAAGCCGCCGCCCCCATGGCAACTGTTATCCCCCCGTAGACCGCCAGGACGATGCCGGCCACCGGACCGATCAATGCACCGCAGCCATTGAGGCCCCAGGCCCAGGGAACGGCGCCATAGGTTTCCTGTTTCAAAGCGGAAAGCGCCAGCGGGAAGGGCAATCCCATGGCAAAGGCCAGGGGCGCGGCCAGCACCAGGGCCAGGACCATGCGCGCTGCCAGCGGCAAACCGATCAGGGCTTTCAATATCCAGGACAGACCGGTCATGTAAAGGAGCAGGATACCGGCCACCCCTGCGGCGGCAAGGCCCGCCCCTTTTAAGAGACTTGGGCTGCCGGCCGTCAGGCGGCGGGCCAGACCGCCGCCCAGTCCCGCCACCGCCAGAAAGGCGGCCAGGGTCACACCCACCGCCAGCACCGGCTCGCTGAGGTAGAGGCCCAGCTTTTCAATCACGGCGATTTCGGCCAGCATGAAACCGGCCCCGAGCAGGAAATAGACCGTCCCGTGGCGAACCTTCGGGTTTGGAGGCCTGAACCGGCGCAAGGGCAGCCAGACCAGTACCAGGCAGAGCAGCACGGCCTGGGCCAGGGTGGCGGCCAGGACCGGTTCGGCAAAAGAGAGCAGCCCCAGCGCACCCCTTGAACGCAAGGAGAAAAGCTCCCCGAGGGTGGCTGGTTTGATGAAGCGGGAAAAGTAGGGCCGATTGTCCCAAACCGGGGAAATGTCGAATTTATAGCGCCGCTGAAATGCTTTGGCATCCGGTCCGAGAAGGGCAACGGCGCCGTCATGAAAAAGGGGCCGGTGGAGCCGGTTCCAGCGATTTGCTTCGATGCCGGTGATTCCCGGAAACCAGACCGGATCGAAGCGCAACGCGCTGCAGAAGGCGCGGACCTTTAAAATGTCCGCGGATGTCAGCGGCACGTTTTTGACAATCAGGCAGACTGTGCGCAGGCTTCTGATGAAGATCAGGCGCGCCCCCGGATCTTTGACGCCGCCCAGCTTCAACGCTTCCTTCACCGTGGCCAGCAGCCGCAGGCCCGCCCTGGGCGGTAGGTCGGACGGCGCGCTTACTGTCAACAGGCCGTTGGGGGCCAGCCTGGCCAGGGCCTCGGAAAAGGCTTCCACGGTATGCAGGTGGTCGGCCGCAAGCGCCGATCCGTCCGGCCGGCCCATCACGATCAGATCATAGCGCTGATCGCCGGTTCGTAGAAATCCCCTGGGCGCGCCAATGATCAGGTTTGCACCGGCAGCAGTAAAATACCTACCGACCTGCGCCATATTCACCAAAGCGCGCCATCCCGGATTGGACAGCACAACATCCACGCGTGCGGCCCGCTGCCTGGAAGCCCGCGCCACATGCTCCATGGCCGGCGTTTCGAGGACGAGGACCCGCGGGCGGGCGGTCAGTCCATAGGCCAGGGCCTCGGGCAGGTAGTCCAGGTAGGCCAGGGTGTCGCTCTTTTCGGGTGCGGGCGGAAGCGGTTCGAAATGTTCCCCGTCGGCAAACGCGCCCCACTGCGGCGGGACGGTCCGGGTAAAGGCGAGGCTGAGGCCGGGGGCGTGGCGGTACGGTGCGAAGGTGTTGCGGATCACCGTGATGCGTCCCAGGGGGGAGAAGCTGTCGGCCAGTTTCCGGGCGCCTTCCGCGCTGAGCGCAATAGAGAGGGGTTTGTCCGCAGATGGGATCAGCCGCACCGCCGGCTGGAGACCAAAGGCGGGCCCCAGCAGCATTAGAAACAGAAGGATGCCGGCCGGTCCCTTGCGCGCGGGCCATACCGCCATGGCCGCGGCTGCCAGCCCGCCACACCAGGGCACCCAAAGCCCGCCGGCCTCGGGCAGCCAGAGCGCCCCCAGCCCGGCCAGACTGCCCGCAGCCGCCCCCAGAAGGTCGGCGCGATAGACAGCATCGGCCTCGCTTTGCCGCAAACAATAGGCCAGCCCTACCCCGCAGGCCGCCGCCAGAAAAGGCAGGGAAAGAACCAGGTAGAGCAGCACCAGGGAGAGGGTGTCAGCAGGGGACCAGAGCCACTGGTCCGGGTGGACCGCGATGCGCTGGGAGAGCTGGAAACAGAGCACCGCGCCGCCGGCGAACAGGGCTGCAAACGCGCTGAACCAGACGCGAAAGGCGCCGGTCAACCGGGTGTGGTGATAGGCCAGCAGGACGCCGCTGACCCCGTAGGCCAGCAACACCAGGCTCAGGACCATGAAGGCCAGGTGGTGAAACCGGGTCATGGCCAGCAGCCGCACCAGGATCACCTCGTAGGCCAGGGCCGCGCCTGAAAGCACAAAAACGGGCGACAATGGGGCCGGCGGGACGATTTTCATGGCCCGCGGGTCAACGGTACGAAACGTACCGGCAGAATCTGGCGGGTGGTCACTGTGCCTTGGGCGTCCTTGATTGCCAGCACCAGCTGCTGTACTGAAAACTGTCCGCCCACGGGAATGACCAGACGGCCGCCGTTTTTCAGCTGGTCCAGCAGGGGGGGCGGGATGTGGTCGGCAGCGGCCGTGACGATGATCCCGTCAAAGGGGGCATGTTCTTCCCAGCCGAAATAGCCGTCGCCGATTTTGACCCGAACCCGGTCATACCCTTCGGTTTTCAATCGGGCCCGGGCGCTTTCGGCCAGGGGGCGGATGATCTCGATGGAATAGACCCGCATGCCCATATCGGCCAGCACCGCCGCCTGATACCCCGACCCGGTGCCCACTTCCAGAACCCGGGCGCCGGGTTTCAACGCCAGCAGGTTGCTCATCAGGGCAACGATATATGGCTGGGAAATGGTCTGACCGTGTCCGATGGGCAGGGGGTGGTTTCTATAGGCCCGGCTGACGTATTGGTCAGGCACAAAGCGATGGCGCCGCACCGCGCCCATGGCCCGCATCACCGCCGGGTCCAGGCGGTCCACCCCGATGTAACGGCTGGTGGCCCTCACATCCGCCTCGATCTCCTTGATCAACCCGGCCCTGGCGCGGGCAAACCGGTCTTCCTCCCGGCCGGCGGCCCGGGCCTGGCCAAAAAGCAGAACGATCGCCAGCAAAAGCGGGAACAAGGATTGCATAAAACCACCCACGGTGATCCCTCCCCTTTTTGATGGTGGGGTTCAATGTCAGCGGCAGGCATTTTGCGCTATAAAAGGATCTTAAACCAAAAAGGTTGATTTAGGCAATGGAGGCCTTTTAAAAAGCAAGTCATACAATCCCGTGGAACGCTATGAAATGAACTTCGGTTACGTCCAGGCTTATGTTCTTTTCGGGCCCTGTCCCGGCGATGATGTCATTCGGAATTCATCACCGCATGAAAGGCCCGGATGACAAATTGCAACTCCCTGGTCACCGATGTACCGGCATCCTGGTATTTTTCCGGTAGCACCGCATAGGTGTAAGTTTCGGTTTCCAGGTGGGTGGTGCTGAGCAGGGCCTGTCTGAAAAAATCCGTATCCAGCAAGGCGGCCGTAGAGTGCACATTGGTGCCGGGTGCTTCAAAATGGAGCGGTACATGGAAGTGAACCCGCCAGTGACCATCCGGGCGGTCAGCCAATGCATGGGGCAAATCGCTGTAATGCAAAAGCGGCTCGTTTTGCTTCCGTACCCGTGTTTGATGGAAATAGATCCCATCATCAAAGGCTTTCAAATAGGACAGATCGGAGTCCGTCGGATTTTCAACCTCCAGGGCCGCGCTGACCTGAATTTTGGGCACCTGAATACCCGCCCGTTTCAGACGCCCCAGGGCAACCACCGGGTCTTCAAACTGCATGGCCGAGTGGCACACATCCAGACAGATCCCCAGGTAGCGATCCACCAGGGGCCGGTTCTCCAATCGCAGTTGTTCGAAAAAATCGATGCATTCATCCATCCGCTCAAGAAAGCAATCGGGCTCTGGCTCAAGCGCCAGACGAATCAACCGCCCGGTCTGCGACTCCAGCTTTTCAAGTTCGGTTGCAACCGTTAACAGATTCACCGTTGCCTGGGGCGGGCAATGTTTGCCGTAAGCCACTGGAACGGTGCTGATGGAACCGTCAACTCCTTCGGGAAGCAATTGGGCCAGTATACGGGCCGCATCAATGGTATAGTCCCGCCGTGCCGAAGAGGACCAATCCGGCAAATAGACTCTCCCTTTCACCGGCCGGGAGTGAAAATCGCCGAATGGAAACGCATTGATGGTAAAGGCATACATATCCTGGTCGGCCAGTTGTTGTCTCAATTTGTCAGGTTGCAGCCGAAATTCCCGCACCGCCTTGGCCGGCAGCCACAGCCCGACCCCCATCTCGGTGTGCGGGCAAACAGCCCTTTTGACCTCTGGGCATCGCCGGGCGATATGGTCGGTTATGGCATCGGCGGTCTCGCCGGGATAGATATTCAAACAATATCCGATATGGGTGTTGGCTATATGCATGTGCAATCAATAGGGGCTTATGCTCAAACCGATTCTTAAAACCGGCCGGCACGGAGGCCGGCCCTACGCTTTAAGCCCGCGTCCAATAGCGTATTCGTAGGGCCTGCCTCCGTGCCGGGCTGATATCAATCGTTTCCCGTCACAGTTGTTCAATTGCCGCCCTTATCATATAATCCGGCGACAGGAATTTCAGAATTCGAAAACCGGGAGTTGAGTTTAAACTTAAAAACTGATTAAGTCTATGCAATAAATCATATCATTTGGCCAACAGGAGCACAGCAAATCATGTCAAATTACGCCAAAGCCAAGGTCATGCGGCTCGCGGACTTGCCTTCGAATTGCCCGCCCAAACACAGCAATACGGACGCCTTCACCATGATCGGGGAAGACACCGGTGCCCGCAATTTCGTCATGTTCAATGTGGAAATCCGTCCGGGGGGGGAGGCCGAACTGGACACCCACCCGGGACGCGAGCACTGTTACTTTGTCCTGTCGGGCATCGCAGACGCCGTTGTGGATGGTGAGCACTTCAGGCTGCAGCCCGGCGACTGCCTCTGGATACCCCCCGGAACGGAACACGGTGTCAAGCCGGTGGGGGGACAAACCTTGCGCTTTGTGGTGGTGACTTCACCACCGCCTTGGATCGAGATATAACCCTGGAACAGAAACCATCCAGAAAAAAGACGGCAGCATTAACGGTCATCCCGCATGCAGGGAAAATAGGTGTTTGCAAGAGTATATTTGGACCTTCTATGACGATTGTAGAACGGGATTCGTTGCTTTGCCCGAGGATCGGGAGTCTTTTCATTGCCATTTTTGATCTCCTTTCTTATTCCGTCGATTCATCAAATGCTTCGGGTAACAATTGCATGATATCTTCCTGATAGAGGGTATTTTTTTCCATCAGGGCATTCACCAGGTTGTCCAATGCCGGACGATGGCGCTCTAAAAGAATCAGAGCCTCATCCATCTGGGCTTTTACAATGGCCTGAGCGGCTTGGGCCGCTTTGTCCGCCAACGGCCCCTGTTGGAGGGCGCTCGAGGGTACCGCCAACTGGCCGAAGCACTCGGTCATCCCCCATTTTACCACCATGCTGGTAGCCAGTTGGGAGGCCCGTTGAAGATCGCTTTCAACGCCGGTGTCCATTCCATCCTCCGTACCGTAATAGAGAATTTCAGCGGCCCGTCCGGCCATGGACTGGCGGATCAGGTGTTCGAGATCGGCTTTGGTGTAATTTCCTTTGTTTTCGTCGCGGTCCGGCTCCATGAACCCGCCGGCCTGTCCGCGGCCGACAATGGTCAATTGCAAGGGAATACGGCCCCCTTGCATAGCGATCAGTGCATGGCCGGCCTCGTGGCGCGCGGTGCGCAATAACGCCTCCCGATCAACGTTGTGACGGGTATCGCCCATGCGGAACTGGTCGAATGCCTCGGCCAGAATATCATCGTCCAGAGGGGTCGCCTTTTGGGCAGCCACCACTGCGGCCTGGTGCACGATACGCTCCAAATCGGCAATGGTGAGCAGGGCGGTTTGGGCAGCCAATCGTTCCACCGCCTTGGCTGAGACAAGGCTGTTTTTTCTTTGCACCAGGGCCTTTTCAAGATACTGCTGGCGGGCGGCTTTGTCGGGTTTCTCCACTTCGATGGTGCGGTCAAACCGGCGTTTGAGCGCATCGTCCAGCCGGTCGGGCAGATTGGTGGCCGCCAGTACGATCACCGGCGCCTGGCTTTGGGCGTGAAAGCCATCCATCTCGGTGAGAACGGCATTGAGCGTCTCCTCCTGGGCGCGGGCACCGCCCCCCGCACCGCCACTGCGTTTAATGCCGATGGCGTCAATCTCATCCATAAAAATCACCGCCGGCGCATAGCGCCGGGCGCGGTCGAAGAGATTGCGCACATTTTGCGGGCCGCTGCCCTGCCAGATGGTAATAAAGCTGCTGGCGGACGCTTCGATGAATGCGCAGTCCGATTCACCGGCCACGGCACGGGCCAGCATGGTTTTGCCGGTTCCCGGGGGGCCGGCCAGCAATACCCCTTTTGGCGACCGAATACCCAATGCCTGATAATGCCGCGGTTTTCGGATCCAATCGACGATAAACTTCAAAGATTGTTTGGCCCCTGCGGCGCCCAGCACATCATCGAAGCCTGTGTTGGGCCTTTCAACGGTATCCACCATTTCACCGACGTCCTGGGCATCTAAGGACTGCAGCAGAGAAAAATTGCGAAGGCGCACGGAAAGCGAACGCGCCTGCTTATCCATGACGGCAGCGGTTTCAAAGGAGAGCACCTTTCTCTGGCGCGCCAGAGAGAGCGCTTTGTTTTCACGATACAGGCGGCGATGGATCTTGAGGAGTTGATTGACGAATTGGCCGCGCTGCATCTCCCAATCCGGCGTTCCCTGGCCCAGAAAGGCGGTGGTCACAACGCCCCTGGCGCCGCCGGCGCGCACACATGCCAGAAAAAGTTCGTCGTCCACGGTGCGTCTGCCATCCTCTTTCATGAAACGGATGCCATGGAAAGATTCACGGCCCTGCATTTCACCGCCGTAAGAAAAAGAGAGCAGGAAGGCGGGTATATGGGGAAAGCGCCGGTGCAGGCCGTTCAATATCCGGCGGCCTTCATCCAGCGCTTTTGCCGTCAGGGGTACGAAATCCACATCCAAAATGGTATCGGAACCGGTCTTTGGGGGATAATCTAGGGGCGGCAGGGTTTCATCGCCTGTTGGATTTTCCATGCCTCTTTGAATCCAGATGTCCAACAGAACCATGTCCACTTCCCGGCCGGCCAGAATGTCCATCACTTCGCTCAGCGAGCCGGCGGCCAGCCAGTCGATTTCCGGGATCAGGTTTTCGCACTGGTCGATAAAGTGGTCGTTGGCCACCAGAAGGATGCGCGGCCGCTCATCCGTCGTCAGCAGTTCGAGAACCTCCTGCATCAGTCCTTGGCGGCCGCCTTCGACCGTAAAATGGATGCGTTCGATCTGCTCGAATACTTCATGCAAATTGTCCGCTTTATGGAGGCTGCAGTAATTAAACAGTTCGCTTTTAAAGAACTTTTCGGCTTCAGCCTTCAGTTGGCGGGCATCGACCGAACCGCCTTCACGGAACACAAGACAGATGGGCAGCAGTTCATCGTAGGTGATCTGCTTGAAATACTGCCTTTCCAGCAGCATGCCGCTATGGTCCAGGGCCGCCCGGCAAACCCGCATCAGTTCATTGATCCCCAAATGGTTGAACATCACCGGATAACCCTGGGCGAGCCGTGAACAGATTGGCGCCGGAAAGGCCGGCTGGCCGTTGGCCGGATTTTTTTCGCTTTCCAGGGCGCCGAGAATGGTTCTTTTATGATAGCGGGTCTTCGCAGAGTGGATACCGGCTTTGTTGGGGTGGTCGTAAAGGCTGCGTCCTGCGTTGGTTGTGAAGATGATAAGGGTGTCCCGGAAGCTGACTTCCTTTTCGGTGTGCTTATCCTCAAGGCGGCCGGCGTCAAGAATTTGATAGAAAAGCTGAATCGTGGTCAGATGGGCCTTTTCAATTTCATCAAACAACAATATGGCATCGGGATTCTGATCCACAAATGCGGTCAGCATACCGGGCTGTGAGCCCTTGTAGCTGGGTGCAAAACCCACCAGTGTATTCATTGCATGATGATCGGTATATCCCGTCATATCAAAGCGCTTGAAGGGGCGCTGCAAATGGCCGGCTGCAAGTTCGGATAGAAATGTCTTGCCCACTCCCGGCGGGCCGGCGAATACGAAAACGGCCGATGGCCGCTGGCGTTCCGTCTCCGCAGCGGCCGTTACCTCTGCATTGTAAAGCCCCTCCACAAATGTATGGATGGCATGGTCCTGCCCGAAGATGCGCCCCATAAGCTCAGTCCTCAATCCTCGCAGACGGTCTATAAGAGCGGACAGGGAACCGGTATGATCATCCCCGGCATACCAGTTCGAGAGGGTGCGCAGCGCCTCTTTGCGTGTCATCGGTGTCGGAATGTCCAGTGCGGTGCAGGCTTTGGGCGACACTGCAAGGGCGCAAATCAAATGGCGCAGATCAATCAAACCGGGATGCGTGCTGTCGGGAACGCCATCGGCTGAGGCAAAAACCGCCGCAGTCGTCACAATATCAGCGAAATCATCGGCCAAATCCATCTTATCCGGGCAACGGGCCGGCGGGCCGAAATCAGGGCATCCGGCCCTCACTGCCGCAGTGTCGCCATTGGTCAAACAGGCCGCCAGCCGAACGCCGGCCTCCACATGTGCGCCAACCGCCGTCAGCAATGCTTCGAGGTCGAGTTCTTTCTTCAGATGGGCAAAAGCAGAATCCTTAGCCAGATCAATGAGCGCCTGCGCTTTTTCCGTAAACATGGTTACTCCTGTATAAATCGGTGTGATTCGGGAAGATTATGGCGCGCCATCGTCGGTTGGTCACAACCGTTTCGGGCATGCTTGCACGTCGTGTATCCAAATGGGTCGCAGCAATTGTCTCCATCTATCGTCATCCGCCATCACCTGATGGTACCCATTTTCGGTAACACTGCAGATGAACCGCACGCCATTCATTTGAAGATAGGCCGGCAGTAAACGCCTCAAAGCAATACCCACACCGCCTTGCAGGAACCGTTCGAATCCATCTAAGAAGAGGATGATGTTTTGCGCACCGACGGCTTCCTCAAACATCGCATCGAGGTTCCCGGCCAGTTCATCAGGCTCGACGCCTTTCATCTGCTCCGTATCTTCAGCCAATTGGAGCATGATCAACCGACGTTTGTCCTTTCTACTGCGCCTGCCGGGGGTTGCGCAGGCCTTTGCAGCCATGAGACGGACAACTTGTTCCGGGGTTCGCCGGCCTTTTTGAACCAGCAGGACATTGGCGCGTTTTTCTGCACCCAGGATTTGCAGGAGAACCCGGCATACCGGATCTGCCGCAACCGCTGTCTCCGGGTTATGGTTTTGTCGCAACGCAGCGTTTTCAGCGCACAAATCAATCCCGTGCCGGTCCAGGCACGGCGTTTCGGGTTGCCCTGAACTTACGTCCACACCGGCTCCCAAGAGAATATCGGATATCTCCCGAACAGTATTGTCGAGCACGGCATTGAGCAGATGGACGGCATCCCACCGGCCCGCCCCTGCGGATGCTGCATCTTCTGCGGCGTAACGGCAAACACGGCGGGACGCTTCGGAACGGTGAATGGTCCCTTGCCTGGCTTCTGAACGCTCACCCTGTTTAATCCTTTGGCGCAGAGCATAACGGATGGCGCGGCATCTTTCTGGCACAGCGATGCCCATCTCTGTCAATTCAACACGCAGGCCATCCTGTTCTGCATGTATGATTTCAACATGTTCAGGATTGGCAAAGAGTGTCTCGAACAGCCGCTTTTTAATCTCGGCAAACTTCAGCGTCCCCAGAAAAAGATGGGCGGGCTCGATGAATTCGGAGGCGGCTGCGAGCGCTTCATCAGCAGCCAACGAATAGACGAGCCGGATACACAATGCAGGGTCCATGGCTTCCTCTTTCAGGTTCGATGCATGCCGACACGCGGGACGGTATCGCCCGGCCGGGGCGTCCCTCGGGCCTGATGAAAAATCACCACCGCGGTGATGTTATCCTCTCCGCCGGACCGATTGGCCGCCTCGATGAGTTCTTCGCAGGCCTTACGGGCGCAGGCCGCATTCTGCACGATCTGTTGGATCTCATCATCGGGCAGCATGTCCCAAAGACCGTCGGAGCAAAGTAAAATTCTGTCTTGTCTGTTTAAGGCCAGGTGGCAGTATTCGGGCACAATGCCAATATGGCCGCCGACAGCCTGGGTCAATTCATTTTTCATGGGGCTCAAACGGGCTTCTTCCATGCTCAGATGCCCGGCTCTGACCATCTCCATCACCCTGCTGTGATCCTCGGTTACCAAAGCTATCCGCTTTGGGTTAAAGCGATAGGCACGGGCGTCGCCCACGTGGCCGATATGCAAGTCATTGCCGACGAGAACCGCCAGTACCATGGTGCATCCCATACCGCTGTAAGCCGGATTGCTGCAGGCCATGTCGATAATGTTGC
>JASFER010000214.1:0-11143 GCA_050124755.1 Desulfobacteraceae bacterium
TCATCCACCTCAAATGCCATGTATTTCAGGAATACGTCGTTGATAGGGCGGATCAACTGCAGCGCCAAGGGATTAGCAGCAGTGCCTTCCGCACCCGGCAACCAGATAGGCCAGCAAAATTCCGAGCCATAGGGAACCATGCCTTCGTATAGGATTTCATTTGAGCTGTTTTTCGGTCGGCTGTAAAGTTGATTCAATGCCGCCAATTGTGCGAACATTGCGGCAACCCCCCCGGCAAGATCACCGAAGAGAAGCTGCGGTGGTATTTCCTATATGGCAAAAACGTTAAAAAATGGAGCCGCAGCACCAGCACAGTGGCCTTGTGCGGTATTAAATTTTTCTATGAAAACACTATCAAGCGCCCCTGCCGCAAAAGACCTTGGCGCTGTTGGGCAAGCAATGTCAAAGCCACAAAAACAAAGTCTGGATATTTCCCTCGCCCGGCAAAGACGGCAAAGGCATGCCTACAGTTATGGGACGCAACACTATCCAATGGTGTTCTTCACAATGCCGATCAGCTTTTCAGGATCGAATGGCTTGGCGATGAAGGCGATGGCATCCTTTACCGCATGGTCACCGTCAATTCCGCTAATCACGATAACCGGTATATCTTTGAGCTCTTTATCTTTGCGTAATTTGCGATAAAAACGCGGGCCCCATTCACCGGGTAACTGCAAATCCAAGGTGATTAAATCCGGTTTTTCCTTTTTTACGACCGCCAACCCCTCCATGGTGCTGCCGGCTGTGCAGGTGGCATAGCCGTTATCACTGAACACCGCTTGAAGGAACTTGACCACGGTGGGATCGTCATCAATGATCATAATCTTTTTTGGCATAATGCTTCCCTCTTTTCACTTTTTAGTCCCTACTTGGTATGGCACTCGGCACACAGGATGGGCCCCTTTTCCCCATTCAGATGACATCCTTTGCAATTTGTGTGGTAGGCCTTCATCAACTTGGGTTTGCGTCCATCGTCTTTGTCACCGTGACACTCGGCACAGGCCTGATCCTCCGAAGATTCATCCTCCAATTTGTTGCCCTCATCATCGTAAAGATGATGGCACTCGACGCAGTCATCTATTTCAGCGGTTTCATTGTGTTCATCATGGACAAAAACAGCCGATCCGCGCTGGGGATTGTTAAAAGCTTCATTGCTGACAAACGTCATGTCCTCCTGGGAGTAAGCCGACGCCATTACTAACGCCAGCACCGCCAAAACCGCCGCCACGATAAAAACAGGCCTTTTCATCTACGCCCCCTCATCCATGCCCTCTCCGTTAAGGGAAAGAGAATTAAAAGCATCGATGCTCTTTAAATTATAAATCAACCTCGGTCGCTCCAACAACCGATTAATAACATAGCGCCTTTTTTTATGTTCCTGGACTCCGGCCTTCGCCGGAGTCACGCTACGGTTCACATATTCTTTTAGTTTGAAGCCGTCGTAGGCTTCTCCATGCATTCATAGATGATATCTCCAAAAAACTTTATATCCAATCCTATCTCATAGTGATGGATGATATCATGCAACCCGCTATGGCAATTGTGGCACGGTGCAATCAGGGTTTCCGCGCCCCGGGCCTTGGCATCGAACAACTGCTCCGCTTTGATGCGATTACCATCCATACGCGTTTTTTTATACGGCGGGCCGCAATTGATGACACCGCCGCCGGCGGCGCAGCAGTAATTGTGTTCGCGGTTGGGGTGCATTTCCACCACCTGTTCGCAGATCTGATGGGCCACATAGCGCGCCATTTCGTGCAAGCCGCCGCCGCGAACAACATTACAAGGATCGTGCAGGGTCACCGGAGAATCGTATTTTTTGGCAATCTTAATGCGGCCCGATTTGAGCAGGTCGTGGTAAAACTCAATAGCATGCACAATGGGGATGGGCGGCATGGCCCAACCCAGCCAGCGGTTGCCCATATCGTAAACGCTTCGAAAGGCGTGGCCGCACTCGCCCATGACGATTTTTTTGACCTTCAGCCGCGTGGCCGCCTCGTAATGGGCGCGCTTGACCCGCCCCATTATTTCATTGTCGCCGGTAAACATGGCCATATCGCTGTTGTCCCAGCCAAGGCCGGACGGCATGGTCCAATTGACGCCGGCCACATTCATAATGACAGCCGTCTGGTAGATCAATTGAGCCTGGAACTTGGGTTCGGGGGCAATCACCGAGTACATGATATCTGAACCCTCTTTATCCAAAGGAATGCGCAGGGCGGCAATTTCCGCCTGGGCCTCTTCTTCCTGCCATTGCAAGGTGTCCGGCCACTCATCCCCTTTGACCCACATCTGATTCATCGTCGCCGAATGGCTGTGGGCCGTATCTTGAATATAGAGAGGGGTCATGCCCAGCTTGTGCACGATGCGGCGCACCACGGAGATTAAATATGCGATATCAATGCCGAAGGGGCAATACTGGGCGCAGCGTTTGCACAAGTTGCACTCGGTATGAGCGATGCGCACGGCCCGCTTCAGAAAATCCACATCCACCCTGCCTTTGCGCTTGACCATGGGCCACAGGGTCTGCTTGACTTTGCCCACAGGCGAGAAATGGGGGTCTTTGTCATGGGAGAGATAGTAATGGCATGCTTCGGAACATAGTCCGCAATGGATACAGGTTTCCAAATAGGCCTTGAGCCGGGCACCGGTCTCCCCCCCTAGCACGCCGTTGATCACTTGTTCAATTTTATCGGGTGTCAACCGAGAAGCACCGACCTCAATGCCATTGTCCAATACTTCAGCCTTTTCCTCTTTCGCCGGCTCAGCCATCGTATACACTCCCCGTGGTTGGTTGTTGACCTTCCTTGTTTAAAAATGAATCCAATCTTGCACTTAAATTACATCTTTCGGGTTTCATATATTGCCATAACAAGACCCAGTGCGGAAAGCCGAATGAACAAGCTTATATCCAAATCGATTCTTATAACCGGCCGGCACAGAGGCCGGCCCTACGCTTTAAGTGCGGCACCCGCGTGATAATAGGATCTTCGTAGGGCCTGCCTCAGTGCCGGCCTAACATCAATCGTTTTCCGTTGCAGTTGTTTAAGTACCTGCTGCCATTGTGTCCTATATAAAATCGTTTTAAATGCGCTTTTCAACGTTTAAATACAGTTATCCTACACAACCCAAGTATTTAAAGCGCCGGAGGGCTCCAGAGCCAAGGCGTCCAAGGGTGAAGCCGTAGTCCAACTACTGCGAACCCTTGGCAACACTGGATATGGAGTCCTCCGGCGCTTTAAATACTTGGGTTTACCAGTCCCTGGCATGCCTCACCTTCCCAAACTCCGATCCCATATACGCTCTCGTCAGGGGCGAAAATATCATGTGGCTCAAACGCGTAAAGGGAATGGCCGCCAGCATGACCTCACCGCAGAACATATGCAAAATGGTCATCCATTGGACTGCATAGTGATGATAGGCCAGAAATCCGGTGACAAAGGGCGCGGCCACGATAGCCAAAATGCAATAATCCGTCCAGTCGGTCACAAACTGGACTTCCGGCCGAGAGACCCGTCGTATGAGAAAAAAGAGGCAGCTGATGATCACCAACACCGTCATGACGTCGGCCACGGCATCGGGCAGGGTCCACCAGCTCAAGCTCCAACTTTCGTCCAACAGTACCATATGGGAGAGTAAAAAAATGGGGGTGATCACCAAACACAGGTGGAACACAAAGGTCACCACCGTAAGGACCGGATGCTGGCGCCAGTTAGCGGTTGCAAAGGGGACCATCCAGTGCACGATGGAGCGCAGACTGTACTTGAGGCTCATGTAGGAGAAGATGAATTTTTCGGTCTTGGAAACCATCATCAACAACTGGATCAGCCGAAAAAGGATGCCGCCGAAGAATAAAACGAACGCCGCCCAAGCCAATGGACCGGCCACCAGTGAATAGATCGCGTGCATGCCAATACCTCCGTTACCCTGTGATGGTCGAGACGGGTATGATTTGCCGTCGATATATGCCCTTTTCCAAAGATCGCACCAGCAACCGATCCCCATCCGGACTGAAAACGGGTTCCCATATCATGTCGAAATCTTCTGACCAGAGATGATCGTTGAGCGACAGGGTATATCGGCCGCCTTTCTCAACCTTGGCGGCGACGCTTCGGCCGTCCGGTGAGAAGACCGGCTTCCAGGCCATCTCAAAGGTTTGCCGCCAGGGCCGGCCGTCAACCACCACTGTCCATTGGTCGCCCTCTTTGGCCAGGGCGGCAACACATTGGCCGTCCGGACTGAAGCTCACGTCAGTGACCATATCCTTGAAGGTAACGGACCAAGGTGTTCCATCCACCGCCACGGTCCAGCGGCCGTACTTCGGGGCCACAATGGCCGCCAGTTTGGAACCATCGTTGTTGAACTGCTGCTGCCAAATCTGGACAAACGACTGGGGCCAGATGATCTGCCCATCGGATGCCATGGACCAGCGACCGGCTGTGCGTACCGGCGCCACCACCGCACCTGTGGCCGGATTGAAAGAGGGCGCCCACACGCATGAGTAGGTTTTTTCCCAAGTGCTGCCGTTGACGGCAATGGTATAATCATAGAGACTTAGCCTGACCTCGGCGGCCAGACTGCGCCCGTCCGGACCGATGGCCACGTTCCAGACATTGACAAAAGTCTGATCCCAAGCCGTACCGTTCAAAGCTGCGGAGTAGGCCCCCTCCTGGAACTTGTGAATCTCTCCGGATTCGGCGCTTTTAACCTGAACTGCTGCGGCGGTCTGCTTTCCGTCCGGACTGAGGGCGAAATAGGTCATGTCGGCAAAATCATTCTCCCAGGCCGTTCCGTTAAGGGCCATGGCGTATCGCATATCCTGCTGAACGGCGACGGCAATGCTTGCACCGTCGTTGCTGAAGATGGGATTCCATACATATCCGAATTTGGTTTCCCAGGCATCCCCGTTCACCGCCACCGTCCACTCTCCCATATCCATCACAATGGCAAAGAGGCGGCCGTCGGCCAAAAACCGCAGATGCCAAATCTTGTCAAAGGTGTTTTCCCATTTGTCACCGTTGACGCAGACGTTGAATTCACCCTCATCGACGTTCACGATTGCTGCCACTTGTTCACCGTCAGGGCTGACGTAAGGCTCTTCCACCCATTGAACGCCATCATGCCATCCGCTCATGTCGATTTTCTTTTCGCCGATCTCCCAGTCCCACTGATGGGTGCCAGCCATAGCATCTCCTCTCGATCACCTAACCGAAGCGCACCGATTCAAACAATACGAACTTATTAAACAATATGGATTTGAAGGTATTAATTATATGGCCAATATGGGCATTTACCCATTGGCAGCCTTTTGCTCTACCGCGACAAGTTTGGTAAGTCAAGCTAAAAGTCAGATTACAGCTGCAGCGATTCCGGTCAGACAGAGCCGCCGTTAAGCATATGTTTGTTTGGGTTATTCTATATGTTGTTCGGGTTATTTTTTGATTTTAAAGAGGTGCTTATGGGGACGAATACCCGGAATCGGCTGCCTTTTCCAAAAGTGGATTCCATGGTCATGCGCCCCCCTTGCTGACGCAGGATCTGGTTGGTAAAATAGAGGCCCAACCCTGTGCCATGACCGCCTTTGGAGGTAAAAAAAGGCGTAAATATCTTATCCTGGGTCTCTTTATTCATGCCAATACCATTGTCCGCCACTTCGAAGACAATATGACGGTCGTCTTGTTTGACGCTAAACACAATTTCATGGGAAGATTTGGCACTATCAGCATTGCAGGCCTCGATGGCGTTTTCCAGGATATTGATCAGTGTCGCGTGAAGAATCCCCACCTCCACCTCTACGTCCTTTATATTGTTGTCAAATTTAGACGTCAATAGAATGGTCGGATCGGTAATTTCAGGCAGGACGGATTGGACGACGTCTTGGGAAAATTCCGCGGCGTTCAGCTTCTCCCACTTCAGATCCTTGCCCTTAGCATAGTGAAGAATATCCAAAACCATTTTTCGGATGCGTTCCACCATAAAACGTATCAGTTGACGACCTTCTTCGATACGCTCATGGTTGCCCTTGGAAAATCCGCTGTCGAGCATGTACATACCGCTGTCCAAACCGGTGAGCAATCCCTTGATGCCATGGGAGACCGAACCAATGAGCAAGCCCAGTGATGATAGTTGATCCTGCAATTTGCGGACTTGGGTAATGTCGGTGGACATCTCCATCACCTGGGTGATCTTTCCGAATGCATTGCGCAGGGGGGCAGTCCAAATCAACATTTGCCTTGAACCACCGTTGGAAGCCGGTACCTCCATCTCACAATGGTGGGATTGCCCATCTTTAAAAGTTTGCATCACCGGGCAGTCCGGGCAGGTACTTTGGCGGAGCTTGTAAGTTTCATAGCAATGGCACCCGATGGGATCTTTGAAGTCCTCTCGGAAACGGCGATTGGCAGCCGTTACCTTCATATTTTCATCCTGGACGGTAATGTAGCAGGGGGCTTCGTTAAACAATTGTTCGTAGCGCTGCTGGGTGGCGCGCAGTTCATCCTGCAGCCTTCTTATTTCGGTCACATCGGCCGCTATTTCCACAACCAATTCAACGGCTCCCTGGGCATTGCGGATGGGCGCCGTATGGACAATCACAGGTGTTTGGGTCCCGTCTTTGAATACCACCGTGGCCTGCTTGCGCTGTCCCCGCCCGGATGCAAATGTGGCTTCAACGTGATCGGCGCTGGATGCTTCTCCAACTTTTACATAAGCTTTCCAACTGGGTTGACCCACTGCATCCCCCAGTTTGGCCAGATAACGCTGGTTGGCCGCCACCACCTCCAACTGTGGTGAATGGATGGATACAAAGCACGGCAAATCATTGAAATATTGCATCCCGGTATCAAGGTCCGAGGCAATGTTCTGCATGGCGGCCGCCAGTCCTTCCAAGGCCTGCCCCACAGCCGCCCGGCGCTCGGCCGCCACCAACTGGGCGGACTTCTCCACTACCAAACGTTCGAGGTTTTCTGTATACTCGCGCAACTGCTGACGTATTAAAATGCGTTCCCAGGCACGCTTGAGTGAAATCTCCAGTACGTCGTCGTTGATCGGTTTGGTAATGAAGTCGGTGGCCTCCAACTTGAGGCACTCAATGGCCAGGTCCATGTCGCCATGGCCGGTGAGCATGATGACTTCGGCTTCTGAATTCTCCCGCTTGATGTGTTTAAGAAGTTCGATACCGTCCATGACAGGCATCTTGATATCTGTGATGACAATGGGCGGTTTGTGCTGGGTAAAAAGTGCCAAGGCCTGCTTGCCGTCGGCGGCCGTCAGTACTTCGTAACCTATATCAGCCAAAGAGATACCCAAAACTTTACGGATACCTTCTTCATCATCAACCAGTAAAATTCGCTTATCCATGATCCATGACCTTTTTGGCCACAGCCAAAAGTCGATCCGGGTCGGGCGGCTTTTCCACATAGGCTTCCGGATCGGGAACCGGTTTTTCCAGGCGGGCATTAAGCATCTTCAAATAGTGCTGAAAAGATGTTTTGCCGACGGCACTGCACATGATCACCGGAATATCTCTGAGAGATGCATCCCCTTTAAGGGATTTATACATCAGGGCGCCGCCCTCACCGGGCATCATCACATCCAGTATAATCAAGTCAGGATGGAGGGATTTTGCCTTTTTCAACCCTTCCACGCCGTTACGGGTGGTCACCGAATGAAATCCACTGGTTTCAAAAAGCGTGGACATAAAAATGCGCATGTCCATCTCATCATCTACAATCAAGATGGTCGGCTTGTTCGATTCTTTAATAGGCAGCTCGTTCATGCCGCTCTTTTCGTCTTGTATCAAATCTCTTGGAAATTTAAGGAGCGGAGTCTTCCGATTAATCGGCAGAATACATTAACTTAAAACTTAAAACTTAAAACTCCGGCGGCTCATCAGCATCCTTTGCACACGAGCAGGAGCTGGAAAGGTGTCGAAAGATCATCAGGCCAACAAATCCTCGCCGCCGGTCCTATACCGCCTTAGCCGGCCGGTTGACACTGGCCACCGGGCAAGCGGAACGCAGCACCACCTGCTCAACCGTGCTGCCCAGCAGTGCCTGCTCGGGATCCGTTTCCCGGGTGTGATGGGCCATAACGATCAGGTCGGCTTGTCGTTCGCGGGCAAATTTGAGAATCTCCACATAGGGGGTGCCTTCCCAAATTTCCACAGTATATTTATCGAAGCCTTTTAGCTTCGATATGTAATCTTTATCTATTTTTGTCTTTGCTGCAACAATACGCTCTTCAATATCTTCCTGCGGTTTTCCCGGGCCAATGGCGTTGATGTCTAAATCCACGGCATGGAAAAGATGCAAATTGGAATTGACTTCCTTGGCCAGTTTGAATGCCCACATAAAGGCCGATTTGGATGCTTTGGAAAAATCGGTGGCGATCACAATATTGGAGAACAGTTTCCAGCAGGTGGTGCATGGCCGGCTAATGATGGCCACCGGACAACCGGCGCCCTTGGCCACTTTTTGCATGGTACTGCCCACCACTCTGCGGTAACGCGCCGCACCCACATCTTCGTCGCGCGTATGGGCGCCCATGACGATCAAGTCGACATTGTCGGCACGCGCCTTGCGCAGAATTTCACGATGCGGAGCGCCCACGGTGGCCTCTAAGGTTACATTCTCGCTGTCCTTGAGCAGTTCCCCATAGGTGTTTTTCATCTCTTCCTTGACCCAATCGATATAATCGGCATCGACCTGTTCTTTTTCACCGGTGCGCACATCGGTTACAAAAGCGCCGAATCCGTGGGTGGGAATTCCCAACACATGAAAAATGATCAGTTGGGCGTCCCATTTAAGCTCCAGATCAAAAGCGACTTTGGCGGCATCGTCGCATACCGGTGAGGCGGTGGTCGCAAAAAGGATCTTTTTAAACATGGACGAACTCCTCATATTTTGCACTGCGCGGGGGTGCCGTGAAAACTCAGCTCCCAGGCAATGCTATCAATAAATTCAAACAAAGAATACCCCGTATCGAAATCAAAAGTATCGACTTTATCACCAAAAATGACGTGTTTCAGGCGCCCCAGGCGCAACGGCATATCCAGCAGAAATTCCAAAGCCAAAGATCGAATTTCACTGGCGCCGTCCGGGCCGACACCTTGAAACGTGTTGTAAATTTCCAATTTCGGCGTTCCAGGGTAGCCCACCATCTCAACGGTCTTGGTCAGCTCTAAATACGCAAGCTCCGGCCATAGGCACCCCTCTTGCGGGCAGTTGTCATAATGCCGGACCAATGGAAGATAAAAATCACCCAGCCGCGTCAACACCTGGTAATTGGCCAGCATTCTGAAAATGCTGCGCAAAGTGCAACCGTCCGCCAATTTGACCTGATGCCCCAAGCACGCCAGGGGATCTTGAATGCCGCGTTGATCCTCGGCCTTTAATTGTCCGTCGGGCAGTAAATGGACGCGATTCATCGCGCCTCCTCAGTCTCTCAATAGAATGTTGAATATCGAACAAGGAACCGCAGAATGTCGAATTAAGGTATTCTGTCATTTAAATAGTAATGGCAGATGGCAGAGCGCAGCGATTCCACACTTCGACATTCAACACTCCTTGTTCCATATTCTGCGGTTCAACTCAGTCCTCCGGCTTCAAATGATCGGGAACCACCACCATCTTTAACAACAAAGGTTTTAGAAAGGACCACCGCATACCGATCTTATAGATCTCTTCCAGGTCCCGCAAGGCATCCCAACAATTGTGGCAAGGGGCGATAACGAGTTTGGCGCCGGTGGCCAGAATCTGATCCCGTTTGGTCTTCAAACCCTTATTGCGCTGCTCTCGATAACAGCCGATACCGTTAAAACCGCCGCCCCCGCCGCAGCAAAAGTTGTGTTCTTTGCAGGGAGTCATCTCACGAAAATCTTCGGCAATATAACTCATGATCTCGCGGGCGCAATCGGCCAATCCGCCGTTGCGGATATAGTTGCATGAATCTTGGTAGGTGACCGGCTCTTTGATCTTCTTGTCCGGATCGATTTTGAGTTTGCCGGTGCGCAGCGCTTCAGCCACCCATTCCACATAGTGAAAGCTGGGTATGGGCGTTTTGCCTTCCTTCAGCCCTGCCCAGTATGGTCCTTCCAGCACCGTGGCACGGTAAGCGTGGCCGCATTCGGTGACCACCATGCGCTTGGGTTTCAAACGCTCCATGGCTTCGTAGACGCTCTCCACCTGCATTTTACAAGCGGCCCAGTCGCCGGCAAACATGGCCAGGCTGGTCTCTTCCCAACCTTCGCTGGGGACGGTCCAGTTCTCGCCCGCCAGGTGAAACAAAACAGCCGCTTCGGCCAAATCTTCAGGGTAATGTTTTACCTCGCGGGCATTAACGGTATAGATAATATCGGCATCGGGTTTGTCGATGGGAAACTCCAAACCGGGCCAGTCCTCTTCCCACTCTTCGCACATCCACTCGCAGGTTTCGGTCCAATCTTCGGTGGTCACATCCATCTGTGCCCGGTAGATGCGGTGCATGCCCGCCCCGATTTTCAATTCCCAGGGCACAAAGCCCTGAGAATAGCACAGTCCGCGAAGGTAACCGAACATGACTCCCATATCGATGCCGAAAGGACAATAAAGGGCGCAACGGTTGCAGCAGGTACACTTGGACCAGGCGGTATCCATGCAATAGCGCATGAAGGCGTTGTCCACTTTGCCTTGGCGTTTGACTAGTTCACCCAGTGTGGATTGAATCTTGTAGGAGGGCACCTGATCCGGTTTGCGGTCGTCGGTCAGGTACAAGAAGCAGCTTTCCGCGCACATGCCGCAATGGGCGCAGATCTCCAGCCAGGTCTTCATTCTGGATTTCAGGCTCTTTTGAATCGCCGCCCAGAGCGCATCGCTGTCGACATCCAGCGATTTCATCTCTTCATAATAGTGCTTGCCACTCTTATCCGCCAACAAGGCATGCAATTCTTCTTCCGTATTCACCGTCTGTTTGTTACAAAGCGTTCCTTCAGGCATAATGCAACCCCACCTTGGTTAAATTGAGGTGAAGCCGTAGTCCACAACTACTGCGAACCTCCGGCAACACCGGATATGGAGTCCTCCTGGACCCTTAATCCTCCGAAGCCTGCCGCTGAGAAGGTCGGAGGGCTCCATAGCCAAGGCGACCGGAGGTGAAGCCGTAGTCC
>JASFER010000215.1:0-11135 GCA_050124755.1 Desulfobacteraceae bacterium
GCCAGGGCTGAGAAGATCGCACATAATCTGGCTTTGGACGCGGCCGATAAAATTCTGATCAACGACCTGGTCGCGCTGCAAAAACTGCTGGACGATCAAATGGCCAGCGAACCGGCCATGGGCTATCTTTTCGTTTTGAGGGACGGCCGGATTTTGACACATACGTTCAGCGCCGGTGTTCCTGTTGAACTGATCCAGGCCAATCACAGTCTGGAGAACCAAAAGGGGCATTTGCAAAAAATCATATCGGACGGCCGGGAGCGCTATATCGATGTTGCCTGGCCGATTCTGAACGGTGAAGCCGGTACGCTGCGCCTGGGCTTTTCGGAGGGACCTTATCGCCACCAGGTTTCCAAATTGAAGCTCCAGATGGGACTGCTGACCATCGGCGTATTGCTGGTTACGGCCTTATTGATCCGTATCTTTGTCGATCGGCTGACGCGGCCGCTGGGGGCTTTGGCCACTGCAGTCGGTGCCATCGATGAAGGGCGCTTGAGTGCGAGAGTTCAAGTGCAGGGTCGTGCCGAGGTCAATCGTCTGGCCAGGGCGTTCAACGGTTTGCTGGAGAGACTGGAGGAGCATACCCGCAAATTGGGCGAAACCAATCGCCAACTGGAAGAAAAAAACCGCGACCTGGACCGCGCCCACCGTCAGCTGCGAACGACCTTTATGATCTCACGCCAGGTTGCCGCCATATCCGATCTGCGAGAGATATGCGCGTTTTTGATCGCCAGCCTAAAGGACATCGTAGAATGTCGGCAGATGGCCCTGTTGGTGCTCGGCGATGCCGGTAGAAACAGCTTGTGGTTCACCCAAAGCGACCAAATCGCCCTGGACCCGCAAGCAGAGCAGGCTGTCCAGGCTTTGCTGTCGTCAGCACAGGAAATGACTTTCGTTGACCCTGAGGCGCTTAAAGTTCACTGGTTGCCGGTTGAACTCAGTTCAGCCAAAAAGGCTGCATTTTTCTCAATGCGCCACAACGAAGATATCATCGGTGCGCTGGTGGTAGGCTGCCCGGGTGAGTGCAGGTGCATTGAAACCGAATTGGACGTCATCCGCATGATCCTGGTTCAATCGGCCGGGGCGATCCGGCGGGCCCTGCAGCATGCTCAGGAAATCCGCGACCTGCGGGCCCGACTTGAATCGTCGCGCGATTTCAGCGGGTTAGTGGGCCGCTCGTCTCAGATGCAGGTCGTCTATCGCCTCATTGAGGATGTGGCCCCTTCCGATGCCACGGTCCTGATCCAGGGTGAAAGCGGCACCGGTAAAGAACTGGTGGCCAAAGCGATTCATGACCGGAGTTTGCGTAAGGACAAACCGTTCGTGGTCATCAATTGTTCGGGGTACCCCAGCACCTTGCTGGAAAGCGAGCTGTTCGGGCATGAGAAAGGCGCCTTTACAGGTGCCATACGCCGAAAAATCGGTCGCTTCGAGCAAGCCGACGGCGGTACGGTATTCCTGGATGAAATCGGAGAAATTTCAGCTTCCGCACAAATAAAGTTGCTGCGGGTTTTGCAGAGCCAGCAATTCGAGCGCCTGGGCGGTGAAAGCGCCATCGGCGTCGATGTTCGTGTCCTGGCAGCCACCAACCGCAATCTGATTCAGGAGGTACAAGCCGGCAAATTCCGCGAAGATTTGTACTACCGGCTTAATGTCATTCCTATCCAACTGCCACCCTTACAACAGCGTGGCAACGACATCCCCCTGCTGGCCAATCATTTTCTAAAGCGCTTTACCTCGGAGCAGGGCAAACCCATCGAACGGTTCAGCTCCGAAGCCATGCGCATACTAATGATGTACCCCTGGCCCGGCAACGTGCGGGAACTGGAAAACAGCGTCGAACATGCCGTCGTATTAGCCAAACAGCAGGCCATCGAGCCCGGGGATCTGCCTGCGGCATTGATCCAAATCCTTGAGGATGCCCAACCCCGCGTGAATCAACAAACGATCACCCACAACGAAGAACAGCTTATCCGCACCGTCCTGGAGGAATCCGGTTGGAACAAAACCACGGCGGCGGCGCGCCTGGGTATCAGCCGCAGCACCCTTTATGAAAAGCTCAAAAAGTATAAAATCAGCCCTCCGACGCTGCACTGACGTCTTGTCGTTTCCATGCAGGAAAAGAATTCTATATGACGACCGCCTGACTGCCCACATGTCCGATTGTCCGATCCAACCCTGGGACCGTTCGGCCTCCGGACACCCATAACAGCCATAAAATATTAAATTTATCAAAAAATACCCGTGAGAGACGTCCGAATTCCGGACGCCTTGTTCGGTCCTTATCGCCATCCATCGCTGCATTCCCGCATCGGTTTGGCGAGGACGCCTTTGGAAACCAGATGCGGTTTGATTTTAAATTTAATTAAAACAATTAGTTAATTTGATATTACCCTTCGCGGCAGACCATTGAGTCTTCTATTGTCGTCCGCGGCATACTCCTTGCTCAAAATAACGACGTGGTACATGTGATCCCTCTTTTGAGTTCGTTTCAGGATTTTTTAATGAATCCCAAGTATGCACCTCCAGTAAGCCCTTTCATCCCGAACTTCAGGATGCCATCTGCTATCACATTTACGCCTGTGTCCAGAAACCCGTCGATCCGGACGAATTGCTCTACTGGCTCAAATGCATTCGCCAGGACCGGCGCGCTACCCCTGATGATGCCCGGGCACCCTGAATTTGAATGCAACGCAATGAACATAAAAGGTTCAACCCATAACTTGGAGGATAAGGCATGACACAACCCGACGCTAAATTCAGTCGACGCCAGTTTCTGGGCAAGGTCGGCATCGGCGCAACCGTATTGGGGGCAGGATCAATGCTGATCCAGGCCGAGGCCATTGCCCAGGGCAATGCCATGGGCGCCAAAAAATTCGCCATGGTGATCGATACCAACCGATGCACCTGCTGCCATGGCTGCACCATCGCCTGCCTGAGTGAAAACAACGTACCGGACGGCCATTACCGCTCCTGGGTAAAAAAAATATCCAAGGGGCGTTATCCCGACACGTCGTTTCATTTCTTGCCCCGCTTGTGCAACCAGTGCGAGGATGCGCCCTGTTTGAACCTCTGCCCCACGGGCGCGACCTACCGCACCGAATCGGACGGGGTTGTACATGTAAACCGCAAGGTTTGCATCGGCTGTCATGTATGCATCGATGCCTGCCCCTATGGCGCCCGGTTTTTCAACACCATCACCCATACGGCCGACAAATGCGATTTTTGCTACCATCGCATCATCCATGGCATGGAACCGGCCTGCGTGACCGCCTGCACCGGCCGGGCGCGAATTTTCGGCGATCTGAACGATCCGCACAGCACTATCGTCAAATACCTGAACGCCCATTCAACCCAGACCATCCGGGCCGACCTGGATACGCGGCCCAAGATTCACTACGTGGTTGCCGATGCGGCCATTCTCGGTGCGGATTATTCCGCGCTGTAACCTAAGGGGGTAATATGAACGAAGTTATTCAACACATCCACTGGATTAATCATGGCATGGCTTTGGGCTACCTGATCGCCTGTTACCTGTTTTTCTTCGCCCTGGCCGAAGGCACCCATGTCGTAGCGCATCTGTCCTGGCTTTACTACAGGCAGGACAACTACCGACCGTTGGAAAAGGTCGGCTCTTTCCTGCCGTTTGTGATCCTGTGCTTTGTTTCGATTTTCCTGATCGCCGACCTGGGCCATCCCGAAAGAACCCTGACAATGATTTACCATTGGAACTGGACCGCCCCGGTGGCCTACGGCTTCTATGTCGTACTGCTGTGCATCATCTCCTATGCCTTTCACAGCTACTACCTGTTTTTGCCGGAAATGACGGTCAAGGCCCGCAGCGGTGCCGCCTTTTCGGGGCTCTACCGGTTGTTCACCGGACACCCGGCGGAGGGCAGCCCCGGCCAGGTCCGCGAGCGTCATCGTTCCAAGGAGCGCTTCTGGGCCAACGCCAGCGTGACCATGTCCATCATCGGCCTGATTTATTTAGGCTTCATGCTCAGTTCCTTTAAAGGCCGGGTGGCCTGGAATTCGGCCGTGTTGATTTTCATCTTCATCAGTCAGGGGCTCAGCACCGGGGCGGCATTTCTGATCCTCTTCTCCCAGGTCAAGAATGCCCTGGGGCGTCCGTCTCCGTCGGCGGCCGAGGACCAGGAACATTATATCGCCGGTCTTTCCCGCTTTTTGAAATACGCCATTCTGGTCCATGCGGTTGTCTGGGCGATCTACTTGCTGCAGTTGCAGTTCGTCGGCCAGGGCGGCCACGCCGTGATCAAGCTGCTCTTTTCAGGACCGCGATCCGGTCAATTCTGGCTGTTGCAGGTGGCCGTCGGCCTGGCGCTGCCCTTTGCGCTGGTGTTTTTTGGATCCACCCGCAGCCAGCCGGCCCTGCGGGCATTGGCGTCACTGGCGGTCATGGCCGGTGCATTTTTCAGCACCGTCAACCTGTTCATCGGCGGCCAGATGCTGCCCATGACCAGCCACCAGTGGGAACAGGTACCAGCGGAGCCGGGCAAAATCACTTTTGCCGCTGTCGTGACGGCGGTTGTCCTGGTGATCTTTTTAATCAGCTACAAAATGCTGCCCTACGAGAACATCCAAAGCGAGGAGGCATAAGCATGGGTTCCAAACAGAGAAGAGATTTCATCAAATCCGCGCTGGCGCTGGGTGCCACGGTAACGACGGCCGGTTGTATGCGGCCGGCGGGAAAGACCGAGAAGTGGAACAGCGGCGCCCCCGCAGTCGACCCCGTGGACGGGGACAATGTGAAAGTCGTGCGCACCGTCTGCCTGGGATGTCACAGCGCCTGCGGTCTGCAGGTCAAGGTGGTGGATGGTGTGGTGGCCAAAGTCAGCGGCAACCCGTACCATCCGAACACCAACGAACCCCACCTGCCCTATGGTACGGATGCCAAAGCCGCAGAAAAAATGGAAGGCACCGCCTGCGCAAAAGCAGGCGCCCTGGTTCAAACCCTGTACAATCCGGATCGTATCCTGCATCCGCTCAAGCGTACCGGCGCCCGCGGCTCAGGCAAGTGGAAGACCGTCACCTGGGAGCAGGCCTATGAAGAGATCGTCAACGGCGGCGACCTGTTCGGCGAAGGCCGCGTGGAGGGCCTGGCCGCCCTGAGGGATCTGGACACCCCCATCGATCCGCAAGCTCCCGAACTGGGCCCCAAGGCCAATTCGGTGGTGTTCATGCCGGGCCGTATCGAACACGGCAAAAAAGAGTTCACGGACCGCTGGTTCAAAAATGCCTTCGGTACGGTGAACAACCGCTTGGACCACACATCCATCTGTGAAACGTCGCACCATGTGGGCCTGGACCTGTGCTTCAACGGCTCGCACCATATCAAGCCCGATATCATGCACGCGCAGTATATTATCTTTTTCGGCACCAGCCCCTATGAGGCCAATTTCCCCATGCAGGCCCTGGCGCGCAAGCTCAACTTCTTCCGCGAAAACAACGGCAAGCTGGTCATCGTGGACCCCCGCTTCTCCAACTCGGCCGCCAAGGCCCATCGCTGGGTTCCGATCCTGCCGGGAACCGATGCAGCCTTTGCCCTGGGCATGATGCGCTGGATGATCGAAAACGACCGCATCGACAAGCGCTACCTGGCCTTCCCGGGTCAGAAGGCCTCCGGCGTCGACGGGCATTTGACCTGGTGCGACGCCACCTACCTGGTCCGCCAGGACGATCGTAAGTACCTGCGGCCGGCCGATATGGGCCTGAAAGCCGGGGAAAAGGAATTCGTGGTCATGGAAAACGGGCAGGCCAGGGGCAGCGAGGCCGTGGCCATGGCCGACCTGGAATTTGCCGGCGAACTCAACGGCATTGCGGTGAAGACGGTCTTTTCCATGCTCAAGGAACGGATTTTCGAGCGCACCCTGGAAGCATATGCCGACATTTGCGAGCTGGATCCGCAAGTCATCGCCCAAACCGCCGACGAATTCACTTCCTACGGACGGCGGGCCATCGCCGATTTTTACCGCGGCCCGGTACAGCATACCAACGGCACCTACACCGCCCGGGCATTGGGCATTCTGAATTTCCTGATCGGCAATGTCTCCTGGAAAGGCGGCTGCGAAGCCCACGGTGGATCGCACTGGCACGAAATGGGCGGCAAGGCGGGCAATCCCTATAACCTGGCCAAGGAACTCCACCCGGGAAAAGTCAAAGCCAGGGGAGTCACCATCGACCGCAAAAAAGTCCATTACGAAGACAGCACCGAATTCCGGAAAAACGGCTATCCGGCCAAACGCCAATGGTTCCCCTTTGCCTATAACAATGTTTACCAGGAGGTCTTTCCCAGCATCGGGGCCAGGTATCCTTACCAGGTCAAGGCCCTGATCACCTACTGGAACAATGTGGCGTATTCCAGCCCGGCAGGTATTCACCAGATCAACGGGGTCAAGGATCCCAAGGTGTTGCCGCTTTTCGTGGCCATCGATTACGTGATGGGGGAAACCTCGGCCTGGGCCGATTACATCCTGCCCACACTGCATATCCTGGAGGATTGGGCCACACCCCACGTGGCGCCCACCATCCTGACCACCACCAGCGGGGTTCGCCAGCCGTGCATTGCGCCGGTGGCCAAAGACGCCAAGTCCACCGAAGAGATCTTCATCGACCTGGCCCTGAAAATGGGGCTGCCCGGTTACGGCAAGGACGGTTTCGGTCCCGGCGATCCGCTGGAAAAACCAGAGCACTGGTACCGTAAGCTGGTGGCCAACATCGCCTTTGGCGACAAGAAGGGCGACACTGTCCCCGGCGCCACGGAGGCTGACAAAGTCAAGTACGTCCTGGACCGCGGCGGCCGATTCGAAGACTACGCCAAATCTCACAAGGCTGACCACACCCGCCACGCCTACAAAAAAATCTGCCTGATCTACAGTGAAAAACTGGCCACTACCAAGGATTCGATTACCGGCGAGTACTACGACGGTCTGCCAAGGTATGAACCGCTCAAAGACGCCATGGGACGATTGGTGGATCTGCAACGGGACAAGTATGCGTTCATCGTCAATACCTATCATCCCTCCTTTCATGCCCAGGCGCGTACTGCCGCCAGCAGCTGGCTGATGGACCTGACGCCGGACGAATGCGTGGAAATGTACACCGGTGACGCGGCCAGGCTGGGGATCAAACACGGCGATAGGGTTAGGGTCTTCTCGGCCTCCAATCCTGAAGGCGTGAAAGGTCGCGCTTTTGTCACGGAAGCCATGCGCCCTGGTGTGGTCACCATCCCGCACTCACTGGGACATTGGGAATACGGCAGCAAATCCTTCGATCTGGACGGCAAAGCCGAGCCGGTGCGCAAGTTTGTGGGGCGCGGCTGCAGCGCCAATCCGGTGATGCTGCTGGACCCCTATTTAAAAGATGTGTGCCTGCAGGATCCCATCGGCGGCAGCAGTTCCTTCTATGACTCCTATGTCGCCGTTGAAAAAGCATAAGGAGCAAGTGCATGCAGAGCCGGCAATATATCGACTGGCAAATGGCGCGTTCGCACATATACGGGCTGCTCGGCGGATTGCTCAGCCGACAGCCCGACGCGCAGACCTTGAACGCATTGTTGAGTCCGGAGGCGGTGGAGAATCTTGCCAGCCTCTTCGCGGATCCGGCTGTCGGCCGTCATTTTCACCGGATGGCCGAACAGTACGCAGCCGGCGAACTGAAACCCGACCACGTCGGCCAGGACTATGAAAATCTCATGCGGGTACCCGGTCCCGCCTACACCCACCCGTTTGAATCCTTCTATTGCCGCCAAAGTGGCGGCAAAGAAGGATTGAACCGGGGGCGGTTGGACGGACGAGCGGCTTCGGAGGCCGAGCGGTACTACCGCAGCGAAGATGTGCTTCCCAATTACGACACAGTGGATTTCGCCGACCATATCGCCGCCGAACTGGATTTCATGGCCAGGCTGTGCGAGTGTCAGGCCGCTGCCCTGGCCGACGGGGATATGCAAACTGCGTCGCGGCTGGAGGACAAACAGAAGCGTTTCGGCAGCGATCACCTGTTCAGATGGGCCGAAGATTTCTGTGCGGCTTTAAAAGCCGGTGCCCAAACGCCGTTTTTCAAAGGGCTGGCACAAATACTCCATGCTTTTATCGATATGGAAATATGTCAATAATTCTATCGGTTATATCTTTGTTCATTCACTCCGGTTCGATGGCCAATTACGAGATTGAAAAGAAGTAAATTTCTCAATATACAGAAATCTTTTGAAAATTTAATCGATAGTATCTTCATTTCGGCCAGTTGGCGGCTCATATTTATACAACGGATGGATGATTTACGATGTGACTCTAGTGGGTTCCAATATCCTATGAATTCAGCATGTAGGAGCCTTTCAGGCTACCTCCGAGCACCTGTCGAAAAAAGTTGTAGACTTTTTGACGCACCCCCTCGTCTTTCATTTCAAATTCACTAAATCCTTGGGAAAATAACACCTGATATCGTTTCAATCAGGGCCGCTTGGAGGAAAACAATGAAAAAGCCTTATATCCTTAGCGTTGTTGCCATTGTCATCTTTTGCTTCACCGGTATTGCCTTTGCCGATAACTGGAAAAACGGTTCTGGGCATGGGAACCGTAACAAGCCGCAACAATACCAGAAGAGCCATCGAAACGAGAAGGCACGAAACGATCACCGCGGTGACCGGTATGACAAACGTCGCCGTACACACCGTGGCGATGGCCTTGACAGACGTCACGAATACCGCTTGCATCGTGGATACAGTGAACACCCTTACCAGAAGCACCGTCGCTACGGTCATTACGTCCGTAAAGGACACCGGTATGACTATCAGGGCCACTGGAGATCCTGGGAGCAATGGCACCGCTATGCGAAGCGTCATCCGGGAATTTACAAACACGGTAGCTACTACCGCGAAGGCGCCCATTTAATGTTCAGATTCCGCGATCCTGTTTCCGGCGGCTTGTTCTTCTTTTCTATCGGACATTAGATGCACCATGAACCCCGTCCCTATGGACGCGTCACTATCGCGTCTATAGGGCGACGTTAGGTGTAGCGAACTGCACTTATAAATGCTCGGGCCCAAAATGTGGATGATTCCGGGCCCGAGTGTTTATGGTTCCGGTCCGCTACAGTTAGGCGGCAGACCTCGAAAAATGACAATTGAGACCTTAAAAGATGTTTGATTCGATCAAAAAAGAACCCACGACAATTTGGTTCATTCCGGAATACGACTTCCATGTGATATCGTCTTCGGTGGCTACAGATATCTGATACCGCCCCAACTGAAAAATTTCGGATTTTCTAGTTATGACAGTGTCGGAACCTGTTGCATCGCGAAGGCTGGGGACCTGAGGGATGTCCCGCAAGTCATAAAAGGAGCGTCCCGCACGCCCATATTCCGTCAAAAGAATATTTTTAGCTCAATAAAATGGGGTATGACAATCATCGGAACGGAAAGTAACGCTAAAGAGATAATTATTCGAAAAACAAGTGACTTATGGACTCCTCGCAAACATTAAATATTGATTCCATAAAGCCATCCGTAAATCAAAAAGTTACAAAAGTTTCCATACTGAGCATTATCAGACACTGTCTGGCATACGCTTTTTAGCGAGCCGCACTTTCCTTGTTGATTTTTTCTTTCAACTTGCCTGAGCATTTAAAGGTTACCACCTTGCGCGCGGAAAGCATCAATTCAGATCCGGTGGCCGGGTTGCGGCTGCGGCGCCGGCCTTTTTCCTTTACGCAAAATTTGCCGAAGCCGCTGACCAGTGTATCTTCTCCGCTTTCAAGGGTTCGCTTGATGATTTCAAGCAGGTCTTCGAGGATCTCTATACTTTTGTTTTTAGCAAAACCGTTTTGTTCTGCGATTATTTCTACCAGTTGTGCCTTGGTTAACGTCATCAGGTGCCCTCCCCTGTTTTCGAAGATTCCGATAATTTGATATTCAACTTGGTTGAAGCTTATCTAAATGACAGCGCATATTAATTCTCGTAATCAGTTCAATATACCGGATGTCATAAGGCGCTGTGAAGGTCCAGCGCGCCATATCCGCAATCTCATCGTCATTGATGCCCCTCATGGGGACCATGTTGATTTTAATGGGTGCCAGGCCTGTCTCAACCGCCCGTTCAAATCCCTTCAATAGCGGAATGGACCCACTTCCAACCGGCCGCCGCCTTGGGATGCCCGCAGGTCGTCATGGCCATTAGGACCACCTGGTAAATTTCCTCATCCGAGGCGCCGTTCTCTTTAGCCATCATGGCATGGCGTTGGGTCGCAGTTTCAAGACCGGCCCCCACGCAGATGCCAACCTTGATGAGATCAAGGGTCTTGCGGTCCAAAGGCCCGGCTTCAACACATGCCTTTGTCAACTGCTCATGGGCCTCCCAAACCTTCGGGTATTGTTTGATAATTTGTTTAAACGTCTTGGGTAAATCCTTTACGCTCATGACATCCTCCTTTTTTGAATTATTGGTATTTACCTTTCTAAGGATAAAGGTGAGGAGAACCGGTGCTTGTTGTAGCAGGAAAGAAAATATCGATCGAAGGTCTGGAAGAAATAGTCATCGTTACATGTTCAAAACAGGTTTGAATATAATTTTCATTTGAATTTCAAATGATGATGACTGAATTTGCATAAGTATATTGGAGGATTGAGAGAGGTGTCAAAGCAATTATGATAAGAATGGATTTTTGGTGCCATGATGCGGTAGCTGTAAAAATTGTATTGCAACGTTACCAATTGTTCATTTTCGTGAACATGATTTTGCTTCACTGCCTATTCTCTTGACGTAATTATATCAATTTTGATATAAGTTAATCACAAAATATCGTTTATAATGTAAAGCTTTTCTATTTTAATTGATTGGCACAAATCTCAAATAGAGCGGATTTTTAAATATTATTGTTCTTTATAATGAACAAATGCTGATGTCTGTTATAGATATGCGCTCCCAAGGACAGGAAAATGCCGATAAATAATGCAAAGACAGATGTTTACCATGCTCCGGCCGTTGAAAAGGCCTTCCGGCTGCTCAGATTTGTGGCCAATTCCGATGATGCGGTGCGGCTCAGCGACCTTGCGGGCCGGCTGGGCTTCAGCAAAAGTACCACCCACGGCCTGATCCGTACAAACTTCAACTGGCCCTATGGGT
>JASFER010000216.1:0-11116 GCA_050124755.1 Desulfobacteraceae bacterium
AAAATCAATAAAAAATAACGAAATATAAAAATATACCCGTTAAATTTATTTAATATAAAAAATAATAAAAAATTTATTGACAATTACGTAATTTTGTCGTATGTAAATTTTCAATCCACTCCGAAGGCTGTGCACTCATTCGCTCCGACCGATATCCTGAATCCGAACCGACAATAGAAGAAAGGCGAAAGAATCATGAGAATTGATGAAAACACCATCGCCCTTATCAAACACCTTCGTGACGGAAGAAAATCATTCAAAAAGATCGCAGATGCCCTGTCGCTTTCCGAAGCCACGGTGAGAAACCGTGTGAACAAACTGGTCCGGGAGGGCGTTCTCGATATTTGCGGTCTGGTGGATCCCGAGGCCATGCCGGACATGAAACCCATGATTATCGGCGTCAAGCTCAAGACGACAGACATGTTCAAAAAAGGGGAAGAGTTCAGCAAGCTCAAGGGCGTCGTGTCGGTGAGCGTGGTGACCGGTCGTTATGATCTGATGGTGTTGGTCGTCTTCAACAGGGAATATGATTTACCGGAATTTTACACCGAGCAGATATCGCGCGTCAAGGACGTACAATCCCTTGAAACCTTCGTCATCTACAAATCCTTTAACCTGAAGGTTCCCTGTCTTTAATTAAAGGAGGGGCCTTTACCAATGGCGTAAACAACAGGACGGAAAAGATGGAAAACAAAATCAAAACAACCCCTCTTCACGACTGGCATTTAACACACGGCGCCAATATGGCCGAATTCGGAGGCTACCATATGCCGCTGTGGTACTCATCGGCAAAAAATGAGCATATGGCGCCTCTTACCGGCGCGGGCATCTTTGACACCAGTCATATGGCGGTGGTGCTGGTGAAAGGGCCGGATGCCCATGATATATTGCAGCTGTGTTTTACCAATGACATGGATCGGTGCATCGGCAAAAGCAAAAAACCCATCTTTCCGGGCAGATGTGTGTATGGCGCCTATTTAAACGAAGCCGGCGGCGTCATCGATGATACCATCATCTACAAGCTTGAAGAAGATGATTATATGGCGGTGGTCAACGCCGGGATGGGCGGCCGTGTCGCTGAGCATCTCGAGGCGCACAAGGGGGACCGCAAAGTGGCGATAACCGATCTGACGGATCAGGTAGGAAAGATAGACGTTCAAGGCCCCCTAGCGGCAAAGATACTTGCCGCAGTTGTGAAAGATCCGGAAAACGTCTTTGAAAAACTGCCCTACTTCGCATTCAAGGGGCGCTTTGAAAGCGGATCATCGCCGGCCGATCCGGTTCACCTGTTGGACGGCACCCCCCTCCTGCTTTCCAGAACCGGCTATACAGGAGAGTTCGGCTTCGAAATTTTCATCGGCCCGGAAAATACCGTCAGGCTGTGGGACATGATCCTGGAGGCCGGCCAACCATTGGGGGTCGTTCCCTGCGGCTTGGCGGCCAGGGATTCTTTAAGGTGCGGTGCCGTGCTTCCCCTTTCCCACCAGGATATCGGCGACTGGCCCTTCATCAACCATCCCTGGCCTTTCGCACTGGCCTTTACCGACGACCGGAACAATTTTACGAAGAAATTCATCGGGGCCAGGGCTCTCTTGGAAATTGAAACTTCCGAGTACACCTATGCCTTTGTCGGCAAGGACCTTCGCAAGGTTTCAACCGGGGATCCGGCCGTGGTATGCGATACCGACGGCAATGAGGTCGGCCGGGTGCTCAGCTGCGCCACAGACATGGGGATCGGGCGCCACAAGGACCGGATTTACAGTATCGCCAGCCCGGGCAAGCCGGAAGGATTCAAACCCAAGGGCCTTTGTTGCGGATTCGTAAAGGTCAACACCCCAATGGCTTCCGGTCAAACCGTGGAAATAAGGGACAACCGCAGGAAACTGAAAGTTACCATCGTAGACGATATTCGTCCGGATCGCACGGCGCGGCTGCCATTAAAGGAGATGTTGTAGATATTAAACAACAAGGAGGGAATAAAATGAGCAAAGAGATCAATGAACTGGTTTTACCCGACGACGTCAAATACAGCGAAGATCATGAGTGGGCCAAATCCCGGGGCGACAATGTCAGGATCGGCATTACGGACTATGCCCAGGATCAGTTGGGCGACATTGTGTTCGTGGAGGTGCCCGAGGTGGGCGACACCTTTGACCAGGGGGCCGAATTCGGGACGGTCGAATCGGTCAAAGCCGTCAGCGAAATGTATATGCCCGTCGGCGGCGAAATCGTGGCGGTCAACGAGGCGCTCGAAGATGCACCCGAATTGCTCAACCAGGACCCCTACGGCAAAGGGTGGATCGCGGAAGTCAAGGCGGCCGATCCGGCCGAGATGGACGATCTCATGGACAAAAAGGCTTATCTGGAATCATTGAAAGGATCAGACTGATGAGATATTTGCCTCATACCAATGAAGATATGGCGTCAATGCTTCAAAAGGTGGGGCTGGAAAACCTCGACGATCTCTTCTCCAGCATTCCCGAGGACTGCCGTCGCAAGGATGATCTGAATTTGCCGCAGCCGCTGACCGAATGGGAGCTCAATCGCCATATGGATGCCCTGGCGGCTGCCAATGCCTGCTCTCCCGAATACAAGCTCTTCATGGGGGCGGGCAGCTATGATCACCATATACCGGTGGCGCTGTCCCACCTGTTGAGCCGCAGCGAGCTGTTTACCGCCTACACCCCCTATCAGCCCGAAATCAGCCAGGGCACCCTGCAGGTCATCTTTGAATATCAGACCCTGGTGTCGCGCCTGCTGGGCATGGATGTGGCCAACGCATCCATGTATGACGGCGCATCGGCCCTGGCCGAAGCTTTGCTCATGGCGATCCGCATCACCCGTCGCAAAAAGGTGGCCGTGTCCAGAGCGATCCACCCCCTGTACCGGCGCGTGGTCGCGACCTACCTGGGTCCCACCGGCTACGAGATCATGGAAGTTCCCTACGGCGCCGACGGCACAACGGATCTGACCAAACTGGAGAACCTGGATGAATTGGCCGCCGTGGCGGTTCAATCACCCAACTTCTTCGGCTGCATCGAAAAACTGACCCGGATCGGGGAAACAGCTCACGCTGACAAAAAGACCCTTTTCATTACGGCGTTCACGGAGCCTCTGGCCTATGGGCTCCTGAAAAATCCCGGCGCCTGCGGGGCCGACATCGCCTGCGGGGAAGGCCAGAGCTTCGGGATACCGCGATCCTATGGCGGACCGGGACTGGGAATGTTCGCCGCCAACAAAAAATATGTGCGCAACATGCCTGGTCGCCTGATCGGCCAGACCACCGATAAAGAGGGCAAGCGGGGATTTGTGCTGACCCTTGCCACCCGCGAGCAGCATATCCGCCGGGAAAAAGCCACGTCCAATATCTGCTCAAATCAGGGACTTTGCGCCACCACGGCCACCATGTACATGGCTGCCCTGGGCGGAACCGGCCTGCGCGAACTGGCGCGGCTCAATTACGACAAGGCCGCCTATCTGAAGAATCAATTCAAGCAAGCGGGATTCACCATCAGCTTTGAAAGCCCCACATTCAATGAATTTGCGGTGCAATTTCCGGCCGGATTTGAAGACAAATACAACCACTTGCTCAGCAAGAAGATCGTCGCGGGCCTCTCCCTGGCGCCATACTATCCCGAACTGGCCGGTCACTATCTGTTATGCGCCACGGAAACCGCTTCCAAAGAAGATATGGACACCCTGGTGATGGAGGTGACATCATGAATGCGTCGGTAGGTACGAGCGGCCTGATATTCAACGAACCCCTGCTGTGGGAGAAAGGCGCCAGCGGCAGAACCGGCTTTTCAATGCCCCGTCGGGACGTTGCGGCGGCGGATCTGGATGATGCGCTGGTGGGCGGCGGTCCCGATTTGCCCGACCTGAGCGAACTGGCTGTGGTGCGCCATTTCACCAGGCTCTCCCAATGGAACTTCGGCGTGGACAGCGGCATTTATCCGCTGGGCTCCTGCACCATGAAATACAATCCCAAAACCAATGAGCGGCAGGCGGCGCTGCCCGGCTTTGCCGGCGCGCATCCGCTGCTGCCCATCTCGCTGAGCCAGGGCATCCTCAAAATGATGTTCCGTCTCGAGCGTTACCTGGCCGAGATCACGGGACTGCCCGCCGTCACACTGCAACCGGCGGCCGGTTCCCATGGCGAGCTGACGGGCATGATGATCTTTTATGCCTACCACCAGAGCAAAGGCCAAGCCCGTTCAAAGGTGCTCATCCCGGACACCGCCCACGGCACCAACCCGGCCAGTGCCGCCCTGTGCGGCTTCAAAGCCGTTCCCGTAAAATCAAACGAAGCGGGCATCCTTGCCCCGGAGGCCGTGGCCGATCTGATGGACGAGGATACCGCCGGCATCATGGTCACCAATCCCAACACCCTGGGACTGTTTGAGGAAAATATCCGCCGGGTGGCCGACATCGTCCACGCCAAGGGGGGGCTGGTCTACGGAGACGGCGCCAACATGAATGCCGTCATGGGCATTGTCAACATGCAGGACCTGGGTGTGGATGTGCTGCACCTGAACCTTCACAAGACCTTTTCAACACCCCATGGCGGCGGCGGGCCCGGCAGCGGGCCCGTGTGCGTGACCCGAGAGCTGGAACGCTTTTTGCCGGTTCCCCGGGTTGTTGAAGCGGACGGCACCTACGGCCTTTCCGAAGACTTTCCCGAATCGGTGGGCAAACTACACGCCTTCTACGGCAACGTGGGCGTTCTGATCAAAGCCTACAGCTATATCCTTTCCCTGGGGGCCGATCTGAAAAAGGTGAGTCAGTTTGCCGTGCTGAGCGCCAACTATATCAAGGAACATTTAAAAGGGATCTTCCATCTTCCCTACGACAGGCCCTGTATGCACGAATGCGTGTTTACCGACAAAATTCAGCAGGCCCACAAGGTGACCACCCTGGATATTGCCAAGCGCATGATGGAATACGGCTATCATCCGCCCACGATCTACTTCCCGCTGGTGGTCCAGGGCGCCATCATGATCGAGCCCACGGAGAGCGAGTGCAAGGAGGATATCGATGGATTCATTGAAGCCATGAAAACCATTGCCGAGGAAGCCCGGCAAAATCCGGAACTGCTCCACCAGGCGCCGACGACCCCCAAGGTCGGACGCTTGGATGAAACCGGTGCGGCGCGTCATCCCTGCCTGACCGGATAGTGCCGGATTGAGCGACGCCGCCCAACGAGGCTTCTTCACTGGGACTCTGGCTAAAAAGCCCAACCGGGGACCAGACTAACTGATTGTAATACCAACAATTAGTTTGGACCTAAAAGAATTCGGTACTGTGAATAAAGATTGACATAAACCATCAAAGGTAGTATGATGGTAGTATGAAAATCAAGACATCCATCACACTATCAGACGAGCTCCTTAAGGCCATCGATCTATATATCGGTGAGTACAGAAGCCGTTCGGAATTTTTGGAGACAGCGGCACGAAAATTCATTGTCCAATTAGCACGAAAAAAAGCTGAACAACGTGACCTTGAGATCATCAATCGCAGTGCGGATTCGCTCAACGCTGAGGCAGAAGATGTGCTCACCTATCAGGTCCCGCTGTGAGACGAGGTGAGCTATACAGAGTTATACGCCCTTCGTCGCGTGATCTAAAAAAATATCGTGTGTTCGTTATCGTCAGCCGCCAAATTCTTATAGATTCTCGATTCTCAACAGTTATTTGCGCCCCCGTTTATACGGCTTACGAGGGCCTGTCTACCCAAGTTCCGGTTGGCATAGACGAAGGGCTGAAGCATGATAGTGCGATCCATTGCGATGAGCTTGTGAGCCTTCCGAAATCTATGTTGACAAACTACATTGGCAGTCTTTCTTCCAAGAAACAACAACTGATAGAAAGTGCACTAAAAATTGCACTGCAGCTAAACGCTGAATAGGGAGAACCGAGAGGGTCACATCGTAAATCATCAATCGCACGTATAAAAATTGACGATTTACGATGTGACCCCTTTGGGTTCCCCCAAGCGTTAAACATGATGAATAAACTGATCGATCTCATATTGCCATCGATTGAACATGTTCATTTCGGGGTCTATTGGATCGCGTTTTTTGCAGCCTTTTTTGAAACAACTGTCGGTATCGGCCTTTTTTTGCCCGGTTCAACTATTATTCTCTTTCTCGGTGCGCTTGCTTCACGCGGCCACCTTGATACAGGCGATCTCATCTGGTTTGCCGTCTTAGGCGCTATTTTGGGTGACAACATTAATTACTACCTCGGGAAAAGATACGGGTCCAGGTGGATCGAAAATGGTTTCTGGTTTCTCAAGTCCGATTATATAAAGAAAACAAGAAATTTTATGGACTCTCATGGTGCGAAGAGCGTTTTTCTTGGTCGGTTTGTCCCAAGCGTTAAAGAGATTGTTCCATTCGTTGCCGGCAGCGTAAAAATGAACAAAAGAACATTTATGTTCTGGAATATTCTCGGTGCCGCCGGATGGGGATGCGAATGGGTTTTTGCCGGCCACATCTTTGCACGATCTCTTAATCTCGCGGAATTATGGTTATCTCGGGCCGGTTTGTTTTTTGCGTTTCTCGCGATCATTGGTGCTGTCCTATACTTTTTCAAATGGCTGATGATCAAGAAAGGGAAACAATTCTGGATCATTGCCGCTTCTCTTTGGCAATCAGCCAGAGAGGCAGTCATGAAAAACGAACATGTGGCTCTATGGATAGAAAAACATCCTCGTCTTATCTCTTTTTTGAAAGCACGCCTTGATACAGCAGCATTTTCAGGGTTCCCTCTATCCGTATTTGCTCTGGCTTTTGTCTATATTTTGGCTTTGTTTGCAGGGGTTGTAGAAGACCTGATAACATCTGACCCCATTATCGCCGCCGATATCCGTATTGCAAACCTTGCCGCCGTCTTCCGTACTGACGCTCTAACGAAAATTTTTACCTGGATAACCCTGCTTGGCAAAAGCCAGGTCATCCTGGGATTTCTTGTCGTCTCGGTTGCAATACTGTGGTTTTGGCGGAAGAACGCTTCCATTGTCGCCCTTTTGATTGCCGTTTCCGGAAGTGAGGCATTTACCTATCTAGGAAAGCTGGCATTTCATCGCCCCCGCCCCGCATTGGCCGTCTATGCGGAACCTTCTTTTTCCTTCCCAAGCGGGCATGCAACTATTGCCGTCGCTTTCTATGGTTTTTTGGGCTACCTGCTTATGCGCTTTGTCCAAAGCTGGAATAAAAAGATCAATATATTTTTTGGTGCAATTTTCGTCATCATAGCGATTGGGTTTAGCCGACTATACCTTGGGGAACATTATATAAGCGATGTATGGAGCGGTTACCTTGTCGGAGGCATGTGGCTGATTATTGCCGTCTCTTTTTCAGAATGGTTCAGAAATAAAAGAAGGGGTTTCCAATCTATAATTCCTGTTCGCGGCGCCCGTCCAATCTCTCTCGTTTTCGTTTTCATCGCAATCCTGTTCTACGCGGGATTTTCAATAAATTACCATCCTCCGCCGGCACCGGTCCCAGTAAGGAACGTCGTCGTTATCTCGCAAGGTACAGATGTATTCACGAATGAAAAGATAAAATATACCGAGACGCTGATCGGTGATAAACAAGAACCCGTAAACATTATTTTCCTTGCCAAGAATGATGGACAGCTGGTTGCCGTACTTCAGGAGGCTGGATGGATTTTAACCGATAAGCCGAATATCTCGTCATTCACTAAAGCAGTTAAAGCTTTGCTGTTAAAAACACCTTATCCGTCTGCACCGATGTCACCTTCTTTCTGGAATGCCAGGGTGCAAGATATGAGTTTTGCAAAAGTGCCAGGGACAAATTGGCTCAGAAATGCACACCATCTTAAAATATGGCATGCAAACTTTTCATTGAAAAATGGAAATCGTATCTATGTTGGGCTGGTCAATGCCAATGATGGTTTTAAGTGGGGCATTATTCCGAAAATTTCCCCTGACTTAGATACGCAGCGAGAGTTGTTGTATCGAGACCTTAGCCACACAGGGAAAATAGAAAGCTGCCTGAAGGTGCAACTCGTAAAACCCCTAATTGGGAAGAACTTTATAGGAGACCACTTTCTTACTGATGGTAATGCTTATGCAATTTCGCTGCACAAGAGGCAACGCCCGAGCCGTTAAAACTCATATCGAAATGACTTAATGTAGTTGTGCGATAATCTGATTCCGATATCTCTCAATCTTTTGGTGGAGGCGGCGGGAGCCAGCTAATCATAAGTCATGATACAAAATAGCCGTCCGTCTTCAAGTCCGTTTGCCAAAACCAGGGCTGAAATCATTACGAATATTCACCAATTTTCCAAGCAAGGTTGACGCAGTGTTCCATAGAAAATTACCAATTTCGTTTTGTTACGTATGGTGCTATGGTATCTGTACACACCGGCCCATGCTGATCAGCCACAATATATCGAGTTCCAATTTACACGGTTTTTTCCGGAGATTGGCAAGTTGTTTATATTGCCATGCGAATCGTCAATTTTTTATACGGCTGATTAGCCGTCTAAACACGGAAATAAGGGTATTATACGACCAATTTTAGACGCATAAAATGATTTCGTCTGCTAAATAGGCGTAAAATAATGCGGCTATCGGGTCTTTGAAACTATGCCCTACAAATAACGAACAACGATTGGAAATTAAGGATATTGGAATGCGATATTTTATTTTTATGGTCGTTTTTCTGGCGAGTGTCACTTTTAGCGGGCTCGCGTCAGCTGATGGGAACAGAGCTGAGCTTAATAAAGTGGCTCAGATTTACAAAGGAGGCGAGTATGCAAGAGCCGCTGTTGAGCTCAAAAAGTACGTGGCGAAGTATCCAAATGATCCTATAGCTTGGACAATATTAGGTCATGCCTATGAAGAGCTTGACCAAGATACTAATGCCGAAGAGGCCTATAAGTCGGCGCTCAAAGCAGATCCTAGTACTTACCAAGCTATTACCGGTCTTGGTATTGTGGCCAGGAAAAGGGGGGAGCTTGAAAAGGCGGAGGCTTTCTACAAGAAAGCGCTTGAGATTAATCCTAAGTATGCTGACGCCTATTCGAGCCTTGTAATGATTGCGATCAAAAGGGGAGATTTTGATAGTGCCGTCGCATACGGAAAAAAGGGTTATGCACTAGACTCCAACAATGCCGTGATTGCAGCGAATCTTGCTGTTGCATATCACTACGCGGGTGATCATGATCGGAGGGATGAAATGACCGAAGTGGCGCGCTTGCTCAACTATCATAATATGAAAAACCTCAACCGCATATACAAAGGTGAGATCGACGTACGATAATGTTAGCCGGCAGGATCAACCTGATTGAAAGGTACGCGCTAAACGAGTAGGCTAATGCAGCCGACCCAAAAAAGCGCGCGGTTGATTAGCGGCGTTATATGGTCTGTCTCTGTTAACCCTACATTTTAATGATCTACATGAAAACTGCATTTATCATTTTTGACCAGATGACAGCACTAGACCTGATTGGGGCCTATGATCCATTGACCCGTCTCAAGTCTATGAATATTCTGCCTGATTTTGAGTGGGACATTTGCGCTTTCACGGAAGAAGTTACTGACGATAAGGGGCTCCGGTTATCCCCCGATATCGTCGGACAGTCTCTTGGCGGGTATGACTTGATATTCGTACCTGGTGGTTTCGGTACCCGCTCCCTCCAATTTGACGCCGGTTTTACCGGCTGGTTGAAAACGGCCGGCCCTGTGAAATTGAAGGTTTCGGTTTGCACCGGGGCTCTCCTAATGGGTGCTGCCGGTTTCCTTGCCGGAAAGCGCGCAACAACACATCCGAGTGCCTTTGAGCAGTTAGAGCCCTATTGTGAAACTGTTGTTAACCAGCGGGTGGTTGACGAAGGAGAGGTGATAACGGGTGGAGGCGTGTCATCGTCCATTGATTTAGGGCTGCACCTTGTTGAGCGACTGGCCGGAAGCGATGCCCGAACTATCATTGCCAAGCAAATGGACTATCCATACGGCGGCGGCTGTTAAAGGGGCCCTATAGGGAAGGTATGGCTGCTTAAAATCCCGCTGCTTCCGACGCGGCTCCGCCGCGCCGGAGAACGTTGCGTTGGGCTTCTGGAGAATTTGTATGATAGAAATTACGCCCTATTCTGAACATCACCTATCCGGTGTGGTGGACGTCATTTTGCCTATTCAGCAATCGGAATTCAGTATCCCCATTACGATTGCTGCTCAACCTGATTTGATAGACATTCCCGGCTTTTATCAGAAAGGTAGCGGTAACTTCTGGGTGGCATTACAAAGCTCCGAAGTTGTCGGAACCATTGCGTTGCTTGATATTGGTAACGGTCAAGGGGCACTGCGCAAGATGTTCGTCAAAGAGCATTTCCGAGGTTCAATGAAAGGTGTTGCTCGCAGACTTCTGCGAGTTTTGCTTGATTGGTGCAAACGCCACGATGTACGCGAGATTTATCTGGGCACTACAACCAAATTTTTGGCGGCGCATCGTTTCTATGAAAAGAACGGTTTCTCGGAAATTAAGCAATCGGAGTTGCCTGCTTCTTTTCCTGTTATGACCGTAGACACCAAGTTTTACCAGTATCTTATTGATAAGGGCGGTGCCCAACCTGACGCTTGAGTGGAACCGGGAAAGGCCGTGCCATTATTATAAGTCAACATTTAAAAGCGGCTTTTTTAGGCTGAAAATGACAGCTTACGACTAAAAAAACATGGAGGTCAAACATGGAAAGAAGATTTATTGTCTCTGCCTTTGGCAAAGATCGGCCGGGTATTGTCGCATCTATAACCGAGATGCTTTATGAAAACGGATGTAATCTTGAAGACACCCGCATGACTATACTGGCGGATGAGTTTGCCGCTTTGCTCCTGGTGGCCGGTCCGGAAAGAACGGATCTGGAGGAACGCATATCAAAAGCGTGCCGTCGGTTGGAAAGAGAACAGGGGATATCAGCGTATGTCAGGCCCGTGAGCAGTGAAGCAGCGGAACGCAAAGCGCCGTTTTCCACCCACACTTTAAAAGTCGAAGGCCTCGACCAGGCCGGTATCGTTTATAAAGTGAGCCGATATTTGGCCGGTAAAGAGATCAACATCGCCAATTTGGACTCATCCATAAGCAGCGCAC
>JASFER010000217.1:0-11023 GCA_050124755.1 Desulfobacteraceae bacterium
TTCCTTGCCTATTATCAAGAATTTGAATAGCGAACAAATTATCATAGTCACTTCCGATTTTCATATGAATAGATCAATGTATATATTTAAGAAGGTTTTCGATGGGTATAGCTTATCTTTTGTTGAAGCGGAGTATACGTCGACTGATTCTGTAATTTCTAAGTTAAAAGATACAGAAAAAAAAGAGCTGGCATTACTCATAGAAACAGGAAGGTCGAGTGTGGGGAGTAAACTATGAATGTTTTTGAGGCGGTGGCGGATTACTATGACCGATATAGAAAACCTCGACCCTCAATTATCAGCCACATCGTTAACACCATAAAGAGGAACTCGTTAGAAAGCGGAAATATATTAGATCTGGGATGTGGTACTGGTGGTTATGCTACCGAAATAGGTCGCGTATTCGATAAAATTATTTATGGGGTCGATTCGTCAGATGCAATGGTATTATATGCAAATAAAAAAGGAAATGTTCAAACGTCAAAATGTGATTGCAATGAGTTTGCAAATCTGCCAAATACTTTCTTTACCTTTGCCTATTGTGTTAACTTTTTACATTATATTAATAACTTAGATCATTTTTTTTCTTCAGTTTATAAAACACTGGACAACCATGGTGTTATATATGTAGCAACGCACACAGAAGAGGATATTCTTCGACAGACGCTGGGATATTATTTCCCTTCATCCATTAATGTAGAGCTTTCAATGATTCATCCTGTTGAAGCAATAATTCGCAATCTTTCTAAAAACGGCTTTTCAGATATCGAAGTCGAAAAAATATCAAGAAAAATACCGTTGGGAACTGAGGATTTTTTGGCTTATAAATTTAAAACATACAACTGCCTTCACAGTATTGATGAAAAATCGTTCGATAGAGGCCTGGTACACATGGAAAGTGATATCAAAAAAGGAACTGGAATGGGACTTATGTCATATACGGTGGTTAAAGGGGGCAAGCATGACTGAAATTATTTTTGGCATACTGGGATCTCTAATTGCCACTGCTATCACAGCTAAATACTATTCTATAAAATACAATATCGGCAGAGATAACAACATTATTAAGTTATTTAAGATTAATCCTAACAATAAAATACGGATATGCTATGCGAATATTCAGAGCTCATCCCATTACGTATCACCTATTTCAAGTTTGATACCTTCCGGTAGTTTTGATTACGGGGATGCCGATTCTATACTTCTTGTCTATGATAAATTTCGGACGCATTACCAAAAACAAGTCAGGTGGGTTAGGAACGAAATACCTCAAACATCAAAAAATGGTAATCTCGTTACAATAGCTGGCCCTAAATGGAATATATCTACTGAACAGTTGATCGGGGAAATAGGTTCACCCTTATATTATTCCAATGGTGTTAGTGGCCTAATTGAAAGAAGAATCACTCATAAAAAAGAAAATGTTCACAAATTTACTTTTCGTGAAAATAGCGGAACTATCGAAGCCGAAGACTATGGATGCTTAATTTGTGCTCGCAACAATACTTTAAGCAAGGAAATCGATTGCGCCTTGATAGTTTCAGGCTACACCACTTTCGGGACTTTATTTGCTGCTGAGGCTTTGCACTCGTTGAAAAAAGAAGAGGTTAAGAAAATAAGCAAATCGGTAGAAAATGACAACAAATTCGCAATTTTAGTTAAAGGTAATATCAAATTGGATCTTAGCGGAAGAATTGCAAGCCCTGCAAAAGTTGAAATTATTACATGGATAGGAGAAAGAGATTTTCTTGCTCCATATGTATATAACTATTAAGTATCAATTTAATTTCTATTTTCGCCATTTATAGGTCAAAAGCAAATTGCAAGCTTTATAGCAAACATAATATTGTCTAGATCAAAAAGCGGTAATTTTCATTATTATTTTACTGTCGCCATTATTATAACCATGTTACGGCAAATTTTAATCCAAATTATTTAAAGGAGGCAATATGTCTAATAATTCTATTAGATATCGAAGTGGATACAAGTATCAATTGGCCTCAGATTATTCAATTAAAACCACTTTATTACCTTGGCCTAAAGTATGGTTATCATCAAAATTCAAAGATGACGAAACAGCCCTAATAGAATTGATGAAAATAATAAACAATTGATAACAAGTCGCCTGAGCATCGACGCGCAAAGCCCGCGCGCGTCTCAGCACTGTGTTCTGGCTCATGCGAAAATGAGGTAACAAATGAATCAGAAGCAGGACACGAATTGGTGGGGGCGAAATTGGAAGTGGTTTGTTCCTGTTGGTTGCCTTGGCACTCTCGTCCTTTTCGCAGGTTTCATTGTGTTGATCATGTATTTTGTTTTCGGCATGATGAAATCCTCTGACGCATACAATGTTGCGGTTGCCAAGGCAAGAGCACATTCGTTAGTTCAGGAAAGCATTGGTACTCCAATTGAAGAAGGCGTGTTTATCACGGGTAGCATTAATGCTAGCGGACCCTCTGGCCAAGCCAGTCTATCCATCCCTATATCGGGTCCAAACGGAGAAGGAACAATTTTCGTTGAGGCTGAAAAATCGGCGGGCCGGTGGACATTCTCGACCCTTGTTGTAGAAATCAAAGAAACCAAGCAGAGAATCGACCTGCTTGAATAAAAGGCACAGCCCAACCTCTCATTTATGATTGCCGGGCAGGGTCGGGCGGCTTTTTCCATTTATAAATTCGCGGGTTCCAGAAAGCCTTAGGCGTTTAGGCTTGGCGTTGCCCTGCCCGCACCTTAATTCGGGCGTTGGAATAGGATCAGTAATGAAAATTGTTTTGCTGAGGCATGGAGAACCGGAAATTGATTTGTCAAACATGCTAAAAATGAAATGCTCAGCTAATGAACTTAAACCGTTAATAAGGGCTTACACTGATAGTGGTTTAAATAAACAAAAGGAACCTCCATCCGAAGCTCTTTGCGTGTCAAAGGTTTGTAGGTCTGTAGTTTGTAGTGATTTGCCCAGATCAATTGAATCTGCAAAAGCATTGGCATTACTAAAAATAGACTTGGTAGATTCTGTCTTTAGAGAATCTGATCTGCCACATGCTAATTGGCGTTATCCAAAGCTGACATTGTTAACGTGGCTTCTTTTTTTCAGAGCCCTATGGTTTCTAGGTTATTCAAATAATGGTGAACCAATTTCAACGGCCAAGCAGCGTGCCCAAATTGCATTTGTAAAACTTAGGCAAATGGCTGATGAACATGGTTCGGTGATGCTTATCGGCCATGGTATTGTTAATCGATTGGTAGCAAAAAAGCTCAGATCCAATGGTTGGCAAGGGCCTAAAAATCCTGGTAACAATTATTGGGAATTTGGAGTTTACGAATATAACACAATATAAACACACCATGCACTCGATTCGCAGGGGCGTGAAAATCTGAACCCAAACGATTTTCATTTCATGCGCTATGTGAGATGTCCTGATGCAGGCGTGGAATGCCTCGGCTATGGTGAAGTGAAGTTGAAGGTCGAGGTAAAACCTCGGGAGAATGTAAAATGGAGAACAATCGGCAGTTTCGGACTCGGTTCCCCGTAAAGCCCTAACCATTAATCGGTAAAATAACACATCCATGAATCTAAAATAAGATGATAATAACATGTTGCTTAAAAGACGATACTCTCTCTTTTAAGTTCGTTGTCCGATAAACAGGCGATGGTGTATTTTTTATCGCTTCGGATGTGATGCCTTATCAATTCAACGGCCCCCAGCACATCTTTGTTTTTTATTTTCTTGAACAACAGGCGATGCTCTGCCGTGGCCTCTTTTTCGCGGTCTAAACTGTAATTGTTGAGATTGGCGCGCAGATAGATATGCTGCAGATCGAGTTTTAAATGCCACTTCAGCACACTGTTTTGCGTCATTTGGGCGATCTGCAGATGAAATGCAGCGTCCAGAAATATTTTTTTACGGTCATAGTAATTGGGCCGGTAATTCTCATATTCCAATAACTTTTCTTCCAACTCACCTAAATCCCGGCCGTCGGACTTCAAGATAAGTTGCTCAACAGCATAAACCTCAACGGCCTCGCGAAAATCAAAAGTTTCCCACGCTTCTGCCGTGTCCATGGGTTTAACCGTGAATCCCCGGCGGGATTCCGACACCACCAGGCCAAGCTGCTCCAACCGGTTAAGTGCATTGATGATCGGGGTCCTGGACATCTTCAACCGATGGGCCAGATCATCGTAGACCAGCTTTTGCCCGGGTATCAATTCCTGATTTAAAATCAGTTGCTTGATTTTGTAAAATGCTTCGTCGGTGTAGGAATAGGCATTGGATTCTTTTTTTACGACCATGGCTCTAATTTCATCTGTAAGTGTTCGTCTCCGAGATCAAAAAAGCAATTCTCTGATCAATTCAAGCTCTAATAAAACGACATACTTAATTTCTTTTTTAATTAAATTTTAGGATTTGTCAAGCTAAATCATTATAAATAAATACCGTCATTATCCCAACCACTCTCTTCAGACCGCCCTCCCCCAAACTCTTTGCTAACCACATATTTTTATTTTATTGCTTTATTATTAGATAGATATGAATATATATTCATAATTTTCAGTTTTTCAGAAAAGTTATTGACAGGCCCCAACGATAGTGATAACCGTAATTTTATATTTAATTAAATTTATGAATTCTCGCCCAAATTTCCACCACGTACGGGTACAAAGCTTGTTTTAGGAGGATGCCATATGAAAATCACAGTCATTGGAGCGGCCGGCAGCGTCGGAGCTCCCGCAGTGTTTTACCTGGCGGCAAAAGGACTGGCCGATGAAATTCTCATGATCGGTGGAAAGAGACAAAATGTCCTCAAGCAGCACGCCATGGATATCAGCACAGCGGTTTCCGCCAAGGATATCGTGATACGAGCCGGCGACTACAGCGACATGGCCGGTTCGGATATCGTCATCAATGCCGCCGGGGCCCCCCAGGGGCTGATTGCCGACCGCATGGAGATGCTGCCCAAAAACATCGAACTGATCAAGCAGATCGCCGCCCAGATCAAACAGTACTGCCCGGACGCCTTTGTCATTACCGCCACCAATCCGGTGGACCCGCTGAACTACGCCATGCATCTGGCCGGCGGTTTCGATCGCCGCAAGCTGATCGGCTACTCTATCAACGACACGTTCCGCTTCAGGGAGATGCTGGCATCGGCTTACGGTGTAAAGGTCAGCCAGGTGGACGGCTTGGTGATCGGCGAACACGGCTCCACCCAGGTGCTGCTGTTCAGCACCGCTGCCATCGACGGGGAAAAGGTCGCCGTGGACGAAAAGGTCAAAGCCGATATCCGCTCAGAGGTTCCCAATATATTAAAACGGTACGAGGCATTCAAGGCCGGCCGCACCGCCGGTTGGACCTGTGCCGTCGGTCTTGAGATCATCACCCGGGCGATCAAGGAAAACAGTGGGGCGGTGATTCCCTGCTCGGTCGTGCTGGACGGCGAATACGGCCTGAAAGGTCTGAGCATGTCGGTGCCGGTGAAGTTGGGGAAAGATGGCGTTATCGAGATCCTGGAATATGAACTGGCCGCCGATGAGCAGGAGGGGCTGAAAAAGACCGTGGAAACCCTCAAATCCGCCGCGCGGATAGTGGATCAGAATATGTAAACGAGAGCTGGCAGTCGCCCTGTGCGCGAAACGCCGGGACGTGCTGCATCGAGGAGCACACAATGAGCAACCGATTCAAGAAACTATTCGAACCGGGCAAAATCGGCCCGCTGACCATCAAGAACCGGATCATCAAGACCGCCAACGGCACATCCTTTATGGATCCCGATCAGACCTGCGGCGATCGCATGGTCGCCTATTACGAGCGCCTGGCCAAGGGCGGGGTGGGTTTTCTGGTGGTGGAGTCGTGCGGTACCGAATACCCGCTGGGCATCCAGCACATTCATTACCACGAGGACGGCACCTATGAAGGGGTGCAGCTGCATTTTGACGACGACCGGCTGATCCCCGGGTTTCAGAGGCTGACGGATGCGGTCCACAAGCATGATTGCAAGGTTTCCATCCAGTTCCAGCACGCCGGACCGTGGAATCCCACCGGCCTGCTTCCGCGGGATCCCAAAATGCGCGATGTCAAGTGCGCCTCGACCCTGACCGAAGAAGAACTGCCCGGCCCCGATTTTCTACCCTGCCGGGAGATGACCAAAGACGAGATCGAGGAGCAGATCGATCTGTGGGCCGCGGCGGCCGAACGGGCCTATCGGGCCGGCTTCGATGCCTGCGAGATCAACCACGGCACGGCCCACCAGGGCAACACCTTTCTGTCGCGCATCTGGAACAAACGCACCGATGAATACGGGCCTCAGAATTACGAAAACCGCACCCGCTTTTTGAGGCGCTGCGTGGAGGAGGCCAAACGCCGCACCGGCCCGAACTTTGCGGTGCACGTGATCATGAACGGCGCCGAATACAACCATCCCCGGGCCACCACCCTTGAAGAGGGCGCCGAGCTGGCCAAACGGGTGGCCGAAGTGGCCGACGGACTCAACCTGCGCGGCGAACGCTACGGTCATCGCGGCGGACTGATTCAGCCCGATCGCATCCTCTATCCCGAGCCGCCGGACGATCTGCCCAAAGATTACGACTGGAGCCGCGGCGGCAAGGGCGCCTCCGTGCCGCTGGTGGAAGCGGTCAAAGCCAAGGGGATCAAGATCCCGGTGTGGACCGCCTGTCGTCTGGACCCGGTGCTGGGTGAAGAGTACCTGCAAAAAGGCAGCCTGGACTTTGTGGGCATGACCCGCCGGCTGCTGGCCGATCCGGAACTGCCCAACAAGGCCAAAGCGGGACGCCTGGAGGATATCCGCTGGTGCAACGGCTGCCTGCATTGCTTTGATATGCGCAACCGCAACAAACGGCTGGAGTGCCGGACCAACGCCACCCTGGGACGGGAGCTGGAGCCTGAGTTTCAGGCCCGGCCGGTGCCCGAGAAAAAGAAGGTGCTGGTGGTGGGCGGCGGTCCGTCGGGCATGGAAGCCGCCCGGGTGGCGGCCAGGCGCGGCCACGAAGTGGTGCTGTATGAAAAAGGCAGCTACCTGGGTGGCCTGATCCCAGTGGCGGCCATTGTAAAGGACCTGGAAACCGAGGACCTGACGCTCTTTGTCAAATACCTGGCCACCCAGCTCAAAAAGGAAGGGGTCAAGGTCCATCTGAAAAGCGAGGTGACCCCCGATGTGGTCCAGCGCGAAAATCCCGACGCCCTGATTATCGCCGCCGGCGCAGCCCATACCAAGTTCGATCTGCCGGGTGCGGACAGCCCCAAACTCATCCAAACCGAAAAACTGCACGGCATGCTCAAATTCTTTTTGAAATTCTTTACCTCGGCCCAAATGGAAAAATTGTCCAAACTGTGGATGCCGGTGGGCAAAAGCGTGGTGGTCATGGGCGGCACCCTGCACGGCTGCGAGCTGGCCGAATATCTGACCAAGCGCAACCGCAAAGTGGTGATGGTGCACAACGGGCCCAAGGAAGAGCTGGGGGACAGAATGACCATCGACGATCTGGACAACCTGTGGCCGTGGCTCAAACAGAACCACGTACCCATCTGGGCCGGCGTTGAGTACCAGAAAATCACCAACGATGGACTGGAAGTCTCCCTTAAAGACAAACGCAAATATGTCATGAAAGGCAAAAACATCATCACCACCCAGGACTGGGGGCCCAATACCTCCATCGCCGAGCAGCTCAAGGGGCTGGTGGCCGAGACCCACGTGATCGGAAGCTGCAAGGAGCCCGGCCTGATCGTGGATGCCATGCGCGAAGGCGCCAAAATCGGATTGGCGATTTAAGGTTCTTAAGAACACCCAGGGAGTATTGTAATGTTCGAGCTCTTGGAAGGCGTTGTGCCTTACAAAGAAGAAGATGTGGAGACCTACATCAACAATGGCTGGTGGCGCGGCCTGACCCTTGGCGATTTCCTGGATCGGGCGGCGGATATGCACCCCGATAAAGAGGCCTTTGTCGACCGCATCGACCGCATGACCTACGGACAGGCCCGGGAAAAGGCAGATCGAGCGGCGCTTGGATTCATCAAACTGGGCATCCGGCCGACAGACCGTGTTTTGATCCAGCTGCCCAACTGGAACGAATTCATTGTAGCCTACTTTGCATGCCAAAAGGTCGGCGCCATTCCCGTACTCTTGATCGAGCGATACCGTCCGTTCGAGATCGATCGCCTGGCAAAGATTACCGGCGCTACTGCATGGATCGTCCCCAAACGGACCCATAAGGTCGATTTCGTACCCATTATCGACGCTGTTCTGAAGCACCACCCCGAAATAAACAATGTGATCACCGTACGGGGCAAAATGGATCGGACCGGCTTTGCGAGCCTGGAAGATCTGGTCAAAGAAAACCATCGGACGCCGGATAATCTGTCCCTTTTGAGCAAGCATAAACCAAACCCCTTGCAGGTTGCCCATATGGGCCCCACGGGCGGTACCACCGGTGAGCCCAAAATTGTTCCCCGTACCCACAACAGCCTGGCCTGCGGCGTCGAATTCTGCTCCATGTCGTGGGATCAGCATTGCCAGGACACCACGATGATTGCCGGTCCGGTGGGCCATGACCTTTCGTTCACCAAAGGCTTGCTGGGAAGCGTCATCACGCAGGGGAGACTGATATTTCAGGAATCCACCGACAATGCAGACATATGCAAGACCATCGAACGGGAAAAAGTCACCGCCGTTGTTTGGGTTCCGACGCTGGCGCAAAGATTGGTTCAATACGAAGACCTGGACCGGTTCGACATCAGCTCGCTGAAGAAAATGCACAGCGCCGGTGCCGCCAACCATCCTGAGACTGTAAAAGAGATCATGGAACGGTTCAGGATGTGTTTTTACAACGGATATGGCGGAACCGAGGGGATGACCTGCATTACGCGCAGCGTCGATGATTTGGAAACCATCTGCTGCACCGTCGGCCGGCCCACCTTTCCCCATGACATTTACAAGGTCGTTGATTTGGAAGGAAACCAACTGCCGCCCAACACCATCGGTGAACTCCTGGTGAAAGGGCCTTGTGTTTTCTCTGGATATTACAAGAATCCCGAAGAGAACGCCAAGGTGTTTGACCGGCACGGGTTCTTCAGAACCGGCGATCTGGCCAAAATCGACGAAAAAGGCTACATCACCCTGACCGGCCGGAGCAAGGAGATGATCAACCGCGGAGGCGAAAGCATCAGCGCCACCGAAATCGAAAAGCTGATCAACCGCCATCCGGATGTCGCCGTCGTGGCGGTGATTCCCATGCCGGATCCATTGATGGGGGAACGCGCCTGCGCTTATATCCAGACCAGACCGGAGGCGACGCTGACCTTTGAAGATGTGATTGCATTCCTGAAGCGTCAAAATGCTGCCGTGCTTCAACTGCCCGAGCGTATCGAATTTGTTGAAAGCATGCCGTTTACCAAGGCGGATAAGTTGGACAAACAGGCCTTGCGCAAAGATATTGAAAAGAAACTGACGAAGGTTTTTTAGCCATTTAACCAGGAGAAAGGAGAACCCTATTCCCATGTCTGCAAAAGAGATCAGAATACATGGTAGAGGCGGTCAAGGCGCCGTACTGGCGGCCAAAATGATAGCTTCCGCATGTGCTTACGAAGACAAGCATGTCGCCAGCTTTCCGATGTACGGCTTCGAGCGCAGAGGCATGCCGGTGGTCGCGTTTACGCGCTTTGACGTTAAACCGATCCACGAGAAGACCCAGATTTACACGCCGGACTGCATCATGGTCATCGATCCCACCCTTTTGGATCTCGAGACCCTCTATGATGGGATCAAACCCGGAGGGGTGTTGATTTTAAACACCGCCAAGCCCATTGAAACGCCGCCGGTTCAGAATATCGGCAAAGCCGGCATGATCAATGCCACCCATGTGGCGCTATGCGAGATCGGCAAGGATATCCCCAACACCTGCCTGATCGGCGCGCTGGCCGCCACCACCGGATGGGTCAGCCTGGATTCGGTGCTCAAGGGGCTGGCCGACTATTTGAAAGGTGAATTGCTGGAAATGAATATTCGCAATGCCCAAAGGGGGTATAACGAAGTGGAGGTGCGTTCATGGCAGTAGCAAAAGAAGAAAAATATATTTACGCAACAGAGGCCAGCTGGTCGGACGGCAACAAACCCCTGCTGTGCCTGAAAACCGGTGAGTGGCGCACGGAGCGCCCGGTTTTGATTAAGGAAAAATGCAATATCTGCGGCATTTGTGTGGCTTTTTGCCCGACGCAATGCTTTGTGGACGATGGCGATTACTACGGCGTGAACCTCGAATACTGCAAAGGATGCGGTATCTGCGCCAAGGAGTGCCCCAAAAAAGCGATAACCATGAAGCCCGAAGGAGAATATGCCGATGAGTGCCCAATCAACGAATAATATAAAAGTCATGACAGGAAACGCCGCAGCGGCACACGGGGTGCTGCGCTGCCGACCCGACGTGGTGTCGGCTTACCCCATTACCCCCCAAAGCGAATTGGTTCAAGTGCTGGCCCAATTTCATGCCGATGGGATCCTCGATTGCGAATATGTGGCCGTGGAAGGCGAAAACTCCGCCCAGAATGTGGTCTGTGCCGCCTCCATGGGCGGCGGACGGGCCTTTACGGCAACCTCGTCCTACGGTCTGGTCTACATGTATGACGCTCTGCTGCAGACCGCCGGTTACCGCGCGCCGGTGGTGATGGTGAACGTGAACCGCGAACCGCCGGGAATTCACGCGGTCTATGCCGGGCAGCAGGATATGATTTCAACCCGCGATTCCGGGTGGGTGCAGATTATCGTTGAAAACTGCCAGGAAATTCTGGATTCGGTCATCATGTGTTACAGGCTCGCGGAAGACCAGGATATCCAACTGCCGGTGATGCTTAATTACGACGGCTACTACCTTTCATTCCTGGCCGAGGCCGTTCACATTCCGGAGCAGGAAGCGGTGGATCAATTTCTGGCGCCGCTGAAAGACCAACCCCAACGCATGACCTTGAAACCCGGTGAGGCCACAGGGTGCGGCAGTCACGGCATGGGCGCGGGATTT
>JASFER010000218.1:0-11010 GCA_050124755.1 Desulfobacteraceae bacterium
CATTGTTCGGATCAAGAACCGGCCGGGGCAGAGCCCGGCCCTACGAAGACCATTGCTCTGACGAGCAGTAGTCCTATGGAGAGTAGGGCCGGCCTCTGTGCCGGCCGGTGAAAAAACAATTTGACATCAGCGCTTCAAATCGATATAGCCCCATGCGTACCATGATCCATCCGCACACTTGTTCACCATATCAAATCATTTAGGTTTAGAACGCAGACCGCCACATCAAAGGCATTTCCAACCGTCTCGTTCTGTAGAAAAGTCTTTTAAGCACTTGTACACATGCTGCACATTGCCGTTGCCGTCTTCCGGACGGTCTGGACGGCAAATATGAAATTGATCCGTTTTTCAGAAGTAATATGGGATTTTTTATTATCTGCCAATCCCTGCTAAGAGGAGCTAAACAGGTGCGAAACTTGCGTTCTTAACAAATCGGGAAAGGAGTATTGAAATGTCATTTGATTCTTATGTCAAAATCGACGGTATCGAAGGTGAAAGTACGGACAGCAAACATTCAGGATGGATAGAAGCCATCCATTTCAGTGCCGGCGTTTCACAGACGGTCTCAATCACGGCCAGCAGCGCAGGCGGCGCTACAACGGGACGCGCAGATGTCAGGCCTTTTACTTTCTCCAAGCAAGTCGACAGTAGTTCTCCAAAACTGTTCCAGGCCTGCGCCGCCGGAACCCATTTCAATAAAATCACCATTGCGATGCATCGCTCCGGAGGAGACGAAAAAGTCAAATTTCTGGAATATGAATTGACCAATTGCATTATCAGCGATGTGTCCACGAACGGCGGCAGCGAAGACTTTCCTACCGAGAGAGTATGCATCGATTTCGGAAAAATCATTGTCGCCTATGTCAAGCAAAGCAGACAGGGCGGCGGTCCCGGCGGAAGCGTTTCTGCGGGATGGGACCTGCAGAAGAATTGCAAAGAAAAGCTCATCCAAACGCACTAAAGATCTGAGCGCGGTGCCGACCAAGCTGCGCTGTTCACACCCCAACAGCGACACCAGCGAATTAATCCCCTGCCATGTTTCCATCAGACAAAAGGCGGGCCTGACGCTTACCGGCATTACCCCCGCGCCTGAATACTCGACCAGATCCTGTCACGGCCACGGCATGTTGAAAAAGATATCCCTGCCTGACCCGAATTCTTTAAATTCGTTGGATCAGCTTGAGGCCATCACGCTGACCAAAAAATGTTTTTCACCCTACGTGTCGCCCTTTTTCGACACCATCACCCTTACCCGTGTGGCCCGGGACCTGGGCATCCAGGGCAAAGTCATTCCCAAAGTGATCAAAGGCCGCCAGTATGTCGCCTTTTCCGGCTATGCCGGCTTGAGGAATATTTTCAAAGGGACCATTTACTCTTCCAGAAACGCAAGAATCATCAATATGGCCATCGGTGCCCTGGGCATCACCAAAATGGCCGCCAAGGGGGGTGTCATCACCATTGGCCTCACCGTACCGCTCAGTGTATGGGAATGTTATTTACAAGATCAATCAGCCTGGTATGAATTAACCGGCAGTGTCGGCGCGGATTTGATCAAGGTCGGGACGGCTTCCTTGATGGGGGCGATTTCGGGCATAGCATTGACAGGAGGTTCCACATTTCTTGCCTGTCCACCAATAGGAGCGGTAATAGGAATTAGTGTTTTTATCGGCTTAGGATTAGAATATGTTGATGCAAGATACAAATTAACCGAAAAACTGATAGCACTGCTGAAAGATTTGCCTGTCGAGGTGGACAAAGCCGCCACGGCAGCAGGTCAGGGGTTTTGGTATTTTCTGAGGTCAAGCGGCTTAGGAAGGGGGAACTTGGGTTACAAAAAATATTATTGATTTACAGTTCCCATTCAGACAATGAAATAAAAGTAGTTAGGATAATCAACATATGAATAACAAGCTTCGGCACGTAGTCTGTCTCTTTTTTGATCTTTTCTGTATTGTAATGTTTTGGATACTTTACGACGACTTCAAACAGACATTGATAGAAATAAACAATCAAGTTGATATCATTCGTTTTGGCAACAGAGATGGTTTTTTTATAATGGGAATTGTATTCCCTCTTATGCATCTTCTTGTTATCATAGAGCAACTATGGCCCGATTTCATTAAAAAGTTTGAAAAGTACAAAAGGCTTATCAATAATTGTGTTATGGGATTTGTTGTTGCTCTTCTTTTAGCAGGATTCGCCATTTCGTCCTGGCTTCAAACCAGGGCTGAAAATGCCGGCTATGTGTATTGCTGGTATGTCAGCAGCCCCAGCGCGCTGGCAAAGAAACTTGTATACACCAAAGACCAAAAGCTCTGTGAGGAACTAGAAGCAGAGGCAAGAAAGGAACGGATACGGAGATAGCTGCGTTATTCATCTGCATTGCTAAAATTGCCTCCCCTACATTGAGGTGGAAAGCTTCCTGAATTCATTGTCTTATCCCATTTAAACTGTGGCATCAAAGGATAATTAACAAATGAATAACAAGCTCCGACACGCAGGCCTTCTGTTTTTTGATCTTTTATGTATTGTAATACTTTGGATAGGCTACGATAACTTCAAACAGATATTAATGGAAATAAACAATCAAGTTGAGATCATACGGTTTAACAGCAGAGACGGTTCTTTTATAGTAGGAATTGGGTTCCCTATTATGCATCTTTTTGTTATCGCAGATCAACTATGGCCCGATTTCATTAAAAAACTTGAAAAGCACAAAAGGCTTGCTAGTAATTGTTTTGTCGGATTTGTTGTTGCTCTTCTTTTAGGAGGATTCGCAGGTTCGTCCTGGCTTCAAAGCCGGGTTGAAAATGCCGGCTATGTATATTGCCGGTATGTCAGCAGCCCCAGCGCGCTGGCAAAGACGCTTGTATACACCAAAGACCAAAAGCTCTGCGAGGAACTTGAAGCTGAGGCGAGAGCGGAACGGAAGCGCTGAAAGCCTGCTTTAGCATTAAATACAACTGCTACGTTTCATATGCTGCAAAAAAAAGACCCGGTGCGGATAGCCAGATGAGCAACAGGGGCGTATACCCAAATCGATCCTTAAAACCGGCCGGCACGGAGGCCGGCCCTACGTTTCCAAGCAATACCTTTGTAGGATCAATGGTCTTCGTAGGGCAGGGCTCCGTCCCTGCCGTGTATGCAATACCATTGTTCGGATCAGGAACCGGCCGGCACGGAGGCCGGCCCTACGTTTAGAAGAAATAACTTTTATAGGATCAATGGTTTTCGTAGGGCAGGGCTCCGTCCCTGCCCTCTTTTGATTTAGATTATGACATCCACATGTGCCATGAATATGGATAATCTTGCCAGTGACGCACCAGACCTGCCCGTATGGGATTGTTTACGATGTATTCTGCCGTTGATTTGACTTCTTCCTCTCTTCGCAGGGCATGATCATAAAAGCCCCGCTGCCAACACCTGGACGCCAGTCCTTTCTGTCTTAATCGGTTGGCGGAAAAGCTTTTCCAACGGCTGATCAAATCAATTAGACTCCCTTGCCTTGGTGAAACCAGCAGATGAAGATGATCGGGCATCAAACAATAGGCGAATCGTTTGGCTTTTTCGATAAACAGGCCGTTGTTTAACGTTTCGATCAGGCTGTTGGCGTATTTTGAATATTTGAACAATGCTGCGCGCCGCCATGTGCAGATAGTAATGCTGAAAATTTGTGATGGGTTTTCATATATCCTGGAAGGGAGGCGAATATTTTTTCGGCGTATTTTCGTCATCAGGGGCGCCTGATTTCCATCCGGCCGGCACGGAGGCCGGCCCTACGTTTCGAAGAAATACCTTTTGCAGGATCAATGGTTTTCGTAGGGCAGGGCTCCGTCCCTGCCGTGTATGCAATACCATTGTTCGGATCAAGAACCGGCCGGGGCAAAGCCCGGCCCTACGTTTCCAAGCAATACCTTTGCAGGATCAATGGTTTTCGTAGGGCAGGGCTCCGTCCCTGCCGTGTATGCAATACCATTGTTCGGATCAAGAACCGGCCGGGGCAAAGCCCGGCCCTACGTTTCCAAGCAATACCTTTGCAGGATCAATGGTTTTCGTAGGGCAGGGCTCCGTCCCTGCCGTGTATGCAATACCATTGTTCGGATCAAGAACCGGCCGGGGCAAAGCCCGGCCCTACGTTTCCAAGCAATACCTTTGCAGGATCAATGGTTTTCGTAGGGCAGGGCTCCGTCCCTGCCGTGTATGCAATACCATTGGGTTAGGATCAAGAACCGGCCGGGGCAGAGCCCGGCCCTACGAAGACCATTGCTCTTGCGGGCAGTAGGGCCGGCCTCTGTGCCGGCCGGTTCTACTTAACACTTTAAACTTAAAACTTGTCCGGACGACGCCAGGCAGCATCGCCGGCTCTAAAATACAGACATGGCTCAAGCTTTTTAGGATCGACCAGGAACCATGAACAAAGAACTATGAACTATGAACCATGAGCCATGAACTATGAACCATGAACCATGAACCAAGAACTATTCATGCCGCAGGGCCACGATGGGATCCACCAGGGCCGCCTGGCGCGCTGGATAGAGACCGAAGAAGATACCCACCAGAAAGGACATGATCACCGGCAAGGCCACCGCCCAAAGGGAGACGGCCACCCGCCAGCCGGCAAACCAGGAGATGGCACCCACCGCCCCCAGGCCGCACAACAGTCCGATGATGCCGCCGGAAATGGTCAGCATCACGGATTCCAGCAGAAAATGGACCACAATATGCCTTCGCGTGGCCCCCACGGCGCGGCGGATACCGATTTCCCGGGTCCGCTCCGAAACCGTGGCCAGCATGATATTCATAATTCCGATGCCGCCCACCAGCAGGGATATGCCGGCGATGGCCCCCAGAACCAGGTTAAAGGTGCGCTGGGTCCGCTCCGCCTGTTTGAGCAACTCCAGGGGGACCACGAGTTGGTAGTCCTGGATACCATGATGGGCCACCTCCATGATCCGCCTGACCAGCCGGGCCGTGGTGATGACACCTTCGGCCTGTGCAACCCGGACGACGATTTCAGAGAGTTGATGGGCCCTGCCCACCCTTTTTTCGCGGCCTGCGCTCCGGCCGCTGAGGGTGTCGGCGGTCTCCAGGGGAACAAACACCATCTCGTTGTAGTTGCGTGTGGAAACCGCCGACGCACCGCCGGTCTGCTGTTCGATCCGGTTCAAGACCCCCACCACTTTAACCATGTGATCGCCGATGCGAATCGAATTGCCGGGCACACCATGCGCTTCCAGCCTGCGGGCCACCTCGCTGCCGAGCACGCACACCAGGTTTTTGCGCCGCCTGTCCTGGGATGCGATGAAGCGGCCGGCCGATATGTGCAAGCCCAAAAGCCGGGCGTAGTTGGCTGAACAGGCCGCCACCTGGGGTGATATTTCCAAAGGCAGGCCTAAAATCGATGCGCTGATCTCCTGCAGGCAGGCGATCTTTTCAGCCGTGGTGCACCCTTTTGCTATGCGCCGGAGGTCGGCGATGCTCAGGCCCCGGGATAGCCCCTCCCTGGCTTTGGCCACCTGGTTTTCGGTGAGGGCCACCGCCTTGATGTAGATATTGTTGGTTCCCAACTGCTCAATCTGGTTGACGGTCTCCCGTTTGGCGCCTTCTCCGATAGCGATCATGGCGACCACGGCCATCACGCCGCAGACAACTCCCAGCACACTGAGCAGCGAGCGCAGTTTTTGATGCAACAGGCTGCGAACCGCCACCTGCATCATTTTCCAAAGCTTATGGCGATTCATGAGCGATGCGCCCGTCATCGATAATTACCCGGGAATCGGCATACGCCGCCACCCGGCGGTCATGGGTAACCAGGATAATGGTGCGTCCCTGGTCGTGGAGCCGCTTGAAAAGCCCCATAATCTCCTTGCTGTTCCGGGAGTCCAGATTGCCGGTGGGCTCATCCGCCAGGATCAGTTTCGGATCGATGGCCAGCGCACGGGCTATGGCCACCCGCTGCATTTCGCCACCGGAAAGCTCAGCCGGCCTGTGGTTGATCCGGCCGCTTAAGCCCACTTGGGATACCGCCGCGCGCACCCGCTCGGAAACGACCCCGGCATCAATGGAGCGGTATAGAAAAGGCAGCTCCACATTTTCGAAAACGGTGAGGTTGGGGATCAGGTTGAAGGTTTGGAAAACAAAACCCAGGTAGCGGGAACGCAAACGGGACAGCTGGTCATCGGATGCATGCAGCACATCCACCCCGTCGAGCCGATAGGAACCGGCGGTGGGACGATCCAGACAGCCGATAATGTTGAGCAGGGTGGACTTGCCCGAACCGGACGCGCCCATCACGCCCAGAAACTCCCCCTCAAACATGCGCAGGTCAATGCCGCGCAAAACCGGAATGCGGACGTTTGCTTTCCGGTATGTTTTAACAATGGCGCCGGCTTCGATAATGGGTGTTTTCATTAACCGCCACTTGAGATTTGATCCGATAAGATTTGGTCCGGGGGCGGTTTCAGCAAACTGATGCGGTCGCCTTCATCCAGACCGGAGACGATCTCCGCCGAATCCTCGTTCTGACGTCCCACCACCACCGCCTTTTCCCGGAATTTTCCATCCTTTCCCATGCGATAGCAAAAGTGCCGCGAGCCGTCGTTGAAAACGGCATGCACCGGCACAAAAAGAATGTCGGCCGCGTTTTCCGAATCAACGGTTATTCTGGCGGTCATGCCCGGCCGCAGGTGCTGGTTTTTACCCTTCAGGGTAACGGTCAGTTGAAAATATTTTTCACTGATGCCGCCTTCAAAGCGCTGGGTGGCCAGCATGCCGATCAAGGTCACTTTCCCGCGAAGCAGGCTGTCCGGATAGGCATCCACCCTTACCGAACAGGGCTGATCCATGGCCACCTTGTGCAGATCCACTTCCCGAATCTGGGTTTTAACGATCATGGTCGAAATATCGGGCAGATAGAGCAGTGGCTGATTTTGCCACACCCGGTCGCCCACCCGGGGCTTGCGTTTTTGACCGTCGCGAAAGGTTTCGTACAAAATGGCAATGCCGCCGAAGGGTGCCTGAATGGTGGTTTTTTTCAGTTCGGCCGCGGCCTGTTGGAGGGAGGCCTGGGCGGTTTCCAGTTTGCCCTGGACTTCATCGAGAACCGCCGCCGCCCGGGCCACTTTAAAGGCGGTCCCCTTCTTGAGCTGTTCAATTTCCATCTCCGCCTTGTCCACCTTGGCCCGCGCCGTCTCTATGGAGGTGGGCAGGACATGCTCTTTGTAACTTTCATAGCGTTGGCGGGCGGTCTGATACAACTCATTGAGTTGGTCGACTTTCTGACGCGCCAGGGTTATTTCAGTGGGATTGGCAAAGCCCTGATCCTTTAGTTTGCCAAGCTCCGAAATATATGCCTGGTAGCGGTCGTACTCCTCTTTGGCCTTATCCAGTTCTCCTTTATACTGGGCCAGTTGCAGGGGCCCTTCACCTTCCACCAGCCTGCGCAACTCCAGCCGGGCCACCGTGAGGTTGAATTTGGCGGTGCGGATCTCACGCTCGGTCTGGCTTTTTTCCCACTCCAGCATCTGTTTGGCCGAATCCACCGAGGCCGCCAGACTGCGCACCTCGCCGCCGAGCCGATGGACCTCGGTCTCGAAGGGGGTGGGGTCGAGACGCACCAGCACATCATCCTTGGACACCAAAGCGCCGTCTTCCACCAAATAGATAATTTTCCCCTTATCGCCCCGGACGGCGGACGACACCATGTGGGTGCGGGCCGCATCCAGAACCCCTACGGTCTGCACCTCGATGTCCATATCTCCCCTTTGCACCCTGACCACTTGGGCGTCACTGACGGCTTCCCTGGGCCGGATGAAGCTGCGCGAGATCAAAACAGCCGTCAGCGCCACCAGCGGAAGCGCAATGTAAAAGGCAACTTTGGAGCGAAATTTTGCGTATTTCATATCGATAAACTCTCAATCACAAAACACCTACAACTCAATAAGCGTCCCCAGCGCCGCCCGCAAACGATACACGCCCACAATATATTCAACCTGGGCGGCCAGCAGATTGGTGCGGGCCTCCTGGAGTTCGGTTTCGGCCTCGATGAGATCGAAATTGTCGGCCATGCCGTGATTGAACTTGATCTTGGCCAGGGCCAGCTTTCCGCCGGCCTGGTCGATCTGGTCATTTCGAATCTGCATGCGTTCCCGGGCTTTTTGCAGTGTGTCGTAAAATTGGCGCACCTCCCGCTTGATGGTGTCAACGCGGGCGGATCGGTTCAGCCTGGCCCGTTTCACGCTCAGCAGGGTCTGCTGATAGGCGGCCTTTTCCGCCGTTCGGGACCAGTCCGTTGTGCTGACCAGGCTGACGCTCCAGGCTTCCTCGGGCAATTCCGAAACGCCGTCGCTGCCCGAGCGGGTGTAGTTGCCCACCATGTCCAGCTGGGGCAACAGGTTGTTTTTGGACAACCGTGAGGCCCGTTTGAGCTCATCGATATCATCGTCCACCTGCTTGAGCTCCACGCGATGCGCCAGGGCGGTTTCCACGGCCTGGGCCAGGCCGATATCCACCGGCCGGCAAACCAGCGGCGCCGTCACCGCCATGGCCCGCTCCAGGGGCGTGGCCAGAACAATTTTCAGGCGATCGCCGGCATTGCGCAGGGCCTCCCGGGCCCGGTTCAGGTTGTTCTGGGCATCCTTGAGACGAATCTGGGCCCGATAGACATCGATGGGCGTGGCCAGGCCGATTTTTTCCCTGGCACCGGCCGTCACCGCGTGACCCTGGAGACGCGATGCCTGGGTCTGGTAAAGGTTCACCAGTTCACGCTGCTGAACGATGTTGTACACCGCCGCCACAGCTTCCAGAACGGTGTTGACTTTGACCAGATGGTGCGACCGTTTGGCGCTTCGCAAGGCGTACTCGGCCGCCCGCACGCCGCCCAGATTGACTTCCGAGCCGAAGCCGCGCAGCAACGGAATGGTTAAAGAGAGCCCCACCTGGGAACCGTATGTATCGTCGGTATCATCGTCGCTCCCTTCGCGAAAAACTTCCGGACTGACCCCGGCTACGGGCCCGTATGCAAACTTCTTTTGAACCGTCACGCCGCCGCCCACACGCCGGGTTTCATCCGTGGCGGCGGCCGTGGCCTGGGGAAAGAGCTTCCATTCAAATTCGGAGCGGGCGGCCGCCAGGGAGAGCTGTTGACCTTCAACGCCGTAGGCCGAACTGATCAGGCCGCGGTTGTCCCGCAAAGCCAGAGCGATCACATCGGCCAGGGTCATGGCGGAGGCCTCCCGGGCTTCCCCATCGGGTTGACGGTCAGGGGCCTGCTCCCGGGCATGAACGCCATCCGGGGGCAGCAGCAACAAGACGGTCAGCAGAAAAAAGGATGCCATGGACCGGAGATTGCCTTTCATCCTTTTAATCATACCACAATATGCGCTATCGGTTTTTTGCATTTTGCTTTCTCATCATTCAGTATTGACGATCTCCCAAAAAGGCGGAAGTTTCCATGATGGACTAAAAAACATATTCAAAGATTCTGACATATGAGGGGCCCCACTCCGGGACGCTCACCGTCACCGTATCGGTGACGCCGGCGGCGCGTGCACCGGGGATGATAAAACTGATGGTGCCACCCGAATCGGAAACAATAGAACCTGAAGCATAATATCCGTCCGTTCCACTGACTTCATACGCTACGGTGACACCTGCGGCGTTCACATCCACCCAGACGGTCACGTCTTCATCGGGAGCCGGATCTTCCGGGTCGGACCAGCTCGTCCATTGGTGAGGCAGCGAAGGCGGCGGGCCGTTATCGCTGACGCCGCCCCCACCGCCGTCGTCAGCGCTGGCCGCAATACCGGCCACGGCGGCGACGCCGCCGATGAGCCCGGCGGCGGGCAGCACGCCCACTCCGCCGACGGTTGTGCAGGCGGCGGCCGCATCAGCCCATACACCGCCGGCGGCGGTTGCGGCAATCATCTCATCGGTGGTGGCCTTGCCCGCGGCCCCGTACTGCATCCCGGGCACCGGCGTGTCCAAAAGCGCCTCTCGCGCCAGTTCAAAGGATGGATCTTCCTCAACGGCGCTTTGAAACGCTTCCCGGGCTTTCCCATCCCGCTCCTGATCAAGATAATTCAGGCCCGCCCCAAACAGGAGCAGGGCCGCCAGGCTTTTGGTGTGGATTTTAAAAAATGCGGCCGGCGCATGGTCACAACGCCTGTCCAGATCCTCGACGATCTGGCAGGCGATATCTTTTTCCAGCGCGTAAAACTTTTTCAATTTACCGCGGGTCTCCTGGTTCAGGACCGGAGCCGACGGATCGGCATCCACCAGCGCCGATGCAATCTGGAGGCTCTCCTTTTCCAGATCGGCCAGGGTGCCGGAGGTCACGTGTTTGGCCTTGAGCAGTTTGCCCACCCTGGGCGCGGTTTGAGGGGATACCAGCCCGGATGTGCCCAGCTTCATCTCATGGAGCAAGGCCTGCAGCCGGACCCGCTCCACCACACGCAGATCCGGGACCTGGGACAGATCGTGGATCAGCAGGGCGGCCATGGCTTTGCCCAGGGGCCCGATCTCCTCCGACCCCAGGTTATTGAAGGTACTGACGGCCACGGTGTCCTCCGCCGCCGGCGAACGAATCAACGCGGCCTCGTTGGCCACCGCCAGCCGGGCCGATTCCCTGGCCTCTTCCCGCATCAGCAGGGTCAGGTTCTTGCGGATAAGCAGGGCGTTGTCGCTTTTGGGATCCATCCGCACGTATTGCCGCCACTGGGCAATGGCGGCGGACCGTTTTCCCTGTTCCAGATAGATCAGACCCAGGTAGTACGGCACGGCATAATTCTCCGGGAAGACAATCTTGGCCAGTTCCAGGTTCTTTTGGGCTTTTTCATGATTGCCCTGCTGGTACTGTTCAACCCCCTGCCGCACCAGGTCCTGCTTTTCCCGGGCGGACATCTCCACGGTCTCTGCAGCCGACGCCAAGTCGCTCCAGCCGGTGCATACCGCCACCGGATAACCCGCCAGGCAATAGATCAACACCCCGGCCATCATCCTGAAGGCCTTTTG
>JASFER010000219.1:0-10945 GCA_050124755.1 Desulfobacteraceae bacterium
CACCGGCGCCAGGATTCGAACAAAATCCTTTAACGCCCATCGATTGCCGCGATCGATGTGTGCCTTGACTTCGGGCAGACTGATCACCCGCCGCACCCCCGATATGCTGCCGGCCTTTTCCGACAGTTGCACAATCTTGGCAAAGGTGGCGGGGTCGAAGATGTTTTCGGCCGATACCACCACCCGGATGATCTCTTCGGACCCGAACCAGCCGACGAACTTTTGATATTGGCGGGTCTGGGGCAAATCTTCGATCATCAGGTCGTAGACCGTGGTGCGGAATAAGAGGCGGGGCAGAAACAGGGCCGCCACCGCCGAGATCAATAAAACGGCCAGCAGGACCAGGTGCGGATGCCGCAGCACAAATCCAAAGTAAGCACTCCGGCTCAGTCGCCTGGGGGGCGGACCATCACCGGCCGTGTGCAAAACAGATGCGCTGTTATCGTTTTCCGAAGGCATGAATTTACAGACCTATAACCAAAATCAAGGCGGACCTGCGCTAGCTATGCCAGTTTAAAGTCTAAAGTGGAAAGTGTAAAGTTAATGTATTCTGTCTATTAAAAAAGCGGTATCCAGAGGGAAATGTTTAGTGATACCATTTTTCCGTCAATAACCTGCTCTCACACTAAAAGATGAACACCGCGCTCCTAAAGTTGATCGCATTGCTTTGGAAATAGCGGGAACCCGCTTCTGATTTGTTCAATTCCCCCCTGCAGGCGACCTGATATAGCATAAAAGGGGGTCGCCATCCAGGGGGGAGGGGATTGTATCGTTGAGGACCGGTTTAATTGGTATAGCTGATAATGGAAATAAAGGCGCCCTGGGGATCCTGCAACACGCAAAAGCGGCCCACATCCGGAATATCCCGGGGCGGCATCGCGACCTTGGCCCCCAATCCGGTGGCTTGTTCGGCAACGGCCTCCACATTGTCATATGAGCGCCTTTGCCGCCTTGAACTGTTCGATGGCGAATTCCAGATCCTTGTCCGTGTGCAGGGCGCTGAGCTGCACGCGAATACGCGCCTGGCCCAAGGGGACCACCGGATAGGAAAATCCGATGACATAGATGCCTTTTTCCAGCAATAGCGAGGCCATCTCTTGGGCCAGTTTGGCGTCCCCCAGCATGATGGGAACAATGGGATGGCTGCCGGGCTTGGTCTCAAAACCCAGTTCGGAGATTTCTTTTCGAAAGTGTCGGGTATTGGTCTCCAACTGATCCCGCAGTGCGGTTGATGTCATGAGCAACTCGATGGCCTTGAGGGTGGCGGCCGCGATCACCGGAGCCACGGTGTTGGAGAAAAGATAGGGCCGCGATCGCTGGCGCAGCAGTTCAATGATCTCCTTGCGGCCGCTGGTGTACCCGCCGCTGGCACCGCCCAGGGCCTTGCCAAAGGTGCCGGTTAGAATATCCACGCGATCCATTACCCCGCAATACTCATGTGTACCGCGACCTTTGGCCCCCCAGAAACCCACGGCGTGGGAATCATCCACCATCACCAGGGCATCGTACTTTTCGGCCAAATTACAAATCGCCTGGAGCTTGGCCACATCACCATCCATGGAGAAAACCCCATCGGTGGCGATCATGCGGTAGCGACACGCCTGTGCTTCTTTCAGTTTTGCTTCCAGATCGTCCATGTCGCTGTGTTGATAGCGATAGCGCCTGGCTTTGCACAGCCGTACGCCGTCGATGATGCTGGCGTGATTCAGTGCATCGCTGATCACGGCATCTTCTTCCTTGAGCAGCACTTCAAACAAGCCCCCGTTGGCGTCAAAGCAGGAGGAGTAGAGGATGGTGTCATCCGTTCCCAAAAAGCCGCTCACCGCAGCCTCCAACTGCTTGTGCAGCGACTGGGTGCCGCAGATAAATCGTACCGAAGAGAGACCGTACCCCCATACGGCCACCGCCTCCCGGGCCGCGGAAATCACATCGGGGTGGCCGGCCAATCCCAGGTAGTTGTTGGCGCACATGTTGAGCACTTCGCGGCCGTCCGCCAACCGGATGCGGGCGCTCTGGGGCGAAGCGATGATGCGCTCCTCCTTGTACAGCCCTTCATCGCGAATGTGATTCAGTTCACCGGAAAGAAAATCTTTAATATTGCCGTACATAGCCCCCCCTTTTTTCACGACCAATTCAGGATTACTTTGCCCGACTGCCCGCTCTGCATTACCTTAAAACCTTCCTCATAGTTTTCACAACCAAACCGATGGGTAATCACCGACGTGATGTCCAGCCCCGATTGAAGCATCGCCGTCATCTTGTACCAGGTTTCATACATCTCCCGTCCGTAAATGCCCTTGAGGGTCAGTCCATTGAACACCACGGTATCCCAATCCACACAGGTATGGCGCGGGAGAATACCCAAAAGGGCAATCTTGCCGCCGTGGCACATATTGGACAGCATATCCTGGAGCGCTTCGGAGGTACCGGACATCTCCAAGCCGATGTCAAATCCCTCCTTCATACCAAGCCGCTTCTGGGACGCGGCAATGGTGTCGGTGCGCACGTCGATGGTAAGCGTGGCGCCCAGTTTCCGGGCCAGCGCCAAACGATACGGTACCACATCAGTGACCACCACGTGCCGCGCCCCGGCATGGCGGGCAATGGCCGTGGCCATGCAGCCGATGGGGCCGGCACCGGTAATCAGCACGTCTTCACCCAGGCAATCGAAGGAAAGCGCCGTGTGGGTCGCATTTCCCAAAGGATCAAAGCAGCAGAGGATATCCGTGGGTATGTCCGGATCGCAATGCCACACATTGGTCACCGGGATGGCCAGATAGTCGGCAAAACAGCCGGGACGGTTTACGCCCACCCCGCTGGTCTTATTGCACAGATGGCGGCGTCCGGCCAGACAATTGCGGCAGCGGCCGCACACCAGGTGGCCTTCGCCGGAGACCAGATCTCCCGGTTCGAAATCGTGCACATTGCTGCCGATTTCAGCCACGCGCCCCACAAATTCATGCCCGGTCACCATGGGCACGGGGATGGTGTTTTGAGCCCAATCATCCCATTTGTAAATATGCACGTCGGTGCCGCAGATGGCCGCCTTTTCAATTTTGATCAGCACGTCATTGATGCCGATCTCAGGCACCGGCACCTCCTCGAGCCACAACCCGGGCTCGGCTTTGGCTTTGACCAGCGCTTTCATTTTCCGGACCATAAGGTTACCTCGCAAATGCAAAGAGATGGACAAGGAAGATTTAAACAATCGTTGATCGTGATGCTTAGAATAAGGATAATCCACCGACGGCGTGTCTGCAATTCTTAAATGAATGTCACTATCCCGTTTTTAAGGTGTCATGTCAAATTCACAAAATAACGCCATTATCAAAGACGAAAACATATGCTATGTGTTCGGATCGAGAGATGAATGAATGATTTTGAATAAAGCCCAATGTCCCAAAATATGGAAAGGAGTGCCCCCCATGCCGGAATTGCTGAAAGAGATCGATGCGAGACGCGCCTTTCGAGCGCTTGGCGAAGAACCCGTTCCAGCCGATGTCACGGCGCGGATCATGACCGCCGCGACGTACGCCCCATCCTGCTTCAACAACCAGTCCTGGCGTTTTATGGTCATCACCGAAACGGCGGCCCTGGCCAAAGCGCACGAGGCCCTCACCGACGGCAACTATTGGGCTAAAAAAGCCCCTGTCTTGGTCGTTGTAGCGACAAAGCCCGATTTAGACGGGCAGTTGAGCGATGGGCGTGACTACGCCTTATTCGATTGCGGTTTGGCTACCCAGAATCTTCTGCTCCAGGCGGTCAAGGAGGGGTTGTACGCCCATCCCATGGCAGGATTCGACCCGCTGGCGATAAAAAGGGCCTTTGACATCCCCGAGGATTTTATCGTTATCACGCTGGTGGCTGTGGGATACCCCGGAAGTGACGCACACCTGAACGAAAAGCACCTCAAAGGCGAAACAAGCCCGCGCACGCGCAAACCTGAAGACGAAGTGATCTCTTACAATAAATGGAGTTTTTAACGCTTTCAAATGACATACTTGCCTGGGGAGAAAGAAAGTACTTATCTTTATCTTCTTGCCAGATGGGGGGCGGCGGATGTTGTTCACCAGTCGTGGCCGACTTTTGTATTGTGTTGCTTTGGTGTTTATTTTCGCCAAGGACGGCAGCCCATTGCGCAAGAATCACTTCCTGGCCGATGCTTGGCCCGAGGACCTGAAAAAGAAGATGCCGGAGGCCGATATTTCCACATTTAGAGCGCCATAACACAGACCCTCCAAATGTAGAAATATAAAGGAGGTAAAACCATGATCAGTGAAAAGGAACTTGCCCAACTTTCGTATGAAGGGGCACCAAAGATTGTTACAGACGCCGTTCCAGGTCCAAAGACCCAGGCGTATCTGGAGCGCTCCATGGGTGCTGAGTCCATGGCCCGTGGCGGCGGCAGATTTCCATTCGTTTTTTCCGAGGGCAAGGGGACTACGGTCAAAGACCCGGACGGAAATCTAATGATCGACATTACTGCGGGCGTTGCTGTCAATGCTGTTGGGCGCTGTCATCCGCGCGTCATTCAAGCCATGCAATCCCAGATGGGAACCTTGATGCATGCCAGTGACATCTCCAATGTCCGGCGGACCGAATTGGCCCAGAAAATTTCCAGCATCATGGCCCCCGGCCTTCGGGACAACTGCATTACCTACTTTACCCAGGGGGGGAGCGGTGCTGTTGAAACCGCCATCAAATTTGTCCGCAAGATCACAAGCCGGACGCAGATTGTCGCCTTTCATGGGGCCTATCACGGCGTTTGGTGCGGCTGCAACTCGCTGACCACAGGAGATCAGTACCGCAAGGGCTATGGCCCCTTCATTCCAGGTGTGATCCATCTGCCCTATCCGTATTGTTATCGCTGCTGCTTCGGGTTGGAATATCCAAACTGTAAACTGCAGTGCGCCAAATATGTCGATTATGTCCTCAATACGCCGTATACCGGTGCAGACGATGTGGGCGCCGTGATCATCGAGGCCCAGCAGGGTGAAGGCGGCTACCTGCCACCACCTCCTGGATACCTTGAAGTGGTCAAAGAAGCGTGTGAAAAGCACGGGGCTTTGTACATCTCGGACGAAGTTCAGGCGGGTGCCGGAAGGACCGGAAAGATGTGGTGTATCGAACATACCGAAGTTCAGCCCGATATGGTGACCTGGGGGAAAGGTATGGGCGGGGATGTTCCCATGGCAGGCCTATCCATTCGCAAAGATCTGGCTGAAAAGATCGAAGATCACTCCCAACCCAATACCTTTGCCGGCAATGCGGTGGCCAGCGCAGCCTGCATGGCCAACATCGATATTTTAACCGAAAATGACAACGCGTTGATTAAGCGGGCGGGTGAACTGGGACGGGAAATAAAAGACCGGATTTCCGCCGGGGCTGAAGAGGTCCGAACGATCGGCGATGTTCGCGGAAGAGGATTGATGATCGGCATTGAAATGGTTGAAGACAAAGAGACCCGCGAACCGCTGAATCGCGATGCCGTTGATAAAATCATCGGCGGCATGCTGAAGCGGGGAATGCTCATGGTGCCGTGCGGACGCTTTGGAAATGTTTTTCGCTTCATGCCGCCACTGGTGCTGACGAGGGCCTATGCCGCTAAAGCAGTTGACATTTTGCTCGAAGCTGTAAGGGATGTATCTTAGATAGAAGATATCGTTTGTCATTGTAATTTATCAATCGCTTGCATAAAAATTGACGATTTACGAGGGGGCTCTGTCGTGGCCCTGTTGTAGCATATGATCAATTGGTAATGTTGGCGTCATTTACCAGTAAGGATTAGGTGGTATGATCCTTTTCAATGATGGGTATTCTGCTGACCAGTTATTGGGACCGGAGAACCCATACTAATCCAACACCCTTTTTTCTTCCTCCTTATGCCGGGCTGCCTGATGGCGGCCCGGCTTCTTTGTAGTGGCTAAAAACGTACCTGAAAAGCAGGGTTCCCATCCATCCGAGCTGACTAAAACAAATGGGCATATTCTCTTGGATCAGGTCCCAGTGCCGCCCCTTGCCGAGATTGAGGAAATAGCGTATTAATCCAGCCTAAGATCGGTGCGAATAGCTGTGACCATAAATAGAGATGGTATGTATGAGGAATCCGTCCACGAAAATTCCTGCTATTGTCAATTCTTTTCTTGATCAGCTCAAGCGCGAAACCAATCTGTGTGCGACGCTTCGTGATCTACTGCTCATGCCGGACATGGGATCGGCCTCCATTTGTGCTTGTGGTGGTATGATCCGCGATACGGCCATTTCAGTAATATCAGGAGCCAACATATCTTCTGCGGATTTCGATTTTGTATGTGAGGGTTTCACTGTAGATCGTATGCACCAGGTTTTGAATGGTTGGGCGGAAAAGAGCGCACTGGTGAAGACCGTCATTCATGCCGGCAGATCTTTTCCCGTTTGGAAGGTAAGGGTGGATGGGATGGACGAGATGGTGGACATCGCGCTGACCCGCACAGAAGCCAGTTTCGGGGATCATCATCGCGATTTTCATGTTAACGCTGAAGCGGTAAGCGTGAAAGAGGACTCCCTCCGTCGTGATTTCACCATCAACGCCATGTATATTCGACTGTTTCTTAATGAAGCCGGAGATATTTCCGGCGAATTGCTCGATTTTCATGGGGGATTGCAAGATATTGAAAAGCGGGTTGTTCATTGCGTCGGCCGTTCGAAGGATCGCCTCAAAGAGGATCCATTGCGGATGTTACGGGCGGTCCGTTTTGCGGCGCGATTTGCAGGGTTTTCCATTTCTGAAACCACCGCTGATGCAATTTTCGACCTTGCTCCTGAACTGATTCAAACCATTTCAAAGGAGAGAATCGGCGGCGAGCTCTTCAAAATGCTCGTTGCCAACCCTGAAAAGGCTTTGCAAGATATGGAGCGGTTGCGGATTTTGCCTGAGATTTTTCCACAGCTCGTTCCGTTAACCGATGTGCGATTGAACAGAATCTGTTCACGTATTCAACTGCTTGCCGGGCAATGGAATGGACAAGCGGATTCTGTCCAGCTATTTGTGGCGCTGCTTTTTGATTTGTCCATGGATGCGTTGGCAGAAAAAATGGCCGTATCCATGATGGCTGCAAGGATGCCGGCCGTGTTTTTCAGCACCGATGTCGTGCAGCATATTGCCAAACAAACACGGCTTGGCGGCGTTAAGAATATCGCCAAGCTTTGTAATGACACTTTGGTGTTGCTGCATTATGACTTTCTTGAAAACCGGGAAGCTGTGTTGGAGCAAATCTGTTCAAAATATGAAGATGCAAATGAACTGTTTCAGTTTTACAGCATTCAGAAACAAATTTCAGGTGCGGTCGGACAAGACCTGCAATATCTTCTGGATAATTTGCCCAAAACAACCATCGATTTGAATCAATTGCTTCTTGCGTCAGGCATTCCCCGCGGGCCCCATTTGCAGCAGATCAAATTGCGGCTACGCCAAGCTGAAATTGATGGCACCATCGTGGATGCACAGGATGCCCGGGTGTTGCTGAATAGAATTTATCTGGAAGACACCCATTTGCTGCAGGAACATGCTGATAAGATCAAACACCATCAAAAAGAGATGGCTGAAGCACATCTGCCCGCAAAATTGCGTGATGAAATTCGCTGGCTGTTGTTTTCAAAACCGGTGCGGCTGGTGACGACCTACTGTGAAAATGACGTGCTCGATATCGTTTTTCCCGAACTTGCAGATGCTGACAAAACCGTAAAACTGACGGCACATCATTTTTCCGAGTCATTCATTAACGACGCACTGCTGGCACTCAGCATTCTTTACGAGGAGAATACTTCACCCACGCCGGTGCAGATCCTGTCTTTGCTTTTTCTCGATATCGGTATGGTCCGAACCCGCGGAACCGGAAAAGATGGACATCCCACCTACTACAACCATGCATCTGTCGGGGCCGAAATGGCTTATAGTGTATGTAATCGCTTGGGAATCGATCCGCATATATCCGGGGACGTCTATTTTGTGATTCGCAACCACAATGCGTTGCTTACGGCCGGTGGTCCGAACCGTTATAAAAAACTGATCGGCACGGTGGATGACGGTTTGCTGGACGACCTTCTTTTGGTTCATCGCATCGACCAGCTGGCCAAAATGGAAGTCCGTGATGGCAGGCGGATTGATGATGGCCAGTTGGATCACTACCGTCACATTGTAAAACATCGGAAAGTATGGGTTGCTCAAGCCCAGAAGCGGGAACAGGTCCATCGCCGAATTCCAATCAAACCATTATTGAGTGGATATGACCTTCAGCAAAACAATCCATTGTGGGGCTGCGGCATACCCGAAGGGGCCCATCTGGGGAAGATCAAATACAACCTCGAACAATTGCAGATAAAAGGTATTATCACCACCACCCGGGAAGCGTTGCTTGCGGCCCGGAACCATATTGTCCTGCATCATCTTTGCACCCGGCCCGACGCATATTTGGAGAACTTGCGCAATCAGCAGCTGCTTGACGCGATTCTGCCGGAGTTGGCTGCACTTATCGGCCTGGAACAGACAGGACCTTATCACCAGGAGGACGCTTATACCCATACTCTAAATGTCATTTGCCATTTGCCGGCTGATGCCTCAACCGCATTAAGATTGGCAGCCGTTTTCCACGATATTGGCAAGCCAGTCGTGAGAACGTATGACCAGGAGAAAGGCATTTACCATTTTTACCGTCATGAACAAAAAAGCCTTGAAATACTGGAAGCCGTGTACCAGCGTTTTAGCTGGACTGACGCTTGTTTCAATCAGGCTAAGGTGAACTGGTTAATCGCCAATCATATCCGCATACAAATGGATTGGGCGGCGCTTAAAAATCCATATAAAACAATCGAAAAACTGTTTCTGCGAGATAACCGCACCGGCAAAGCGTTACCGGTTTCGTATGTTTATGATTTGATGCGTCTGAGGAAAGCGGATTCAGTTGGCGCCGATGCGGCGGATCCAGCTATCAAACAACAAAAAGAACAGGATTTGAAAATATTCACCAAGTTGTTGGATGAGACCAAGCGCAGACTTGCTGAGAATAAAGCACAGGCTTTGGAAGATGAGCATGTGGGGCGAATATGGAACGGCAATCTGGTATTGAAGCATTTTCAAGTCAGCGGCCCTGAGGTGGGCAGATTAGTCCAGCTCGGCCAGAATCATGTCAGGTCCTGTTTGGCTGACGACCGGGTACCCAGTATGGAAGAAATCGTCAGTTATCTTAATGAAAAGATGTAAACGTCCGTTTATTCGCCTTGATAACATCATACATCCTATATCCCCAAGTAAAAAGGGGTTGCTCAAGCAACCCCTTTTAATTTATATAAATTTTGGTCGGAGCGAGAGGATTTGAACCTCCGACCCCTTGAACCCCATTCAAGTGCGCTACCAGACTGCGCTACGCTCCGACACGAAAACCGCTTGATAGCACTTAGGCGGGGGCGTGTCAAGGCATGAAAGCGACTCTTATGAAGTTCAATTTACAGCGGATCATTCGACCAAACGTTCTGAGCAGAGGGGACACCATCGGTATTGTTGCGCCGGCCGGCCCGTTCAACAAGTCACCCTTTGATGTCGGCATTAAGCTGATTAACGAGATGGGCTTCAACACCCGGATCGATCCCGGTGTCTATGAGCGGGATCGATATATGGCCGGGGATGATACCCACCGCGCTGAGCGGTTCAACGCCATGATGGCCGACGACGGGGTGCAGGCGGTGATGTGCGCCCGGGGAGGCTACGGCGCCATGAGAATTCTGGACCAATTGGATTACGACACCATCGGGCGGAAACCCAAACCGCTGATCGGCTTCAGCGATATCACGGCGCTGCACCTGGTGATTCAACTGAAGACCGGCCTGGTGACCTTTCACGGCCCCATGGTCACCAGCCTGGCGCAGTTGACCCGGCAAGGGCGCCGGATGTGGTGTGACGCCTTGACGGGGAGCCGCGATTTTTCCACCCTTTTTTCCGATCTGCGGGTGTTAAAGGCGGGTTCGGCCGAGGGCATCATTGCCGGCGGCAATCTGGCGACCCTTTGTCATATGGTGGGGACGCCTTACGGTGTCGATTATTCAGGGGTGATCCTGATGATCGAGGACGTGGGGGAGGCACCCTACCGTATCGATCGCATGATCACGCAGATGAAACTGGCCGGTGTTTTAGACGGCATTGTCGGACTTGTCCTTGGAAGGTTCAAAGATTGCGGCCGCTTCGACGAGATCGATGAAATCGTCATGGAGCGCTTCAATGATATGGATATTCCCATCGTATCGGGCGCGCCCTTCGGGCATGGGCGGGAGAATATGATCGTACCGCTGGGGGTGCCGGCCAGGTTGGATGCGGGCCGTGGGGAGCTTTCGCTGCTTGAGCCGGTGTTTAGGGAATAAACAGCGTTTTGGGTTCATAGTTCATCGTTCATGGTTCATAGTTTGGGACCTTCGGTCCGGTTCATGGTTCAAGGTTCATCGTTCATGGTTAAAACCATTGTCCACGCGACGGATGGATTTCCGATTGTTGCGTCATCTATTTACATGGCTCTTTTTTCTTTGGGAATTCGATTCCATAGTCAGATTCCGGAACCAACAGCCAAGAACCATGAACCATGAACTATGAACCATGAACTATGAACCATAATGAACCAGAAACCATTTTTTTACATGAATTCAGTTGATAAATTGTTGCAAGCAGGCGTCGACCAGGGGATATTTCCCGGGGCGGTGCTGCAGGTGCTGGTTGGCGGTGAGACGGTTTACCGGCGGGCCTTTGGGTCGGCGGATCTGTTCAGCGGGCGCGCTATGGGGGTGGATACCTGTTTCGATCTGGCCTCTTTGACCAAGCCCTTGGCCACGGTGCCGGCGGTGATGGTGCTGGTTCAAAAGGGTTTGCTGGATCTGGACCGGCCTTGTGGCGAGATTGTTTCAGAACTTTCGGGATCCGGCAAGG
>JASFER010000220.1:0-10731 GCA_050124755.1 Desulfobacteraceae bacterium
ATTTGCCTTCCAACTTATTGGAAATGCCGAAGGCGCCCAAAAACACGGCACCGCTGCCCAGCACGCTTGCTCCCAAAACCCCGCTGATGCCGGTCAGTCCGGCCATACAAAACTTGCGACGACCTTCGTCTACTTTCATCTTGATTTTATCCTTTGTTATTAAGAAGCTTTTTCTACGTAAATTCGAAATTCATGTTCTACTTGTACCTGGTCCTGAACCACAACGGCCTTTACCAGCCAATGACCAAATTGGGGCACTTGAATAGGGGTGACATAGTGGCCGGGCTCCATTTCCTTGGCCTGCTGCGTTGGCACCGTCTCCCGACTGGCCGGACGGTTCACTTCAAATTGGACGGATGCGTCATGGACCGGGTTGTTGTGCTTATCTCTGATCCATAGCTCCAAAAGGGCTTTTTCTCCGGTCCGGAATTGATGCTCCCCGGGTTGAAACCGCCAGTTGAGTTCCTGCAATTTCGCAAGCTTCCGGGGATAGGCCATTCCTTTCTCATACGAATGCTCGATGGCGCCGTCAAAGGTCACCGTTGCAAAAACGCCATATCCGATGACAAAGCATAAGAAGACGCCATAGATGCAAAAAAGGGCTACTTTCAAATCGAATCGCTCCTTTAATCTTTTTTAGCCATCTTACCGGCGGTTTTAATCTTCAATGGCAGCAAAAAATAGACTGACTTGGTCACCATTTTGCTACTCGCCGAATCCTTCAAGATGACATCGATCTTGTGGTCTTCGGTGGGATTTTTACGGGATCGAATGAAGAGGGGATACTTTTCAACCCTTCCGGCGGGAACGGCAATTTGATCCGTGACGGAAAGGTTGAATTCCCTTTCTTCGTTTCCTCTGCCCAATCCCAGCGTCAACTGAATATCGTCGTTGCTCTTATTTTTAATGGAGAGGATATAGGCATTGATGATCCTCCCCTCCTTGGTGTAGCGGGCCTCCATGGGATGCGGCAGGATGGAGAAATCAAACGGCGACCGGGTTAAATGCTGATAGGTCATAAAGATCAGAAGCAGTAGCGTGACTGTCCCGGTGGCCGCCACGGCGGGCCGCATCAATTTCTTCTTCGCCCCTTTGGGCAATACGCCGAAAGCATACTCCACGACCCCCTTGCGCTTTTTCTTGGCCATGGTGAAATTGCAGGCGTCGATACATTCAGCGCACATGATGCAGCCGACCTGCATGCCGTTGCGGATATCCTGGCCGGTGGGGCACAGCCGGAGACACCGTTGGCAGTCTATGCATTCATCCCGGCGCGCGGGGTCCATTTGAATGATTAAGGTTTTATCATCCGTTATCACCCCTTGCAGTTTGGCATAAGGACAGATGGTGGTGCAAAAAACGCGGCGCAGAAAAACCAGGTTCAGATAAAACAGCACCGCGAGAACCCCTACGCTGATGACAGCCACCGACCCGGTTTCGTACCGACTGAATTTCAAGATCAAATCCCATGGTGGGACAAAATAAGCGACGCTGACAAATCCCAGCACCATGGCGATAATCATAAACAATAGCTGCCGCCACACTCGCTGCATCCCCGGTTTCAGCTTGAGCTTGTTGATATTGCTTGTCAGATCGCACAAGATGGTCTGGGGGCAACTCCATCCACACCAGACCCGGCCCAGCAGCAGCGTCAGAAAGATAAAGAAAAAGGACACAGCGAGTGTGAACAGCAGAACCGAAAAAAAATCCTGCATCCAGATGGTTGCGCCGAAAAAATGGAGCCTCAACGTCGGGACATCAAATCGAAGCAGACTCTCTCCATTGACTTTGATAAACGGAATGAAGAGAAAGAGCGAAAGCTGTATCCACTCCGCTGTCCTGCGGTAGTTGCGAATCGGCACGTGAACCCTCCTGAACATAGTTAATGGCGAAAATCCTTACTTGCCTCCCCCTTGACGGGGAGGGTCGGGATGGGGGGTGGAGGTGGAGGCTGTTTGTCCATTATCCCCCTCCCTCAACCCCTCCCGCCAGGGGAAAGGCGTTTTCGTTCAATCAATCTACGCCGGCGCTTTGTGTCCAACCCGTGATGGATGGCATATAGGCGATGACGTAATAGATCATCCACGCGATGGTGGCGTAAACATACCACTTCCACCCTTTGGGGACACTGGCTTTGCCCTCCTTGATACCATCGTGGTCTTCGTACTCGTAGTAATTGTTATCAGCCATTTTTATCTCCAATCTCTTTTATGCGATTTCATCGCTGAACGAAAATCCTTAACCCCTCGTGCCAGGGGAGGGGCGTTTTCGTTCAGACACCATTAATAGGCCGACTCGATGGAACGGATATAGGCCACCAGGCTCCAGATTTTCTTTTTGCCCATGAAGTCTCCAAAGGGCAGCATGCCGCCTTCGGCCTGGCGTTTGAACCCCTTGGTGGTGCCGTTGGAAATCACCCGGAAGATTTCCCAATCATCAAAAGGCGCCTGGGTGCCGAGCCAGATGACGTCGGTGAGATTGGATCCCACGTCGCCTTTGCCGTCGATGCCGTGACAGCCGGTGCAGTTCAACTCAAAGAGCCGTTTCCCGAGTGCCAGCGCTTCCGCATTGTCTGCCAGGAAGGGATTGGCCTCGCCCTCTTTAATCATTTGGGGACGCGGCGGGCGGGGGACGGCGATACCCAGTTTTTGAACATAGGCCACCAGGGCGTCCAATTCCGTCAGGCCGTCCAATGCTTCGATATCATCCCCTGTATAGGCAAAGCCGAGGGTTTTCATATGGGTTTCCACCTGGGCGGGATTTAAATCCCGGTCTGCCAAAAAAGAGTAGTTGGGCATATTGGATCCAAAGGCGAGTTTGGCCGGATAGCTAAAATGCTTGTAGTGCCATTTGTCCGAATATTTGGCGCCCACCCGTGCCAGATCAGGCCCGGTCCGTTTTGAGCCCCACAGAAAAGGCCGGTCGTAGGTAAACTCCCAAGGTTTGGAATAGGATCCATAACGGGCCATTTCCGCTTTTAATGGACGAACGGTTTGGGTGTGACAATTGTTGCAGCCCTCCCTTTGGTACATGTCGCGTCCGGCCAGTTCCAAGGCGGTGTAAGGTTTCTGGAGAGCGTTTGTGGGTTGCGTGGAGGGCATCACCAATGGAACAAAGACCATGATGATGGTTCCGGACGAAATCACCAACGCCGCAAGGAGCGTGAAGATAATCGGTTTTTTATAAATGGTTTCCAACATCATGCCACCCCCTCTTGATACTGAACACGGCCGGCTCTTTTTACCGTCATGATGACGTTGTAGCAAAAAATTAGAAAACCGATCAAAAAGATGACGCCGGACATGCTGCGTGTCAGCCAAAAAGGCACATTGGCCAGATTGCTTTCGATAAAGTTGTAGGTAAGGCTCCCATCAGGGTCCGTGGCCCGCCACATGGCGCCTTGTTGAATCCCGGTGATCCACATGGTGATGGAGTAGAGCAACTGCCCCACCAGCACAAACCAGAAATGGGTGTTGGCCAGTTTAATGCTGTACAACTCGGTTTTATACATTTTGGGTACCAAATAGTAGATGGAGGCACAGATGGTCATGGTCACCCAACCCATGGTTCCCATGTGAACGTGACCGGGGACCCAGTCCGTATAATGGACTAGCGCGCTGACGGTTCTAAGCCCCTGGGTCGGCCCCTGAATGGTTTGGAGGCCGTAGAAGGTGATCCCCAGAATAAAAAACTTGACCAGGTAATTGCTGCGCATGCGATCCCAGTTTCCGCCCATGGTGTAGTAACCGTTGATCACCGATCCCCACGACGGTGCAATTAAAAAGATTGTAAAGGCGATGGCCACGGTCTGGATCCAATCCGGTATGGGAGAATACACAAGGTGATGGGTGCCGGTCCAAAGATAGGCAAATATCAGACTCCAGAAGGCGGCAATGGAAAGCCGGTGGCTGTAGATGGGCAGATTCGCCGCTTTGGGGAAAAAATAGTAGAACATGGCCAAAATCGGCGTGGTGAAGATAAACCCCACGGCGTTATGACCGTACCACCACTCGACATTGGCGTCGTTGACCCCTGAAAAAACAGAGTACGATTTGAATGCATCGGAGGGGATGGCCAGGTTGTTGACCACATAGAGCAGCGCCACGGCAAAAAGGGTTGCAATGATGTACCAGAGCGACACATACAACTGGACCTCTTTGCGCTTGTAAATCGTGGCGAGGATATTGATGGTAAACATCACCCAAATGATGACCACCACAACGTCCAACGGCCACTCCAGCTCGGCATACTCTCTGGTGCTGTTCATGCCGGCCGGCAGCGTTATCGCCGCCAGGACCACGGCCAGGTTGAACAGGTAGAGATGGACCTTGGCGAGCTTTGGGAAAACGATCTTGGTTCTGGTCAATCGCTGCGTCATATAGTAAAAAAGACCAAATATGGCCCCAATGCCGAAACCGATGGCCCCGGCATTGACATGAAGCGGACGCAGGCGACCGAAAGTCAGAAAAGGTGCCAGATTAAGGTTGGGGTAAACCATCTGCAGGGAGATCGTTATCCCCAGCAAGACAGTCACCGTTCCCCATAACAAGGCTGAAAAGGTAAAACCTTTCACCACGTCATAGGAATAGCTGTCGGCGGTTGCCATTACCTTGCCTCCTTTCTTTTCATGGCGCTGTTGCAAATAAAACGCCGCGGTCTTCTGCATCCTCGATCAATTGGGCAAACGTCGCCTGCCTCAATGTTTCCCGGAACTGGGTCCGCGCCTTAACCCAGACAGTATGAACCGCGCAAGTAGAGCTTTGGGAACAGGTTTCGGGTCGTACAGCACATTCGTTGAAAAAGAGTTCTCCCATCATGATCTCAATCACATCCAGCAGAGTTAATTTTTCCGGCGGCACCAGAAGGCGTAATCCGCCTCTGGGGCCTTGTATAATCTCAAGGATATCGGACCGGGACAGCTGTTGGGCGATCTTGGTTAAAAATTCACGTGGGATATCCATGGCATCGGCGATCTCGTTGCGAGAAGCAATCGTCCCTCTTTTTTGCGTGGCCAGGTAATATGCGCATCGGATCGCATATTCACCCGCCTTTGTTAATCGCATTTATTGGACCTCATTAATCCTGATTTCTGGTAAAAAATTTTGGTTAGGATTGACTTGAATGATTCCCAAATACGCATTGATTGTACCTCGTCCTCCCCAGGCTCGGATGATGTTCATCCTGTAGGAATCAAACACAATTCTGCTTTGGTGCCGGATCGGTGCAGCAGCAAAAGCCGCAGATTTGCTCTGCCTTCGGAAGGGGGCGTATGGATGTGAACCGGGTGAAGATATAGCAGCCGCTTCAAACTGTAGCCGTGATAGCGTAACAACATCCATAGCTCCTCCACTTGAATATGAGCGTGATCCTTTGGCTACTCAAATTCTACTCATCTTGCACTGATTGTGCCACGTTGTTCCCAAGGTTGAAATCGGTTCATCCCCAAGGAATCAAACGCAATTTTGCTTTGGTGCCGGACCGGGGGAGGGTGGCAAAAGTCGCGGATATGCGACCTTGATATGGGAAGAGGTCGCATGGAGGCGATCCTGATGAAGAAATGTAAATCTCCGCAAACGTTAACTGTACAGCATGGCAACATCTGCAGTTCCTCCATTTAAATATGGGCGAGATTTTTTGGCTGAAACATTTTGCTTATCGTTGACTGGAATTATTCCTTGATATGCATTGATGGGTTGTTTTCAAACACTAATTTGCTTTGGCGCCGAACCGGGGGAGGGCGGCAGAAGTTACAGATTTACGCTATCATCGGCAGGGGTCGCATTGATGCGACCCCTGAAGAAGATCTTGGCGACCTCAATTCCTGTCCATATTTCTTCCGGATTTTTTTCTGCAGCTTAGCAAATCGAGGATGGCAGGGTTTTGCTGTCCAACCGGATGACCCAAAAATTCCATTAACCGTTAAGTTTTACCGCGTGCACAGCACGCGGCTTGATCGAAAAAAATCAGCGGCGCTGGGTCGACTGCCGGATAATCAGCTCCGTGGGGATCGTCGTATGATCGTTATTTTCCAAGGCATTTGAGTCCGGATCTTTGAGTTTCAGTACCTTTTGGACCGCCATGGCCCCCAGCTTTATTAAATCCTGGCGGACCGTGGTTAGGGGGGGGATGAAATAAGCGGATTCGGGAATATTGTCGAATCCTGCCACCCCAAGTTCCTCCGGCACCCGCATACCATGGGCCCATGCTGCATGCAGCACGGCCAGCGCCATCTGGTCATTAGCCGCAAAGATTGCATCCATTTCGGGATAGCGGGCATAAATCCGTTCAAAGGCTCTAAGGCCGCCGTCGGAATTCCATGTCCCTTCCGCCCAGTGATTGTCTTGTGCCGTCATGCCGGCATCGGACAGGGCCTGGGCCCAACCCCTTTTTCGCTCCTGGGCCTCAAACCAGTCCAGCGGTCCGCTGATATGGGCGATATGCCGGTAACCTTTTTTGATCAGGTGCTGAGTGATCTGAAATGCCCCCTGGTAATTGTTAATGGAGATGGTAACGGGCGCGGAAAAAGGACTTCCTTTTAGAAAAATCATGGGTGGACAGAAGGGCGGCAGTTTGGCCTGAACCTTGGCCCAGTTGCCCCCGACTTCGGGAGCGGCGTAGATGATACCCATTACCTGGTGGGCGATGAGCGACTGGATCAGCGGATTCATCTCCAGGGAATTGAAGCTTGGCAGCTCTTTTAAAATCAGGTTAAGGCCGTGGCGTTCCGCCTCTTGGGTGATGCCTTGGAGGCAGATGGAAACCCCTTTGTACTCAAGACCGGCCAGAATGATGCCCAGAGTGGTGCTCTGCTGCCGCATGCCCCTGGCAAAGGCACTGGGTTGAAAACCCATCTGCTCAATGGCGGCCAATACTTTTTCACGGGTTGCCCGGGAGACATCCGCACGTTTGTTGATCACCCTGGAAACCGTTTGATTGGAAACCCCGCAGGCGCGGGCCACATCTTTAATGGTGATTTTTGATCGTTGAGGCGGGTTCATCACCATTCAACACCTCTTCTTTCCGCGTTCATTATCCTCAATGATGCTGTCCGGTTGTTCAAGGCTGTCGACGGGTTTTATACAAGTGCGGCCGATTTTTCGTTAACGTTAACAATATCGATATGCATCGCCTAAGTCAACCAGCAAAATAGCGGTTGACGATATTAGGTGGTTCCTGCAAAAAAAGGAATCATGGTGCGCCCGGCATTGACGGCGACGGGAGGTCGAAAGGTTCTGGGATTGAGCTGATTTGTTCATCAATTGTGTCGAATAGGGAGGGGGCAACATGAAGAAGTGGCTGACAATTTTTATGGATCTCTTGTTGGCCTGCACATGGATTGCGGGAACAGCCGTGGCCGACAAGAAGATCGTGGTCGGTTTTTCACAGATTGGCGCCGAGAGTGCCTGGAGGGCGGCCAATACGGATTCCATTATTTCCGAGGCAAAAAAACACGCCAACATTACACTCAAATTCTCCGATGCCCAGCAGAAACAGGAAAACCAAATCAAGGCCATCCGCAGTTTCATCTCCCAGGGTGTGGATTTCATCGCCTTTTCTCCAGTGGTTGAAACCGGATGGGAACCTGTGCTCAAAGAAGCCAAGCGGGCCGGTATCCCGGTCATTCTGACGGACCGCGCCGTTGATGTCCAGGATGATTCACTATGGGTCACCTTTATGGGATCTGATTTTGTGGAAGAGGGCAGACGTGCCGCCAAGTGGCTCATGGAAAACTACGACTGCTTGAAAAAAACGAATAAAAGCAGTAACGTGGTGAACATCGTGGAACTCCAGGGCACCGTGGGATCGGCGCCCGCCATTGACCGAAAAGAGGGGTTTGCCGATGTCATCAAGGGCTCTGCTTTCAAGATCATCAAATCCCAGAGCGGTGACTTTACCCGCGCCAAAGGCAAGGAAGTCATGGAAGCCTTCCTCAAATCGGAAGGCAAAAAAATCGATGTGCTCTTTGCTCACAACGACGACATGGCCCTGGGCGCCGTCCAGGCCATTGAAGACTACGGCCTGAAACCGGGCAGGGACATCATTATTGTCTCTATTGATGCGGTGAGGGGGGCTTTTGAAGCCATGATCGAAGGCAAGATCAACTGTACGGTCGAATGCAGCCCGCTTTTGGGACCTCAGCTTTTTAAATCCATCACCGACCTGACGGCAGGCAAAACCCTGCCCAAGCGGATTATCACCAAGGAAGGCGTATTCCCTGCGGAAACCGCAGCCGAAACACTGCCGACCCGGAAATATTAGCAAAGTGGAGACGACACGTCGGCCATGGTTTAAGTTTACGGACCTATAACCCAAAACAAGGTTCAACGCTTCGTTTAAGGGCATATGTATATGAACGCATCGTTTAAAGTTTAAACTGGCATAGCTAACACAGGTCCGCCTTAATTTAGGTTATAGGTCCGTAAGTTTATACCGCGCGTAAAGTGCGCGGTTTGATCAAAGACAAAGACAATCAAACAAACCCGACTGCCCAAGAATGCCGGGGGACTCAAATCACATTGACGGATAAAAACACGGATCTCCTCATTGAAATCAAGGGTGTGAGCAAATCGTTTCCCGGTGTTCGCGCCCTGGACCGTGTCGATTTCCGGCTTTTCCGGGGTGAGGTTCACGGGCTGATGGGAGAAAACGGGGCCGGCAAATCCACCCTGATCAACGTGCTGACCGGTCTCTACCCCAGGGATGAAGGTGAAATCCTTTTCCTGGGAACACCTATTACCCTCTCTTCCCCCCTGGAGGCGGCGGCATCCGGCATCAGCACCCTGTACCAGGAGATTAATCTGATTCCGTCCCTCTCCGTGGCCGAGAACATCTACATCGGCCGGGAGCCCAAGAACAAATGGGGCATCGACTGGAACCGGATGAACAGCGATACCCAAAAAGCCATCAGGAAACTTGATCTTGATCTTGATGTCACCCGGCCGGTCTCCTCTTATCCCGTGGCGGTGCAGCAGTTGGTGGCCATAACGAGGGCGCTGGAGATATCGGCCCGGGTGCTGATTCTGGACGAGCCGACCTCCAGCCTGGATCCGGCCGAGGTCGATCAGCTTTTCAAGGTCATCCGGCATCTGAAACGCCGGGGTATGGGCATCATTTTCATCACCCATTTTATCGACCAGGTTTACGCCATTACCGACCGGATCACCGTCCTCCGGAACGGGGCCTTTATCGGAGAGTTCAAAACAAGGGAACTGCCCCGCTTGAATCTCATCGCCCACATGCTGGGCAAGGATCCCGCCGATGCCTGGCTGGAGCGGAGCAGCGACCGCGATGAACGGCAAAAGAGAGCGCGCGGCACAGAAACATTTATCGAAGCCAAAGGACTCGGGCGCAAAGGCTCCCTGTCCGCCTTTGACCTCAGGATCAACAAGGGAGAAATTTTAGGCCTGGCAGGCCTTTTAGGTTCCGGAAGAACCGAAACGGCACGGCTATTGTTCGGCATCGACCGGGCCGACAGCGGCACGGTCCGCCTGGATGGGAAAGATGTCAGTCTCACCTCCCCGCGCAAGGCCATCGAGCACTTTCTGGCATTCTGTCCGGAGGACCGGAAAGCCGAAGGGATCATCGCCGACCTGACCGTCCGGGAGAACATCATCCTTGCCCTGCAGGCCAGATCCGGCATCTTCAAGGCGATCTCACGCAAAAAACAAAACGAAATCGCAGACCGCTATATCCGGTTGCTGCGTATCAAGACCCCGTCAGCCGCTCAGGCGGTGATTAACTTGAGCGGCGGCAATCAGCAGAAGGTGATCATTGCAAGGTGGCTCGCCACTGACCCCAGATTCCTGATCCTGGACGAACCCACACGGGGCATCGATGTGGGGGCCAAAGCCGAAATCAAGGATCTCATTCTCGACCTCAAGGAAGAGGGCCTGGCCATTCTTTTCATAAGCTCCGAGCTGGAGGAGGTCGTCAGCTGCAGCGACCGGATCGCTGTTTTGAGGGACCGCAAGTTTCTGACGGTACTTGACGGAGACGATATGGAAGAGAGCGCCATCATGGCCGTGATCGCCCACGATGAAGTGGCCTGATGAAAAAGGATTTTTTTACAGACCCCAATGTACAACGCTTGCTATGGCCCATGGTGGCCCTGGCAGGCATTCTTTTGTTCAACCTGGTTTTCACACCCGGTTTTTTCCATATCGAAATCAAGGACGGCCGGTTTTTCGGATCTCTGGTGGATATTGCCAACCGTGCCTCCCCCGTGATGCTGCTGGCCATCGGCATGACCCTGGTCTTTGCCACGGGCGGGATCGACCTCTCCGTAGGGGCTGTCATGGCCATTTCAGGGGCCGTTGCCGCCATTATCATCCGGCCGGACTATGTCAAAGGTGTGCTCGAATACGGTGAAATGCAACCACTGCTGATCGTCGTCAGCATCCCCCTGATGGTTTCTTTGCTGGCGGGCCTGTTGAACGGTCTGCTGGTGGCCTATGTGGGGATCCAGCCGATTATCGCCACCCTGATCCTCATGGTGGCCGGCCGCGGCATTGCCCAGCTCATCACCCATGGCCAAATCGTCGTTTTTATCCATGAGCCGTTCCAGTACATCGGGTCAGGGTTCCTGTGCGGCCTGCCCGTTCCCATCATCCTGGTGATCGTCACCTTTGCAACGACCTGTCTCTTTGTTCGGAAGACAGGGATCGGACTCTTTATCGAGGCTCTCGGCGCCAACAGCGTGGCCAGCCGGTTCATGGGTATCCGGGAGAAGCT
>JASFER010000221.1:0-10704 GCA_050124755.1 Desulfobacteraceae bacterium
CGTAGGGCGGGGCTCCCAAGCCCGCCCTTAGCTTTAAAACATATGACGGCGACAGGCATTTCAAAAATCGAAAACCGAAAGTTGAGTTCGTATTATCGTTGTTTTCGATTTCGATAGCGATCCCGATGATTTTTTCCGGCATATAATTCCCTTAAGTTAATGACATTGGGTCCGACCCGGATGCACGGATGCAGAACCCGGATGCAGATGATTGGTCCGACCCGGATGCACGGATCGGATGTACGGATGCCCGGTCGGATGCCCGGATGCGCGGATGCGACGGTAACTTTCTGTTCAAATGCTCCCGCTGGTGCGAATTGAAAAACCTCTGCATCAAATCCCCGCAAAGACTTTGCTAAAAAACCCCACAAACGGCCAGATAAGTCCTCCCAAAATGGACACACCCGAAAATCGGCCCAGAAGAATCAATCCAATGAGAATAAATGGGCCATAACGCTCCAAAAGGAAAATTGAATTTTCATATTTAGGGGGTAGAAGCCCGAACAGAATTTTCGAGCCATCCAGGGGGGCAATTGGCAGCACGTTGAATACGGCCAAAGCCAGATTGATCTTCAAACTCAAAATGATCATCAATATAAGCAAACCGGTAATGGAATGTTGCTCAGGTTCCCCAATAATTCCAAAAACAAGCCTTAGCAAAATGCCGCTAATCAGGGCTAAAATCATATTCGCAAGAGGGCCTGCAGCACTGATCCAAAGCATGTTTTTTTTTGGGTTTTTCAATCTGTTCGGATTCACTGGCACAGGTTTAGCCCACCCGAAATGCACCAAAAAAATCATTATCGTACCGATTGGGTCCAGATGGGCAAGTGGGTTCAAAGTCAAACGACCACTTTGCTTGGCAGTATCATCCCCATACCGGTATGCAATCAAAGCGTGCGCATACTCATGAAATGTTAATGCCAACAAGATCGGCGGAGCGATTAGAAGCAGAGTTTGTATTTCCATTTTAATCCTTTTCTAAATGTAAAGGTTTACCAAAATATAATCACTAAAGAGGCACGGGACCGATTCCTGCTAAATCACGCAGTAAGCGGGCAAAGCTGGTCTAAATGACACATTTACCGATTATTGTACCAAACCTCTCATTATGTTTTTAGTTTATATTTTAGCAGGATACAACTATTTGAACGGACGCGGGCAAGAACAGGCCAACCGATCCTTCAGGAATCGGTTCCGCGCTCCAATAAGCAGTGATTGCCGTTTGCCGGTGGTGTCTTTATCTAATTGAATAAACAGACAATAAGTAACGCTTAAATTTCAAAGTTGCGTGATATTGTAGGAACCGGTTCCACACCTCGGAAAGCGTTTCCTTTTACAAATGATAACTCACCTTTATTGTTTCCGAGGCTTACAAACTGAAAACGCAACCTGCTTTCCGAGTTACGGGGCGATCTATATCAAAAAATCCAGTTGGGTCGATCCTCCATCCATGCATTTACGGTTTCCCGTATCCAAGCCTCCATGCCGTCCTCTAAATAGAATTTCGGAAATAGAAGGTTGCTATGAGGTGTTATCTTTCCCGTCCTTCTCGCATGGTGGGCCAGTTGAGTGTTCGGATAAATTCGAATCCCTATTGTCACCTTGATCATTTCTAATGCTAGAGAATCTACCAATTCAAGACTTTGCTGAACTGTTTGTCTGGTTTCACCCGGACCGCATAAAAGTAGAAATCCTGTCCGCCGGATGCCGACTTCCTTTAAAAGATCCGAAGCACGGCGGACATCCGTAGTATGATAACGCTTATTCATCCTTTTCAGTATGATATCCGAGCCGCTTTCCAATCCAAGACTAACCTCGGCGCAACCGGATTCCGCCATCTTTGATACGAGCTCTTTGTCTACATGTCCTGGATAGAGAATCGCTCTCCAAGTAAAATTCAAACCGGATGCAATTATTTGGCTGCAAAGATCTTTTGCATATGCAGACGGCAGGTTGAAGGTGTTGTCTACAAAAAAGAAATGCTTGAATCCTGCAGTCACATATGTGGTCAATGTATCGATGATTAAACTGGGGTTTCGCTTGCGAATGATTTTCCCTTCGATTGATGGGGTCGAACAATAACTGCAGTTCAAAGGACAGCCCCTGCGGGTTTGAAACGGAAGCCAAATGATCTCATCGTCGGTATTTTCTAATAAAAAGATGTGCCTCCCGGGTTGAGGAAAAAGATTATGATCTATTTTCTTAAAATGATCCGGAGGGTTGGCGATAGTTCCGTCTGCATGATACAGGCCGGGAATATCGGATAAATCCTCATTATTTTTTAGTTTGTCCAAAAGCATGACAAAGGATCGTTCACCTTCTCCCTGGATACCCATATCGGCATTCAGATATGATAATACCTGTTTGGGGAAAATGCTGTATCCGGCGCCGCCGAGCACTATCTTGGCCTCAGAGTTCTGCCTGCATGTAGAGACGATGGCCTTAACTGGATCGAGAAGAAATCGAGGTTGTAAGGAAACCTGATCATCAATGTTCCTGACGGATAAACCGATGATCTCTGGTTGAATCTTTTGGATGCGTTTAGCTAAGGTTTTCAGCGCCTCTGGTTCCGCCATCAGGTTTATCTGATACACTTCATGACCCGCTTCTTCCGATGCTCTCGCCACAAAGGCCATCCCCAAGGGCAACACCGGCATATTGATGGTTTCCGTATTGGCGGACACCAGTAAAACTCTCACGAGAATGCCTCCAGTTTTATTGGATATCTCGTCATTCCGTTTTTCTCTCCCAGGCTTGGTTGCTGCGATAAATCTTTTTTTGTACCGTAGCCCATGTTTTTGTCGTAAGAAAAGATTGCACCAATGGCAGCTATGCTGCTTTTGGGCCAATTAGGTATGAATACTCATCATTGGAGCGACCGGTACACCTAATATCAAGTGCTGGTGGAGTACAAGCAATCCCGCTTCTGGGTCTAAAACAACGAAATTTCCGACCGCCCCCACCAATATTTATAAATCTGCTTCTCCATCTCTCCGCTCTTGTAATGGTCGCGGCAGCGTAAAGTAGAACGCCGCCCCCTTGTCGGGCTCTCCCTGTGCCCAGATCCGACCGCCATGCCGCGCAATGATGCGGCGCACACTGGCCAGCCCAATGCCGGTGCCCTCGAAATCATCAGCGCGGTGCAACCGCTGGAACACACCGAACAGCTTTTCCGCATAGGCCATATCGAACCCCACGCCGTTGTCGCGGACAAAAACCACGCTTTCGGAGTCCTGGTCGGGCAGCGATCCGATTTCGATCCAGGCCTGCGGCCGGGTCCGCGTGAACTTCAACGCGTTGGAGATCAGGTTGGTCAGAACGATCCGCAACATGCGCTCATCACCGTTAACTGAGGGCAGGTCACCTATGCGCCACTCGATTGTCCTTTCGGTGGCATCAGGTTCAAGTTCACGGATGACATCACGCACAAGGGGCCCCATCTCCACCTGCTGCAGTAAAAAGGCATGGCGACGCATGCGGGAGAAAGAGAGCAGATCGTCGATCAATCGCCCCATTTTTTGGGCCGAATCAGAAATGGCGTCCATATAGTGCCGACCCTGTTCGTCAAAGACCGTTTCTGTCTTCTTTTGAAGTAGTTCTATAAAACCATCGATATGACGCAGCGGCGCCCTGAGGTCATGGGACACCGTGTAGGCAAAGGCATCCAGCTCCTTGTTGGCTGCTTCCAACGCTTCGGCCCGGTTGCGTAGATCCTGATTCAGGTTTATTATTTGCGCTTGGCTCTTTTCCAATTCCGCTGTGCGCTCCCGAACCAATTCTTCGAGATGTTCACGGTGTGCGGAAAGCTCTTGCTCCATGTGCTTGCGCTCGGTGATGTCGCGCACCAGCGCCAGGTTATAACTCTTTTGGCCATATTCAATATAATTTGCGTTGATCTCCACGGGCAGGATGCGGCCACCCTTTGTCTTATGGCAACTCTCGAAAGTCATCGCACGCTTCGTTGCCAGCTCCCGCCAGTGATCAGCCCATCTCTCTGTCGGAAAGCCAGGGTCGATATCCGCAACCCCTCTTGCAAGCAGTTCATCGCGGGTATATCCCAAAGCCCTGCAGGCTTCTTGGTTAACGTATGAAAAGCGTGCGTGTACATCGATCAGGAAGGCGGCCTCGCCAACGTTGTTCAGGGCAAAGCTCATGAGCGCAACGTCCTGATCAGCCTGCTTGCGCGCGGCGCGGGTTCGCAGCACATTAATGCCAAAGGCCAGGTTCCCGGCCAACTCCTCCAAAAGCTTCATCTCTTCCAAGGTGAAGGTGCCGGGCTGCGCGGAATAGATACATAAGGCGCCGAAGGGGGTACCGTTTTCGTCCTTGAGGGGCAAAGCGGTACTGGAACGGTAGCCGCGTTCCAAGGCACTCTGGCGCCAGGGCGCTGCAAGAGGATCGGTGGCAAAGTCCTGGATGCAGGCGCTTACTCCCTCGCGGATAGCCCGGCCGGTTGGGCCTCGGCCGCGCTCTGTATCGGCCCGGGTAATCTTTGCCTCAGCGAGATAGCCCTCCTCGAACCCGGCCCAGGCCACGGGTCCAACGGTGCTGGTTGTATCATTTTGAAGATAACCCACCCAGGCCATGCGGTATCCGGCTTCCTCGCAGACGATGCTGCAGATTTTCTTAAGCAGGGTCTGTTCATCCGATGCCTGCATTAAAACCTGGTTGCAGGTGCTGATGGCCCGCAGCTGCCTGTTCAGCCGTAGCAAAGCGTCCTCCGCCTGCTTTCGGCTGGTAATATCGGTAAACATCCCAAAGGAGCCCTGGAAACGGCGCACATCGTCAAAGACCGGGGTTGCGGAAACCCGGGTCCAGATAATCCCGCCGTCCTTGCGGCGCAACCGGCGTTCATAGTTATCGGATACACCTTTGCGGCGCGCCTCCATTTTCTCCAGATGGTCAGGTACATCCTCTGCGAACATGAAATCGGTCAGCGGCCGCCCGATCATCTCTGCGGCGCAATAGCCGAGCATTTCGGCCATCCTGGCATTGACGAACGTGGTCAGGGTGTCCTGGCCGAGCGCCAAGATCCCCTCACTGGCCGTGTCCACGATGCGCCGGTATTTTTTTTCGCTTTCCCGCACCGCCTCCTGGGCCAGCCTGCGTTCGGCAAGTTCCTGCTGCAGTTGTAACGTGCGCCGCCTGACGACCCTGCGCAACATCCGGTTCCAGAGGATGACCCCCGCGACGACCATGATGATCACCGCCAGCCCCGCTGCAAAGGGGATCCAGAACGCCTTGTCCGCGAAGACGCTCTTTTCGCCCACAATAATCCATCGGCGGGTAATGTCCCGCCTTTCTTCGTCAGTAATGGCGGCCAGTCCTTTGTCCAGAATCCCGCAAAGCACCGGCCAGTCGCTGCGGACCGCGAACCGCAGTTGATACAGCAGACCCGCATTTCCGGCGACACGCAGGTTCAGAATGCCCGCCTTTTCGATGTAATAGGAGGCTCGGGAAATTTCGACCACCATGGCATCGGCTTCGCCCATTGAAACCTTCATCAAACCGCTCAATTCATCCGAAACGGGGTAAGGCTCAAGATCGGGGAACTCCCTTATCAAATATTCGTGCACCGCACTTCCTCTGGAAGTGGCCACACGCCATCCATTCATCTCCTTCAGGCTGGTGCCGCCCGTCCGGTCCTTGCGCACCATGATCATATTGGGCAGTTCGATGTAGGGCTCGGTGAACAGAAGGTATTCCAGGCGCTCCGGCGTCTGCTGGGCTGCAAAAATCATGTCGATCCGGCGCATTTTGGCCGCCTGGATGACCTCGTTCCATGTGGCAAAGGGAACCAGCTTGAAAGCGCACCCAAGCTTGCGCTCCATGAGGTGGATGTAATCGATGGAAAGTCCCTTGTACTGTCCTTCAACGTGCAGCACCTGCGGGGGAATCACCGTAATGCCGATGCGGACCAGCCCGTCATGCTGTGACAGCCAGTGCTTCTCCCGGGACGTAAGAAACGCTCTTTTTCCCGATGCCGCTGAGGTCTCCGGGCCTCGAACCGCCGGGGCATTCCCCGCGGGTTCAGCCTGCTGTGCAAGGGACGAAGTGCACAGACCGGATGCAACCGTCAACCAGACCAACAGAACCAGCAAAGGCAATGCAATCGCGTTCATCCGCCTCCAGCTGGTCAATCCAGCGATGCAGTTCTTCTTGAATCTATTGAATATCATGATCCCCGGATGTAAGGCTTTTCATCTTCACCTCTTGCGCAGCAGACAGCGCTGCAGTTTCTTCAGATATCCTTTGGCTGTACCCCTGCACAGGATATTGGCATATCATGCCGTATTTTCATCAACTCAACCGCTAATTTGTCCCCGGTCAGATTCGGAATGGTCATATCGGTGATGATCAGGTCATATGGCAGGCCTCATGTCGGCTCGCTCGCCGGGCTCTTTAGTCGTGAAATAAGGATCGAAAATCGATCCGATGATTTCAGGGGCGATCCCGACTCCGGTGTCGGATACTTCGATTTCGATATTATTCCCCTGCTTCAGGCCAATTTGGGATGGGAGACCATTCTTGTAAACTTGTATCATAGTACATTTTATAATGTACATAACCCCTTGATTTTGTTCAACCAGAAAAAGCCAGCCCGCTAAGAACAGATTAATGCCTTTTTAAAATTCATCTGCCTGAATTCTTAAGCTATTTTTGAGCTTGTAATATAATTTTTCATTAATGGTCCCCCTATCCCGGTTCAGGAAATATGTAGATCCCCAATTTATCATTACGCGGTTATCTTAAAAGATTAAGCGGGCGGGGTTTATCCCCACCGGTCGGGACAGAGCCCGACCCTACGAGACCCTCAAAACGCCAGGGGTCGGAGTGATTAGCGTAGGGCCGGCCTCTGCGCCGGCCTGGCATAAAATCCGATACCTGCAACTTGAGCTTTATGGATAACCGGGTATCATTATTCCAAGCGTTTCAATCAAAACCGCAGCTTTCTGTTCAAATGCTCCCGCTGATCCTTATTGATATTACTGAGCACTAGCGGATAGAAAAACTTTAAGCTCGTCCAAAGCGGAACTTTGCACTTTAATCAAGCCCATGACCGATGGTATAATTGTATCTAATTCAGAAGGACGCTAACTGAAACTCGTCGATACGAATCCATCTCTCTTATACATACCGCCACACGAATTATCGGGGAAGACGCTCCACGAGGTTTTCACAACGACCAGGCCGACTTTTTCCTTGACCCTATCAAACAAGCTTTGAACACTCCGCAGTTGGCCGATTTGGAGTACGGTTTACCCATTGAAGGTGGAGAAATCTGGTTTAATGCTGATCTTTCTTCCATTTCCGCTGAAAGGATCTTTATGATTGCCTGAGACATTGCCGGCTACAAGCAGGCGGAAGAAAAACGCCAGAAGTCCGAAGGACGGTTGCAGCTAATGCTGGGGACCTCGCAAATCGGCGCCTTTCGGGTATTGATCAACCCACCGCCTCCGGAAGGCGTGTGTGGGCAATAGAAGGGGTGCACCGTCCTTTGAGAAAGGAATGCTTAATCATGGACACCATGATCCGGATACTGCACCTGGAAGATGAACGGGCCGATGCGGAGCTCGTTCATGCCAAGCTCGCTGAAGCCGGTTTGGCTTGCCGAATATCCACCTTCCGAACGCGGGACGAGTTCGAGACCGCCCTGCGCGGCGGCGGGATGGACATCATTCTGGCCGACTACCGACTGCCGATGTACGACGGTATGTCGGCGCTGGGACTGGCGCAAGAAGTGTGTCCGGATGTCCCCTTCATCTTTGTTTCCGGCAAACTTGGCGAAGAGGCGGCCATCGCAGCCCTGACCCGGGGTGCCACTGATTATGTGCTCAAGGAGAACTTATCGCGCCTGGCGCCGGCTGTCCGGCGGGCGCTGCAGGAGGCCAGAAACCTGCAAGAACGCAGGCAGGCCCAGGAGGCGCTGCAACAGTCCAATGATTTGCTTCGCGCAGTCATCGAAGCGGCACCCGTGGCCATCGTTGGTATGGACCTGGAATGCCGGGTGCGCTCGGTCTGGAATCCGGGAGCCGAAAAGATGCTCGGCTGGAGCGCACAGGAGGTGATGGGAAAGCCGCTGCCCGCAGGACCGTCGGATCGCCGGGAGGAATTCAAACGATTCCGGGAACAGATCCGACGGGGGATGACCCTGGACGGCGTGGAGGTGCGTCGGCAGCGGCGCGACGGAACACCCATCGACTACAGCATCTACGCCTCGCCCCTGCACGACGCCCAGGGCCGCATCAGCGGTAATATCGCGGTATTGGTGGATATCACCGAACGCAAACTGGCCGAGAAGGAGTTGCAAAAGCACCGTGAGCATCTGGAAGCGTTGGTAGACCAGCGGACAGCCGAGCTTACCGTTGCAAAAGACCAAGCCGAAGCGGCCAACCAAGCCAAGAGCGATTTTCTGGCCCGCATGAGCCACGAGATCCGCACTCCCCTCAACGCGATGATGGGTTTGACCCATATTGTGCTCAAATCCAAGCTGAGGGACGAGCAGCGCAACTATTTGAAAAAGGTGCTGATTGCCTCCAACAACCTGTTGGCGGTGATCAACGACATTCTCGATTTTTCCAAGGTGGAGGCCGGCTGGCTGGAGTTGGAGCGGCATCCCTTTGATCTGGAGCAGGTAATGGAACAGTTGGCCGATCTTTTCAGCGAACAGATTGCCGAAAAGGATCTGGAATTGATTTTTGCCGCAGATCCAAATGTGCCCAGACTGCTGACGGGAGATGAGGCCCGCCTTGCCCAGGTGCTGATCAACCTTATCCAAAACGCCGTTAAATTTACCGAGCGCGGTAAGATCGTGGTTGGCGTAGAACAGGAGGCGCAGCCCTCCAAGGACCAATCGCAAGCGATGTTCAAGTTTTGGGTCAGCGACACCGGCACCGGCATTGCCGCCGATGAGTTGCCCTCCCTTTTTGAGCCCTTTACTCAAGCCGAAGGTTACATGACCCGTAAATATGAAGGCAGCGGCCTGGGCCTTGCCATCTGCCGGCGGCTGGTGGAGCTGATGGGCGGTCGTATTTGGGCCGAAAGCTCACCAGGCAAAGGCAGCACCTTTTCTTTTACGGCAATGCTGGAGACCCGCAAGGAACTGCCGGAGGCCGTGGTGCCAAGCCGCGCAAAAGAACCGGCTGCTCTGCCTATCCGGCGCCTGGCCGGTCGGCGCGTACTGGTTGTGGAAGACAGCGAATTGAACCGGGATGTGGCCGTGGCCCTGTTGGAGGAAGCGGGCTTGATAGTGGACACCGCCGAAAACGGCAGGGTGGCCGTGGACAAGGTGACCGGATCGGGATCGAACTATTATCATGCCGTGCTCATGGATATCCAGATGCCGCTAATGGACGGCTACCAGGCCACCCAACATATCCGTGAATGGGAACGTCAACAATCAGAAAACATAAACCACAAACAAGAAAACAGTTTCCAACAACCATCGGCCACCCATCACCGAATACCGATCATCGCCCTGACGGCCCATGCTTTAAAAGGCGAGAAAGAAAAGTGTCTGGCCGCCGACCTAGACGACTATCTCGCCAAGCCCCTTAGCGAGTTGGAATTGCTCCGGGTGCTGCTCACATGGATTGCAGCCTAACAGGAAGAAGCTGATACTTCGAACAGGTTATTGATAACTGCCTAATTCAACAATGCATCGATATCCAGCAATCCGACAAGATGACGATCGCTTTTGAACACGCCGCGGAAAAATTTGCCCTGAATCCCATTAAGATTGGCCGGCGGCGCCTCGATGCAGTCCGATTGAACGGCGACCACATCGCTGATCCGGCCGACCCGCAGGCCGATATGTTCTTCACGGCTGCGTACGATAATATTGCGATTGGCGTCATCAATTTGAACCGCGGGCAAGCCCAATTTGCAGCAAATATCAATAATGGTGACAATACGGCCCCGCAAGTTCATCACGCCCATCACATAGCCGGGCGCCTGGGGCACTTGGGTCAATGCTGTGGGTTTATTGATCTCCTGCACCTTGATAAGATCTATGCCGCATAGCGCCTCTTGGATAAAAAAGGTTGCGTAATCCGCTGACCGGAAAGGTTGGGTGGTGGTTTGCATGGACATATGTCGTTATCTCCTGTTTTGAATTAGGGTCTGAACGAAAATGCTTTTCTCCCATCCCCTCGACGGGACCTGGAGAGGGCGTGTGATATCAGGCCTTTATATTTCCCTGCCCCCAACCCCTCCACCAGGGGAGGGGCGTTTTCGTTCAGGCATGCACTAAGCTGCCTCGGTGTGATAGAACCACTCTGGATAGCTGTGTTTGACGGCCGCGTCAACATCCACAATCAAGGTGGTGTTATCCCTGACGATGGCCGATCCGCGGATGCATTTTTGCCGCAAGGTCGTATCATCGATCTCGACGGACACCTCCACGGCATCCACGGGCGGTGTGGCCAGCAGTCCGACCTCCCGCCCGGCAACCCGAACGGTAATGACTTCAGCAAACGCCATTTCCGCCCGGGGTTTGATGGTCGCGATGTCGTCCAGCGACAGCAGGGGCAAACTGCATCCCCCGTTTTTCATGACTTTTTTACCGCCCACATGTTCGATCGCTTCGCTTTGTATCCTTTCGATGCGTTGTACGCACTCCAAAGCAATGGCGAAATGTTCGTCTTCGGCAATACGAAAGCAAAGCCACCGTTCCGTCTGGTGCTCTTTTGCCGGATCCTG
>JASFER010000222.1:0-10616 GCA_050124755.1 Desulfobacteraceae bacterium
TTTGGACAAAAAACCCCGAATAGGGTTGACCAAAAACGGCAAAGGAAATTTTTAAGTTGTGAATGCTGGCAGAATAGGGCAGTTTATTTATTATACTCCTGGCAATTTAGATTTGAGGGATCGAGGCGGTCTGCTGGATTCCATGGGCGACTATCAGGCAGCGCGGCCGTACTATGAAAAGGCCCTTGAGATCAGAAAGAAGGTTCTGGGCGAAAAGCATCCGGATACGGCAGGCAGCTTGAACAACCTGGCGACGTTATGCTTTTATGAAAATAAGATAAAAGAAGCTGCTAATTATATACGCAAGGCGTTAGCCATTTGTAGAAAAGTTTTAGGAGATAATCACCCTGATACAAAAACAATGATGGATAATTTAGAAGCTATTGAGCAGAGGATAAAATGATGGGAAAGGCAAAAGCCGGTCTTACCAACAGTGTCTGATAACTGCCCTGTGGATTATGTAAGAAGACGCAAGGGTCATGACAGGCCCTTTGCTGTGAAGGCCTTGAGCGGCGGCCACCGCTTTTTATTGAGCTTCGACGCCTTTGATAAAAGTGTCGATTGTTTGAAGAATTATTTTTTGTTTGGCTGGAGGCAAGACATCTATCTTCTGCATTCTTCGCTGTAGCTTCAAGCTGACTTTGGAGCTTTTTGTTTTAACCGGTTTTACTCCCAATAGCTCATCTGTCGAAATATCAAGAGCTTTGGCCAATCTTACAATCATCTCGTGGTATGGCCGCAGCTTATCACATTCATAGTCAGAGATTAGAACCTGAATGATGTCCATTTTTTGGGCAAGCTCGATCTGGGTATAGCCTTTGGCCTTTCTTATGCGGGCCATCCTTTGGCCAAAAGTCTCATTGCCGATCATCATCGGTGCGGGTTTGCTTTTATTCTTTTTTGCCATGATAGTCAGCATTATACACCGCCTTCTAAATGTCACTGTTTTTTAGCCCTTGACATGTAAAGTATATCACTTTAAAGTCGGATACAGTTAAAAAATCTTTTTTAGTGTAAATTTATTCTTGACAATTGGCAACCGGGAGTTTGCGAAACAAAAAAGCCATCAGCCCTTGACTGGCGAGTCTTCACGGCTGATGGCTTAAGAAGAGTCCAAAGGGCGAAAGCCCCTTGAACTTCCCACCTGTTTAGCGCATCTCCCCAAAAAAATCAAGTATTTGAAAGGAGGTGAAGCCTTTATGCAAGGTACCGTCGAAGTGACCGATCTGTTCAAAGGGGCCTTTTTGCTGTGCATGGGCGGCCGGTTGGACCGAGTGCGGGTCAGAAACAACGGCCGCCGGATCGCCACGTTCCTGATCACGGGAAAGGACCTGGAACGTTTTGACAACGACTACCGCACCGGCCGAGCCCTGGTCAATCCGGTGCAGCTTAGAGAATCGTTAAACCACCTGCGGGACGTGATGTTCGACAAACTGCGAAAGACAGAGGGGAGATACCACCATGCCAATCGACCAAGAGGTAATCGAGCAGGCCAAGCGCACTGACCTGGTGGCCCTGGTCCAGGCCAAGGGCATCAACTTAAAGAAAAACGGCAAAAGCCACATGGGCCTTTGCCCCTTCCACGCCGACAAAAACCCGTCTTTATCCATCAACACCGCCAAGAACCTGTGGCAATGCTTTGGCTGCGGTGCGGCCGGTGATGCAATCCGCTTTGTAGAAATGTTCGACCAGGTGGACTTCAAAGAAGCGGTCAAACGCCTGACCGGCAACGGCTTGAAGCGCACCAAGGCATTGCGTGTTAAGGACGATCCACCCAAGCCCCTGTCGGCCAAGCTGCGCAAGCTGCTGGCCCGTGTGATCGAGTTCTACCATACGGCCTTTGGCGAAGACCCCAGGGCTGCCCAGTACCTGGAAAGCCGGGGCATTGCCGACAACGCCGTACTGTCCGCCCACAGGGCCGGTTTTGCCAACGGTACGTTGTTGAACGTGCTGCCTGCCGAAGGGGAAGTAAAACAGCAGCTCAAGCAGCTGGGCATCTTGAACGATCGGGGCACGGAACACTTTTACAATTGCGTGACCTTCCCGCTATATGACGCCGGCGGCAACCCGGCCGGCATCTACGGCCGGCGCATCGATGAAGCGGCCCATCCCGGAGCGGCCCGGCACCTGTACCTGACCGGCGAGCGGCTGGGCTTGTTCAACCGTCAGGCGGCCAGAGCCCACAAAGACATCATCCTGACCGAATCGATCATCGACAGCCTGACGTTGCTCTGCGCTGGGATCGGCAACACCATCCCGAGCTACGGCGTCAACGGCTTTACAGACGATCATGTGCAGTGGCTTAAAAGATGTGAAGTAGAAACCGTCCGTGTTTGCTTTGACGGTGACGAATCGGGCCGCAAGGCCGCCGACAAGACAGCGGCAACCCTTGAAGGCCAAGGCTTTAAGGTCCAGCGCATCGACCTTGCAGACGGCCAGGACATCAACGATTTTTTTCTTTTAGCGGCCGATCCGGCTACCGAGTTTAAAAAGCTTGCCGGTGTCGCCGCCCCCGGGACGGAAGCAAAACAAGCCACCGACCGTTACACAACCACCGACTACGGCTTTAGCGCCGTGATCGGCGGCCGACACTATGAAGCCAGGGGCATCACCCGGCGGGGCAACCAGCTCAAGGCCACCGTCAAGGGCATTGCGCAAGACGGCGGCAAGCAGCGCATGCACCCGGATACGGTGGACTTTTACTCGGCCCGGTCCAGGGCCTTTTTGGTCAAAGGCTTGTGCGATCTGTTCGGCCAAGATGAAAAGACCATCGCCGATGACCTGCAACAGTTGATGCAGCACGCCGAACAATGGCAGCCCAAGCAGGAAAGCGAATCGGACAAGCCGCAGATGAGCGCCCAGGACAGACAGGCCGCCCTTGCCATGCTCAAGAACCCGGCCCTGTTCGATGAGATCCTGGCCGACTTTGAAACCATCGGCTACACCGGCGAAGATATGGGCAAGCTGTTGTGTTACATCGCCGCCATCTCCCGCAAGATGGATGAACCGTTGTCGGTGATGATCCAATCCCGAAGCGCCGCCGGAAAATCGTTCCTTCAGGACACCGTGTTGTCGATGATCCCGGAAGACGACGTGATAAAGTACACCCGTCTGACCGACCAGGCCCTTTTTTACAAGGCGTCGGACAGTCTAAAGCACAAGATCCTGGCCATCGAAGAACTCGACGGCATGAACGGGGCCATCTACTCGATAAGAAGCATCCAGTCATCGAAAAAGATCACCATCGCCTACACGGGCAAAGATCCGGTGACCGGCGAGCTTAAAACCAGCGAAAACAGCGTGGAAGGCCCGCTGATGATCTTTATCACCACCACGGCCCCGGAGATCGAAGGCGAGACCGCCTCTCGCTTTGTCTTTGTCAGCGTGGACGAATCAACCGAAATGACCGAAAAGATCCTGGCCAAACAGCGCCAGCGCCACACCATGGAAGGGATGTTAAGCCGCTTGAAGTCCGATGCGGTGATAAAAAAGCATCGCAACGCCAACCGGTTACTTGCGCCGGTCAAGGTGGTCAACCCCTATGCCGAGCTATTGACGTTCACATCCAAGTCCTTGCGGGCAAGACGCGACCACACCAAGTACCTGAACCTGATATTGGCCGTAACCTACCTGTACCAGTACCAGCGAAAGCACTGCAGCATCGAGCACGAGGGCCGCACCATCGCATATATCAACGTCACCCTTGCCGACATCGAGCGGGCCAACACCATCGCCAATGAGGTGCTTGGCCGCAGCCTGGACGAGCTGCCGCCGCCGTCAAGGACCTTGCTGCAATTGATCCGCAAGATGGTGCTCGATGCCTGCAAAGAAAAAAAGATCAAACCGCCGCAGCACCACTTCACCCGCCGCGATATCCGCCACTATAGCGGCTGGTCCGACTTCCAGGTCAAAACCCACATCAAACAGCTTGAAGACCTTGAATACATCTACCCGGTCATGGGCAAAAAGGGCAAAGAGTACGTCTACGAGTTGCTTGCCGCCGATGAGATCGTTGAAGATGCGCCCTTTTTGATCGGCCTGATCGACATCGAGCAATTGAAGAAAAAAGCCAAGCAATCCGGGATCGCCGACGAACTTGGAGGGCAAAAAGCCTAACTTGGAGGGCCGAAAAGCCGACTTGGAGGGTACTTGGAGCCCACTTGGAGGGCACTTGGCGGGTGGGCTTCAATCCTTGTTATCCTTTAACTGGCATGGCTTTACAGCGCTTTTTGTCTCAACTTGGCGGCGATCCTGGGAAAAGTAATTAAGGCAACACGTCAAAAACAGCCGTCATAACCTTAGTTCAAAGGGGTGTCATATGCATAAAGTAGAAGAACTGTTGTTTAACTTCCGACAGCACCTAAAGACCCTGGGCCGCAGTGCGGCCACGGTGGATCTGTACACGGACCAGGCCCGCCGGTTTTTGCAGGCCGCCACGGCCGACGACATACGCCAGGTCACCAAAAGCGACATCGAGGCTTACATAGAGGGCCTGTACGGCCATAAAACCGAAAAGGGTGCGCCCTACACCACCGCCACGCTGTGCGTGAAGGTGCGGGCCGTAAAGCGCCTGTTCGAGTACCTGGAAACCGCCAACATCGTTTTTATCAACCCGGCCGAATCCATCACAGAGCCGCCAAAGGACAAAACGCTTCCCCGGCATGTGTTGACCCGCAAAGAGGTCCAGGCCCTGCTGGACCAGCCCAACTTAGGGCTAATGACCGGCATCCGGGACCGGGCCATCCTGGAGGTGTTCTACTCCACCGGCATCCGGCTGCGGGAACTGTGCGCTTTGACCGTGTTCGACGCCGACCTGACCGGCGGCATGATCCGGGTCAACTGCGGCAAAGGCGGCAAGGACCGGGTGGTGCCCATGGGACGGCATGCCGTAAAAGCCCTAAGAGAGTACATCACCAAGGCCCGGCCCAGGTTGACCAGGAACAACCGCAAAGAGCGCCGCCTGTTCATCAACCGTTACGGCAATCCGAACAGCGTCCAGGTGGTGTCCATCATGATCCGCACCTTTGCCCGGCAGGCCAAAATCAAAAAGCAGGTTACCGCCCACAACCTGCGCCATACCTTTGCCACCTCTTTGGTGAAAAACGGGGCCGACATCCGGGCCGTTCAAAAGATGCTCGGCCATGCGGATCTTGCCACCACCCAGCAGTACATCCGGGCCCTGGGCCTGGACATCAAGGCCGTGCATCAAAAGACCCATCCCAGGGAAAAGGACAAGGCGGCCAAGGAGAGCTTTAAACCGCAAATCGAAAGGGTCAAAGGCCGCTATGAACGAAAGTAACTTTAAATCCCTGTCGGCCGCCTATCTGCGCTCGATGAAGGTGCGCAACCTGTCCAAGCGCACCATCGATCATGTGGGCTGGATGCTGAAAAAGTTCTTCGACTACCTGCAAACCTGCCAAATCACCCACGCGGATCAGATCAGCTCCCAGGTCATGCGGGATTACCAGCTATCGCTTTTTGAAAGCCTCAACAATAAAGGCCAACCCAACAGTATCAGCTACCAAAACCGCATGCTGTCTGCGGCCAAGAACTTTACCAAATTCTTGAAGGACAACGACTATACCGTCACAGATCCCGGCCGCAGTGTGGCCTATGCCAAAGAGCCCAAGCGGCTGCCCAGGGGCGTGCTGACCCCGGCCGAGGCCCGTAAGGTTATCCATGCCCCGGACACCAAGACCGCCATCGGTTACCGGGACCGCACCATCCTGGAAGTGCTCTACTCGTCGGCCATCAGGAAAGAAGAACTCAACAACCTGACCTTGGCCGACGTGGACTACAACGACGGCTTTTTGAGAATCATCGAGGGCAAGGGAAAAAAGGACCGCATCGTGCCCATCGGCCGCATCGCCTGCCGGTACCTTGAAAACTATATCAAGTCGGTGCGCCCGGAACTGATCCGCGATCCATACAACAACCACCTGTTTTTGACCTTGCGAGGCAAACGGTTCTCAAAGAACGTGCTGTGGGAGCTGATAAAGAAGTACGCTAAAAAAGCCAGGATCAAAAAGAACGTGTCGCCCCACACGTTCCGGCACTCGTGCGCCACGGCCATGCTCAAGAACAAGGCCGACATCCGCACCATCCAAAAGCTGCTCGGCCACAGCTCCTTAGACTCCACCCAAATCTACACCCACCTGTCCATCACGGACCTGAAAAACGAACACAAACGCTGTCATCCAAGAGAAAAAGACCCGCAATAAATCCCTTAATCAATCCGTAAAACCCGCATCAGGCGCACCATTGCGCCCAAACCAAGGAGGTGCGCACAATGAACGACACCGACAAGCTGATCTGCGGCATGATCCCATCAACCGCCGAGCGCTATCTGATTGTAAGGCAAGAGATCGACATCATGATCCAACGCATCCACAAGGCCGGGTATTGGCTCAGCGAATTTGACAAAGCCCAGCCCGAAGGCCTCAGCCACACCCTGTCCATGATGGGCGTGATGATCGTTCACAGCATATCGACGATCCACGATTACCTTGAAAACGAGTTCGCATCCCTGGACACGGTCCGCGAAGCCCTCAAAGACAACCGCCCCTAAATCCCTGCCTTATCCTTTAACCGCAAAAAATCATTTGATTATCCGGCCAAAGGCCGTTAAAAAAGAACCTGATGGCCGATCCAGGACCAAACCCGACTTTACGCTTACGCTTTTACAATGATCACTTGAAACAAGGCTCTTTTACATAGCGGCCAAATCCGGTCCAAGGTGCCGATATTAAGGCCGATGTTTGCTTGGAACCGGAAGGGCTCGACCGGATTAATGTTTCAAATGATCCGGTTAATTGGGTTGATCCATTTGGGTTATGGGCATTAGATTCTCCAACTGCATCTTTTAATAGTGCAGTAACTGCTGGGAATTATGCAGAGGCTAAACTTATAGCTGACGCGATGGGGCTTGCTTTAAAAGGTGCTCAGGTTGCAGCCTTGAAGTTGGCTCTTTATATGGCAGCTCAAGATGCTGGCGATAGTTGCTCTGGAGGTTCATCATCAGGTGGTACTAATCCGAATGGGGATGATGGAGATGATGACGGTGATGATAATTATGAAAATCCAGGGCATCACGATCCCTCGAATCGAGGTCCAAATCCATACAATCCTAAAAAGAGTGTTCTACCTAAAAATCATAGAGAACTCTGGAATAATAGCAGATCGGGTCCTGATGGGAATCGTTGGACAAAAGCAGGACGAGGGAGAAAAACCGTTTACCATAGATTTCAAAATGACGGCAATGGTAATTGGCATTGGAATGGATCAACAGATGGTATGACAAATAGTGGAATTCCACGGAGAATTCGAATGAATGATGTCCCTAAAGAAGTAAAGCGGTGGTAAATGAAAAAGTTGATAGGAAAAAAAAGCGAATTCGCAATAGAGTATGCTATTAAAACGCGTGTTCCTTATCTTATGGGTAACTTGCGCTTGTGGCTTGGAGGTATGTATGTTGGCTATTTTAATGAAGATATAATGTTGTCATCGGCTCAGCATATTCTTATGCATCTAAGAGGGAGAATAAATGAATTAAATAATGAAGTCTTCACAACAAAAAAAGTAGAGGAGATCTATAACTTAGTATATTCTGGAAAGATAGATAATGGGAAATACCTTCTTAATTTGGGCGACTCTTTCGATGATTTTTCTTTCTTTGTTTTTTTAAGGGGTAATCAGATTAATTTCGTCTGGAAATTGCATAAAGAGCCATTTTTTGATTACCCAAATTACAAAAATAATATAAATCATAAAGAAATAGACATTTCTGTGTTTTCTGAGATAGTTAAATCGTTTCAATCTATATAATGGGGGCACTAGGGCCATTAATTTATAAATAGCTCATAAATCATTGACAGACGGCGGTTTGCTAAGATTGTTTTCTTCTTTAACCGCCGTTTTGTTTTTAAAATCGATCCAATCCTTAAAGGGTGGTGGGTGGGAATAGATATCAAATCAGACGCCGCCGACCCCGGCCGCCGAGCAGCACCAGTGCCCGAACAAAGCACTGGCCGTGGCGGGCCTGGCGTGTCCCGGGGTGCGGAACCGATTCCTGCTAAATCACGCAGTATAGAAATTTGACCGGCACGTATTCTCTTTGTATTCAATTAGATAAAGACACCACCGGCAAACCAAAATCTATGACCAATTTTTCCCTAAGCTCGTCCAGGAAATAGGCTCCGAACCGGTTGATGTTGTCCTTGCGATATGGAGACAGACAGGCGGCCTGTTCCCTCGTAATCACATGCCCCTCTTGGATGAGCTCGTTCATGATTCTACTCTGGTCATGGACATTCATGAATATCAGAATGTTAGCCACCAGATGGCCATACTTGATGATCTTGCGTTGCTCGTCGCGAGAATTGGCTGCAATGATGCCCTGATTGCCGAATGTGACGAATTGAATGAAGTCGTTGAACCTCTCGCTGACGGTGGTGGCGTTATTCACGGTCCTTCTGAGTTCGGGCTTTCGCAGGTATTTGAGCAGATAGGCGCTGCGAATGACCTTTCCGAGCTCTTGAAATGCATAATACAATTTATTCTTCCGGGTCCCGCCGGTCAATCTCCGAAGTATAAATGATGGCGATATTCGGCCTTCCAAGATGGATACGGCGACGCGCTGCATGTCTGGTAGGTGTTTCGCGATTAAGTCCTCATCAATCTCTTCCACGGTGAACATTGTGTCGATGCTGGGATAGGATTCGCCGGGGAATTTGTAGATTTTGAGATCTTTCCACCTGGCGATACGGGGCATGAGCTGGATCCCAAGGAGGTGGGCCAGCCCGAAGACTGTGAGGCTCTGAGCGTGGGTGTCGCCGTAGACCGTATGGGGTTTGATATCCGATTTGTTGGGAAAAAATGGATCCAAGATAAACGATGCCTCGTACACGCCGCAGGGAATGAACCTGGAAAACAGCGCGATATACTTGTCAGACACGTGATAGTAGCCGATGCCGCCATAGGATCCGTAACGCACGTGGTATTCCGAGACCAGGTTGTTCTCATAGACATCCCACCGGGTACCATCCGCTGAGGCGGTTTCCCCGGTCCCCCAGAAGGTGGGGAGTGAAAACCGGTTATAGCCGTTGACCAGCATGTTGATGGCCTTTTCCAGTTTTTCTTCCGTGATGTGCCGTCGATTTATCCATTCAAGGTGCTTCCTGCTCAAAACTGGCAGGGATCGCTCGGTTTGCATGGGACCGAGGTGACAACCATAGCAGAAAGTAGTAACCGCGTATGACATCGACGGATCTTTGATTTTGGACTCGAACCCGCTGATCGGACCGAATGGCTTGCTCCAGTTCAGCGTTTTTTGCGTGTCTACGATGATGTCGAGGATGTTGCGCTGGGGCATTCGGCTTTTGATCAATTCGGTGAGCTCATCGACACCTGGAACTGGCTCTTTGGCCTTGAGCCTCGCTAACCACAGGTCCCCGTTGGGTTTAATGCAGAACTCCTTGTTGTCCGGATAGACCGCCTCATGTTTTTGCGCCTGGGTGTTGAGGTACTTCTTGATATGTGCGATGAACCCGGCCGTATCGATAGGTAATCCCACCACCTCGGCATATTTGGGGAGCTTCTTCCATAGCTCCTCCATGGAAACCAATTGGTCCGTGGGGTCGCTGAAATCCTCACTGTCAACGATGCACATATCCGCGCATTTGAGCTCGCTTACGAGCTCTGAGAACAGGCAGATCTCGAACTGGTGGCGGTTGATTTTCTCGGGAACTTGCTGTCGACGCTTCTGACCGGTGACCAGGTACCACCATTTGTCCGGGATCCAGGACAGATCGTCCATTGTTATAGTTTGCCCGGTGTCAGGATCAATCGTTTCCCTTAAAATCCACAGAGACCGCGATCTATGATGGGCTCTGGCAAATGCGATTGCTTGGACCAGGGCCTGATCTGAACTGGATGACACGAACTCTAATTGATTCAATGCCTTGAAAAAGGCCGCCCGGGAGCCGCGGAACAGCGGCCTGAGGAAACGGTAATAGTTCTTGCTGCCGTACACGGTATGCTGAGCCGAGAAATCTACGAGTTCCGGGCTCTGGGCGAAAACTTGCTGAATGGCGGCGAGCTTCTTCTCCGGATCCGTTTCGTTCTCATCATAAGCGTGTTCGTGGATGGACATATAACTAGTCACGATACGATCCGTGTTGTCCCTGTTCGCCTCGAGGTATTCATCGAGCTTGATCTTACCGGCGCGATGGATTTTGCCAACCTTCTTGACAATCATGATCATGATGTCATCAATAGTGCGAGCCAACGCTGATTTGACCATGGCGGCCAGCAATACCGCCTTCTTCGGTTGAGCAATTTCATCCACACGGTTGGCATTGAGGCTTTTCGCCTCCATGGCGAAATGTCGGAACTTGACGTAGGGAATGGACGAAAACGGATCGGATGGAAAATCCAACGATCGGATCCACAGTAGCCGCTCAACGGCCTTGTCTATCTCTTTGATGGTGACCTTGCCGGTGTCCTGACGCAGTTGGTTCCACAAAGATCTGTTGGTTTCTGGATCTACGGTGAGCAATTGCTTCAGTTGACTCCGAGTGGGCTTGCGAATGGCATGATAAACACTGGTATAAATGGCC
>JASFER010000223.1:0-10448 GCA_050124755.1 Desulfobacteraceae bacterium
TCGAAATCATACGGAGAAGTATCATGAAAACACTGATCCGATTGGCTGACCAGGGCAAGCTTCCCGATCCATTGATTCGACTGGGCATCAAGTTCCTCGATTTCCAGCGTCTCGCCGTTGAGCAAAAGGGCGGTGTGGAGCGGCAACTGGAGCGCAAGCAGCGATTCATTGAAGAGATGCGCCGCAGCCCCATCGCCATGCAAACGGATATGGCCAACACCCAGCATTACGAGTTGCCGCCGGACTTTTTTCGCCAGGTGCTTGGCGTGCATATGAAATACAGTGGATGCTACTGGCCCGAACAGGTCCGGGATCTGAACGATGCCGAGGCGCAATCGCTGGAACTGGCGGGCCGGCGCGCCCAACTTTCCGACGGTTTGCGGGTGTTGGAGTTGGGCTGCGGCTGGGGATCTTTTTCTTTGTGGGCCGCCCGGCGGTTCCCCGGCAGCCGTTTCACGTCCGTTTCCAACTCGGCGTCCCAGCGTGAATTCATCGAGGAGCAGTGCCGTGTGCGGGGCATTGCCAACTTGGAGGTGCTCACTGCGGACATGAATCTATTCGAACCGGCGGGCCGCTTCGACCGCATTGTTTCCATCGAGATGTTCGAGCACATGCGCAACTGGGAGCGGCTGCTCGCCAGAATCAGCACCTGGTTGAATCCGGACGGTCGGGTTTTCATTCATGTCTTCTCCCACAAAGATGCGGTTTACCCTTATGAGGTCAAAGATGAGAGCGATTGGATGGGACGTTACTTCTTTACCGGCGGTATGATGCCGTCAGACGATCTGATGCTCTACTTCCAGAAAAATCTGGCGGTTGAGAGGCATTGGCGTTTGAACGGCCGACACTATCAAAAAACGGCCCAAGCCTGGCTGGAAAACCTGGACGCTAAAAAGAGGACTATTCTGCCTGTGTTGGCTCAGACATACGGAGACAGGCACGCGGAGCTGTGGTTCCAGCGCTGGCGCATTTTCTTTATGGCCTGCGCGGAGCTGTGGGGCTACCGCGATGGCCGGGAGTGGCTGATTTCCCATTACCGATTAACCCATGGCGCGTAAGCGAGGCTGCTATGATCGACACCACCCTTCCATCCAAATCCAAGCGGCTCGTGAGAGCTTCGCGAAAACCTGCAGCAGGACTGGCCAAAAATCTGTTCCTCAAATTACTCTCCAAAATAGAGACCGGGCAGGTAACCGTTCGGGAAGGAACGCGTACCCATACCTTCGGAAAGGCCGCACCGGACTTCCCGTTGGCCGTTACCATCACCATTCACGATCCCAGTGCTTACGCGCGCATCGTTTGGGGCGGCAGTATCGGTGCGGCCGAGGCTTACATGCTTCGATACTGGGATGCGGATGATCTCACCGCCCTGGTGCGTATGGTCATCCGCAATCAAATCCTGCTTAAGGATCTGGATTCGGGTCTTGCCAGGCTGGCATCCCCCCTTTACAAAGCCTTTCACTTTCTGCGACGCAACACCAGGTCCGGCAGCCGTAAGAACATTGTGGCCCACTATGATTTAGGCAACGATTTCTACCGCCTGTTTCTGGACGAGACCATGACCTATTCCGGCGGCCTCTTCGAGCGGCCCGACGCCACCCTCAAAGAGGCCTCCATCGCCAAATACGACCGCATTTGCCGGAAGCTGCAGTTGTCCGAAAAGGACCACCTGTTGGAGATCGGAACGGGTTGGGGCGGATTTGCCCTGCATGCCGTCAAAAACTACGGCTGCCGCGTGACCACCACCACCATTTCGGATGCGCAGTACCGGCTGGCCGGAGCGCGATTCGAGCAAGCCGGCATCACGGACAGGGTGGTATTGCTCAAATCCGATTACCGCGAGCTTCAGGGACGGTACGACAAACTGGTCTCCATCGAAATGATCGAGGCGGTGGGTCATCAATACCTGGATACGTTCATGGCCCGCTGTGCAGACCTCCTGAAACCCGATGGCGTGATGGTGTTGCAGGCCATTACCATTGCGGATTGGGCTTTTGACGAACACAAGAAAGGCGTGGATTTCATCAAGCGCTATATCTTCCCGGGCAGCTGCATTCCATCCCTCACCGCCATCAGCCGGGCTGCGGCCGGTGCAACAGATCTTCGCTTGTTCAACCTGGAGGACATCACCCCCCATTATGCCGAAACCCTGCGCAGGTGGCGTCGCAATTTCCTGGAAAACATCGAAAAAATCCGGTCACTGGGGTTTTCGGAAGTATTTAACCGGATGTGGGAGTATTACCTGCGCTATTGCGAGGCGGGCTTTGAAGAGCGTTTTCTGGGCAGCGTGCAATTGGTGATGACCAGGCCGCTGGCCCGCATGCCGGCCGATGGATGGCCGGACCGGAGAAAAAGATAAATGCGCGATGCAACGGCCAAACCACCCGTCCACCGTATCTACGAGGGAACCATTCGCCACCGGCGCTTTCGTCCGAAGGAAAACCGGTTCCAATACCGGGTGTTTTTCATGTTTCTGGACCTGGCGCACCTTGGCGCATTGTCCGGTATCCACCCCTTGTGGTCCGGAGACGGCGTCAACCTGGCCTATTTCAGGCGTCGGGATCATATGGGCGACGCCAAAGTGCCTTTGGATCGCGCCATGCGGGATTACCTCCGGAAAAAAACCGGAGAGCACCCCCCGGGCCCCATCAGAATTCTGACCCATATGCGCTACTTCGGCCACTGCTTTAATCCGGTGAGTTTTTACTACTGCTACAATGCCGCCGACAGCCAGGTGGAGACCATCGTGGCTGAAATTCACAACACGCCCTGGGGCCAGGAGCACCTATACATTCTACCCAAAGAAAAAAGCATGCATCCCTCCAACCGATGGCGGCGGCACCGCTTTGAAAAGGAATTCCACATCTCGCCCTTTATGGACATGCATCTGCATTACGACTGGCGTTTCCGTATCCCCGGAAAACAATTGAGTGTCCATATGATCAACTACGAAGACGGCAAAAGACTCTTTGACGTCAGCCTCTCTCTGGCGCAAAAACCGGTGACCCGCCGAAACCTTACCCGCATGCTCTGGCTTTACCCGGCCATGACCGTCAAAGTGGTCAGCCTGATCTACTGGCAGGCCTTGAAGCTGCTTTTAAAGGGCACGCCGTTTTACACCCATCCGGAAAAAGCCGGCGGTTAACCTCTTTTGTCCATGATTTCAGCAGGAATCAACTTTTTGAATTAATCAAGCCAATACGACCACAATCACAGGCAGCGCATTCGGTTTGCCCTGGCTTAAATCGTTTTCCCGAAATGTTTGCACACCGTTAATGCGCTGTTGACCCCGTCTTCGTGAAAACCATACCCCCAGTAAGCGCCACAATACCAGGTACGCCGGGTGCCGTTGATCTCTTCATGCCGCCGGCGGGCCGCCAGGCTTTTGGGGTCGTAGACCGGGTGATGGTAGATGATTTCCTTGATCAATCTGCCGGGAGCAATGGCGGCGGGCATGTTCAATGTCACGCAGAACGTATCTTTGGATGAGAGGCTTTGCAGCAGATTCATGTTGTAGGTCAGCGCAACCCGGTCCATGTCGTTTTTGGGGATGCGATAGTTCCAGCTGGCCCAGGCCGTCCGGTAAGCCGGCATGAGGGACTTATCAATGTGCAGGGCTGTGTGGTTTTCCTGATAGACGATGGCGCCGAGAATCTCCTTTTCTTTGTCGGACGGGTCGGCGAGCATGTGAAGGGCCTGGTCGCTATGGGCTGCGATGACCACCTGGTCGAAACCGGCTTGGCTGCCGTCACTAAGGGTTAACGTCACCCTATCTTCATAGCGCCGAACGGTTTGAACCGGACTGCTTAACCGGATTTTTTCCTTAAATCCGGAGATCAGCGGGGCGATGTACTGCCTGGAGCCTCCCTGGATGGTGCGCCATTGGGGTTGGTCCCGTATGTTCAAGAAACCGTGGTTTTCGAAAAATGCCACAAAGTAGCGAGCGGGAAAGTCCATGAATTTGTTGGGGGCCGCCGACCAGATGGCCGCTCCCATGGGTATGATAAAATGATCGATAAAGGCAGTGCTGTAGCGCTCCTTTTTAAGATAAGCGCCCAGGGTCAGGCGATGGTCCTGCCCATGGAGCAGGGCCGGTGATGCACCGCGAAAGCGAATAGCGTCCCATAGCATGCGGTAAAAGGACGGCCGGATAAGATTTTTGCGCTGGGCGAATAGGGCGTTGAGGGTGCTCGGGCAAAACGTGAGTCCCGTTTTCTCACACTGAACGCTGAAGCTCATATTGGAGGGCTGCCATGCCACGCCTAGTTTTTCTATCAGCTTGATAAAATTGGGATAAGTCTTTTCATTGAAGACAATGAAGCCGGTGTCCACGGCAAAATTTCCGTCCGGACGGGAGACCGTCACCGTATGGGTGTGGCCGCCGATGTAATCATTGGCTTCAAATACCGTGATGTCATGCTCCGGGCTTAACAGATAGGCCGCCACCAGCCCGGAGATTCCGGCCCCCACAATGGCAATTTTCATTTTCATACCCTTATTCACTGTTCAGGACATTTTGCGGTACCTGGCGAAGGTCCCGGATGGCGCCCAGCCAGGAGAGCAACACCAGCAGGCCGTAGGTTATGTCCAGTTCCCACCACCTGAAGCCCTGACGTGCGGAAACGGCGTAATGGTGGTGGTTGTTGTGCCATCCCTCGCCCAGGGTCAAAATAGCCAGCATGGCGTTGTTTCGGCTGGTGTCACGGGTATTGTATCTCCGGGTGCCGAACATGTGGTCCAAAGAGTTGATGGTGCACGTGGCATGAAGCAAAGCCACGGTGGAGATGAAAAACCCCCATATCAGAAGCTGCAAGCCATTGGTGCCAAGTGTCGGCGCAAGTTTTTCCAGCAAAGCCCCTGTAAGGTAGATACAGCCGGCCAGCAGGAAAGGGATCACGGTGTCGAAGCGGTTGATCCATCGCAGTTCCGGAAAACGGACCCACTCGCGCACGTATTGGATACGGGTGGGGAAATTGCCCCTGGAAGTCAGCCAGCCGATATGGCTCCACCAGAAGCCGTGCTGCAGCGGCGAATGCACATCGTTGTTCTGATCCGCAAACCGGTGATGGTGGCGGTGGTGGGCTGCCCACCACAAAGGGCCGCGTTGCACTGATGCATTGCCGATCACCGCAAACACGAACTGCCAGAAACGATTGGTTTTAAATGCCTTGTGTGAGAAATAACGATGATAAAACCCGGTGATGGCAAACATGCGGATCAGGTAGAGCACCAGCGCGGTGATCACCGCCACCGGACTCCATCCCACCCAGAACACCAGCAGGCACCCGGTATGCAGCAGGATCAAAGGCACGACCCTGAGCCAGTCCACATGTTTTTTGTCTGCTTCGGTGTCTTCTACGGCCGCTGTTCCGGCATCGGAATCAATCCAGCGCACCACCGAAAGGAAGCGGTTTGATAAACTTTGACGCCGATGTTCTTTGTCACCCATATTGCGCTGGAAGAGTTTATTTCTGTTTAGGGATCATAGTGTTTTTCAAATTGAAAAACAGATTAAAAAGTGCAGTCAGTCGGTGTGGGAAGGTGAATACAGATAGCAAGATACAACTATTCAAATTCGTGTCGAGATCACAGATGTGAGACGAATATCATATTTTTACCTCAGCTGCTGTGAATCTGTCAAAATTAAACGTACTAAACGGTGGGTGTTTTATCAAAGGAACCCTCCCGTTTTTTTTCGGTCACATTTCAGTTTGGAGGATTGGAAAACAACCCCAAATGATGTATACAGATTTCATAATTTTCTAGCACGACTGTGCATTTATCGTATTTCCCGGGTCCTTTACTTACCAAAAGAGGAAACAGAAACCCGAGTCACGGACCGCTGGTTCAAATCTTGTGCTTTACCATTGAGTTCCCTCGCAGCCCGACCATCCAAGACCAGCGGGCGGATATAAATTCGATTCGTATCTGAAAGAAAGTGAAAAATTAAGAACCGTAACGGAAGTACGGTTACTGCCACTCTAACCCAATGAACATTGTGGATGGCTGAAAAACATGTCAACAGTATACGACCACCGGTTGAAAACCATTTTGGCGGGCATATTGGGTTTGGTTTTGCTGATTACAGTCGGCCCGGTTTGCCATACTGAAGTGAATGCCAAGAACAAAACCAGCACCTCCCGCGTTTCGACGCTTCCTCCCTTGAAAAATTCGTTTGTGGTGCGGGAAGGTACCGCAAGCGACATCACCTGCCTCGCTCTGGGCAAACGAAAGGAGGTCTATGCAGCGGGGGTTTCCGATAAGAACAGTGTGATTTTCAAGCTGGATAAAAAGCTCGGAACCATCAAAGAGATGGTGAAATTCGGCAGCCCCAAAGGTCAGGACAGCATCACGGATATGGCCGTGGACAGCAGGGGCAACATCTTTGTCACCGGCTACACGAACAACAGGGATTTTCCCGTCACCGGGGGGAGTTATGATACTGAATTGGTGGCCAAAGGCAAGCTCCCTTCCGATGAAGTCTTTATCGTTAAGTTTTCCCCAAACCTGAAACTGCTGGCCTCCACTTTTGTTGGGGGTGACGCAGATGAAAGGGCCCAGGCCATCGCCATAGATGAACACGACAACATCTATGTGGCCGGATATTCAGAAGGCGGCCACCCTAAATACGACAAGCGATTCATCCCCCTGCCCGGGGCCTATGACCCCATCCCCGCGCCCAGCGGCCAGGCCAAGGCCCTTGTGGCCAAGCTGAACAACGATCTGACCCGACTTTTGGCGGCCACGCTTCTGGGCGGCAGCAAGAAAAAATACGACAGCGATGACGAGGCCTATGATCTTGCCATCGATCACGAGGGCAATGTGTGGGTGACCGGACAATCCAATTCGGAGGATTTTCCCGTGACCCGTTTTGCTCTGGAACCGTTTTATTCCGGTAGAGGGGATATTTTCGTGTCCAAACTCAATCCGGATTTAAGCCGGCTGCTGGCCTCCACCTACCTGGGCGGCATGAACCAGGAGATGGCGGTGGCCATGGCCTTGGATCCCAAGGGCGATGTTTTTGTCGGAGGATGGACGGAATCCCCGGACTTTCCCATGGTCAAGGGGTGCTATGACACCAAGTACAGCCACGAGGAGGAGGACGCCTTCATCGTTAAATTGAGCGGCGACCTTCAGAAACTTAAAGCGGCGACCTATCTTGGAGGAAATTATGACGCCTCGGGTTACGGCGACGATCTTCTTTCCGCCATGGCCTTATCTCCCGATGGAAAAACACTGTGGGTGACCGGCCGAAGCGAATCCGAAAATTTTCCCGTCACATCCGACTGTTACAAGAGTTACACCAACGATTCGGATAACCCGTTTGGTGCCCAATACCACCGCAATGCTAAAAAACCAAGGGAGACCAGTTCGGATGACAGGGACTGGGGCGACGGCTTCATTACCCAGTTGGACAGCAACCTGACCCAGTGCCGGTATTCGACCTTCTTTGGGGGAGACAACCTGGAATACATGGACGACATTCTGGTTGACGGAAAAGAACTGCTGCTGGCTGGCACGACCTGGTCCCACGCGTTTCCCCGCATCACCACAAAGAAAAAGGAACCTTGGTCCAGAGGATTTGTCATTCGTTTCAACTGGAAGAAAGGACGCTAGCCGACGGGCGAAGGCGTATTTGGCATGTCGCGATTCAATAAACCGGTCTTGTTGATCGCCCTGTTGGGCGTGGCTCTCCTGCCGGCCTGTTCCGGCTCCACCGACAAACCCTTGTCAGGGGCGGGTTCCGGCTTAACGCCCATTCAGTCCTTTCCCCTCCGACAGGGACGGTTCAGCGCCATCACCCGTCTGGCAACGAACCACCAGGGACAAATCATTGCCGCCGGTTTTTCGGATTACGATTGTGTCCTGATGAAACTGGACAAAACATTATCCACCCTGATCAAGATGGTCCGATTCGGCAGCCGAAAGGACAACGGGTATTTTTCCCAAGACAAGATCACGGATATGGCCGTTGACAACGGGGGAAATATTTTTGTTTGCGGATATACCCGGGAAGAAGATTTTCCCGTGACGCCGGGTGCTTTTGGCAACAAAGCAGGAAGCCGAAGCAGCAACACATTTGATGACGGATTCGTCTGCAAGTTTTCTCCCAAGCTTGAATTGCTGGCCTCGGCCCGCATTGGCGGGAGCTACACTGACAGGGCACTGGGGCTTGCCTTGTCAAGGGGTGGCGATGTCTATGTCACCGGATATACGACCCCCTGCGAAGGGCACGACGCCCCGTTTGTCACCACACCCAAGGCCTTTGATCGCCGGCCGGCGCCGGCCTACCAATCGAAAGCTTTTATTGTTCGCCTGAGCAACGATTTAAGCACCCTGAAAGCCTCCACATTTTTAGGGGGGAACAGGGAAAAACGCCATGGCGACGATAAGGCCTATGACATCACTGTGGATCATAAAGGGAATGTGTGGGTCGCAGGCCAGGCCCGGTCCGGTGATTTTCCCGTCACCCGGGGGAGCAGCAGCACAACCCAGGCAGGTGAGAGCGATGCCTTTGTCGCCAGGTTGGACGCCAATCTCGAGAACCTGTTGGCCGCCACCTATCTGGGAGGCAGCCAAATGGAGCGCGCCAACACCATCCTTGCCGACAAGCAGGGGAACGTGTACGTGGGCGGCTGGAGCAACTCCCCGGACATGCTGGATTCCGTGAAAGGATACGATACCCGGCACAGTCGCAACGATGCGGATGCTTTTATTGTAAAATTCGATTCCCGGTTGCGTCATATCATCGCAGGAACCTTCCTCGGCGGCCAAGACGCGGCAACCAGTGAAGCTAACGGTCAGGGCGATGACATGCTCTCCGGGATGACCCTTTCTCCGGACGGCAAGACCCTATACGCGGCCGGCAGGACCGAATCCAGGGATTTCGACACAACGCCGCCAAGCCGGAAAGAGCATAGCTGCAACATGGTCGTGCATGTGGAGTTGGACCGTAAAGATGCCGTGGGGAGGGGTGCTTCGGATTACGGCGACGGATTTGTGGCCGGATTCACCACGGATTTATCCTCATGCGTCTTCTCCTCGATGATCGGCGGAACGTCCGTTGAATATCTCGATGATATGCTGGTCCTTGAAAAGGATATTTATATCGCCGGAGAGACGGCTTCGGAAGACTTTCCCGGAATGGTGATCAACTACGGTATTTTTGGAAGCAGGGGATTCATTACCCGGCTTGACCGTAAAGGCATTGGAAATTTCCTGTTAAAACAGCCCGCGTCCTTCAAGCCCCAGTTTTCCGAAAAGAAACTGAGATCCCTGGCAGACAAACTATCCGAGAAATATCAGGAACGTATCTTGAAGCGGGATATGTATGACGAATTAGGAAAGTACGCCAAAAAAAGGATATCCCGTGAACGGTTCGATGCCGCAGTGGACAGGGCGTTCTTTCTGTACGGCAAACCGCCCTTTCTGGTTATGGGAGTGGGGCTGAAATTCAAATACTACAACTACTTCCAAAATGCAGTGGACGGGTATGACCGGATTGAACTCCACTATCGAATACCCCACCATTTCGGAGTCACACAAACATATGGCCGTATGGTGATAATCCTTCTGGCGAAAAACAGGAAATGGCAGCTGGCCGACTTCCAATACAGGGGATTTGGATCGGAAACCAGCAGGAGAAACATGCGAGACCGATTATACTAAAATAAAAAGGTGAAGTCATGGGATTGCGATGCTTCAAGGAACACAAGGGGATCTTGAAAATTGGATTAATCTTGATCGGCCTGGCATGGGTGTCACCCGCTTCGGGAGTGAACATCCAACTCGGCGGAGGTCCAAATGCCGAGCTTTCCCGCTTCCCGGTGCTTTACCGGGAGACTTTCGATTCCGGCAAACCCAAAGAAACCGTTTTCTGGGGCGCCCTGGATGTCGGCCAACGGCCAAAAGACCCCTGGACCGGCATGCTGGTCCAGGATGCCTATACGCTGACACACACCGGCAAGCCGGGGGCGGTACGTTACTACTTCAGGCACCGGATCAATGAACACCACCTATTGGGGCTCGCCGCATTTCCGCTTTCAGTGGAGGTCGAGGGGACCATGAATGACGCCCTGTCGGGAGCCGGACTGATTTACGGGTATGACCCCCAAACCCGGTATTACCTGGCCTTTGTCAAGGGAACCGGAAAAACCTATGCCATCTACAATCGGAACGCAGCCGGGTTCCGAAGAGTTGTAGGAGGGACCTCCGAAGCCATCAACCCCAGCCGGACCAACCAATTGGCCATTGTACCGGAAGGCTCCAAAATCAAATTTTACATCAATGGTATTCAGATGGCGACGATGGAGGATGAAGGTGCGACATCAGGGGGAGCTGGTCTGGTGGCGATCAGTTCCGGCATGTACCTGTTTGACAATTTCACCATCTATAAGAGACCTCAAAAGGCGGATGCTGTCCCGACGCGGGGCCGGGATGATCGGATG
>JASFER010000224.1:0-10447 GCA_050124755.1 Desulfobacteraceae bacterium
TAGCGCTAAAGCTTCACTTCGTGCCCGGCCTTTGCCGGAATGACGCAAATGCGCCGAAAATGGCTTTTTACGAAACCATCAATTATGAAGCCAACAGGTATTATGGATTTCACCACGAACCATGAACTTTTAAGGAGGCCGAAAGCCCAACAATTTCCTTGACTCGCCATGTGATCTTCAATATGTTTTTTGATGTCCTGAATACTGGGGGATCGTCTAGTGGTAGGACTACGGACTCTGACTCCGTCAGCCCAGGTTCGAATCCTGGTCCCTCAGCCACGTAAAAGAGAAGGGTTGCGCTTTTTAGTGCGGCCCTTTTTTTCGTTGGCTGCTCTCGTTTTGCCGCCATTTCGAATACTGCGACAATCAATAATGTTTGGTTTGTCAAGCTGTGCACTATAGTAAAAGGCAAGTCCGTAGAAATGGTTTCAAAACCTCCCCTCGAACCCCCAACGCGGTGTTGGACGGCAGATTTAAATCATCGAAATAGCGGACTATTCCTCCGGTTTAAATCTGCCGCCCGCCTTGATTTTGGGCCCGATTGAAGGTTTTGAAACCACCTCTAAGAGATTCAGACCTGCCTTTTAAATCTTCTTTAATAACTTATTTTTTTAATTTCTTCCTTGAAATGCCGGCTATTCCCAACAACCCGGTACCCAACAAAAAGATTGTGGCGGGTTCAGGGACGGGGGCGACATCGCCATCTCGTACGGCCAAAACAAATTGAGTCGAGGTAGCGCCAACGGCACTACTGGGAGAATCCCATCAGCCGCACCAGAAATCAAATCGCCATGCGTCCAACTCGGGGGACGACGAGTCAAGGGTTCCCGACCAGTACCAGGGCTCTATCTGCTCTCCTAGCGAAACCCCCAAGTTGAAAAAGGGGGATGGGTCAAAACCTGATTCACCATAAGCCGGGCCCAGCTCAACATACCTGAGATAGGCCAATTCACTTAGATCGGCCGCAATGACACTGTTAAGCGGATTAGCTGCGTCTTCGCGGTTATAAGCAGGATCAAAGGTGGGCAGGCGCCAATCATCATAACCGCCATAGGATAGATTTTGTGTCCAGGTATTGGCCTGCTGCCAGGTCATAAGACCATCGGCGTCATATCCAGAGGTCATGGCATAATTTGCATCTTGAAGAATGGTTATATCCATATCCGTGCTATAGATCATTCCTCCGCCACGATCGATGAGTATGGCATTGGCAGCGCTCGCGATGCCCAGAACCAGCGCTAAAGTCAGTAGAAGCGATAACTTTTTTGTCATCAATTTTTTACCTCCCTTCCATTGACAGATTAGTATGGAAACTCACATGTAATGCTTTTCACCTCCTTTCATAATTTTTGGACTCCTGGGTACTACCCGATAACAAAATCCACTTCGGACTGTTCGACAAGTCATTGGCTGCCAACAATAGAAAATGCAGGTTTGGAACAAGTTTTGGAAAAGGAGTCCGATTTGATGCATGCAAAAAATGTGCAGATCAATTGATTAGATTATATACATGTAATTTCTAAAGGTTATGAAATAGCCCAAATGAATCCCATTGGATTTGTGGAAATATAAACCATAACAAATGTGAACTTAAGTACATATTGATAAAATATGGTGCAATCAAATACAATGTGATATTGGCTAACTCTATGTCTCTATGAAGTCATCTCAACCCCAATGTTGCCCAAAAAAGATGGCAGCAGCAGGGATCACCATTACCAACTTCCTCGGAGGAAAAATCCATGGCTGATCAGGATACCCAAGCACCATCCAATTTTATTAAAATGATTATTGAGGAAGACTTAAAAAACAATACCCACCAGGGCAAAGTCGCCACGCGTTTTCCCCCGGAGCCCAATGGATACCTGCACATCGGACATGCCAAATCCATTTGCCTCAACTTCGGGCTGGCCAAGGAATACAAGGGGACCTGCAACCTGCGCTTTGACGACACCAATCCCACCAAGGAGGAGGTGGAGTATGTGGAGTCGATTAAAACCGATGTGCGTTGGCTGGGATTTGACTGGGAAGACCGCGAGTATTATGCTTCGGATTACTTCGAGCAACTCTACGATTTTGCGGTTCAGTTGATCAAAGACGGCAAAGCCTACGTCGACAGTTTAAGTGCCGACGAAATTCGCCGATACCGGGGCACGCTTACCGAACCGGGCAGGGAGAGCCCCTATCGCAACCGTTCTGTTGAAGAGAATCTGGACCTGTTTCAACGCATGCGGGCCGGAGAATTTGATGACGGCGCCCATGTGCTGAGGGCCAGGATCGACATGGCACACCCCAATATCCTCATGCGCGATCCCGCATTGTATCGGATTCGCAAGGCCCGCCACCATCGTACCGGTGACGCGTGGTGCATTTACCCCATGTATGATTTCACCCACTGCCTTTCCGATGCATTGGAATGTATCACCCACTCCATTTGCACCTTGGAATTTGAAAACAACCGCGCCTTGTATGACTGGGTCCTGGATCAACTCCACACCAAGTGCCGACCCCACCAATATGAATTCGCCCGCCTGAACCTGAGCTATACCGTGTTGAGCAAACGAAAATTGATCCAACTGGTTGAAGAAAACCATGTGGACGGTTGGGACGATCCGCGCATGCCCACCATTTCCGGCTTTCGCCGTCGAGGTTATACCCCCGAGGCCATTCGCAACTTTTGCGAACGCATTGGTGTGGCCAAAGCCAACAGCACAGTGGATATTGCCCTGTTGGAGTACAGTATTCGGGAAGACCTGAACAAGCGCGCCCCAAGAGTAATGGGTGTCCTGCGTCCATTAAAGGTGGTGATTGAAAATTATCCCGAAGGCCAAACTGAGATGCTGGAGGCGATCAACAACCCGGAGGACGCATCCATGGGAACCCGTGTGGTGCCTTTTTCCAGAGTGCTTTACATCGAACAAGAGGATTTCATGGAAAACCCGCCCAAAAAATTCTTCCGTTTGGGACCGGGACGGGAGGTGCGGCTCCGCTATGCCTATTTCATCACCTGCAATGAAACCATCAAAGATGTTGATACCGGAGAAATTGTCGAGCTGCGATGCACCTACGACCCCGCTACCAAAGGCGGCAATGCGCCGGACGGCCGCAAAGTCAAAGCAACCCTGCACTGGGTTTCAGCCGCGCATGCCGTGGAAGGTGAAGTCAGGCTCTACGACCGGCTCTTTACCAAAGAGAATCCCGATGAAAAGGTCGAGGGCAAAACCTTCAAAGATTTCATCAACCCCGACTCCCTGACAACGCTGAGCGGCTGCAAACTCGAACCCGGCCTGGCCGATGCAAAACCATCAAGTTTTTTCCAGTTCGAGCGCCTGGGATACTTCTGCGCCGATTCAAAAGAGTGCACGGCCGACCGACTGGTCTTCAACCGCACGACAACGCTCAGAGACACCTGGGCCAGGATTGCTAAGGCGGGTAAAAGATAGAAAAACAATAAAAGTTTATGGCCGGATTACCGAAAATATGTATCGCTCTATTTTGTGTCTTGAGTAGTACGTTATTCATAGTTGGCTGCGGGGGCTGTAGCGGTGATCCATCTTCATCAGCTAACCGCAATGAAATCTCTTCCGGTATCCTGAATGCGGACTTATCGGGCAAGTTAGTGTCCATCCAGAAATGGTAGATTGTGGTTCAGATCAAGGCCGCAGCGAGGTTGAAACCGCAGGCGTAGCGCGCTACGTTGAGGATTTCAACCGAGTGAGAACGCCGAGCTGGGCCGCAAGATGCCATTACGGAGGAGCTCTCAACAAAGCCATATCATCAACTTACTTTTCGGAGCGGATTGAAGGGAAAGCTCGGATCGATTGAAGTCAATTCCAGCAGCGATAAAATTGTATTTACAATCGTTACGGGAGGTACGCTGGTATCAACACATGCGACACCGTGGATTGTCAATATCGATGGCACCGGGCTGAGGCGACTGGCGGTTCCAACATCCGCTTCACCGCCCCCTTCAATAACGTCACCTAAATGGTCACCGGATGGAAAGTGGATCCTTCTTAAAGAGGGAGCATTTACAGGTGCTACTTACCACAATCCAGGCAGCAGTGGCTATGCATACCTGGTTCCGGCACAAAATACGGGAAATCCATTTGTGCTTAGTATTGATAGCGCCAAGCGTTCGCCTGAAGTTTTTTTCCTCAATAGATATGAAAGCGTCCGCAGCAACCCTTCCGGCCGTATCGTCAATAAGCACTTTAGTGCTACGGTTTCCTGGATTCCATAAACCGTATGACATCGACCTAAGGTGCATCAGGTTTATCTTGAAGGACAATTGTGGAAATAGGCCGATGGTCCCCTCACCCCACCACCCGAAAAAGGCGTTTCAAACCGGCATCACTGTTGCGGCCGCAATCGAATGCCTCAATCGGGCAGAGATTCTACCGCCGGGGAACACGGGTTTCAGCATGCGCCGGGAAGAGAATGTCTTCTTCCCCTGCTTAATACTTGACACTTAAAACTTAACACTTTTCTGCTTTTTACAATGTTTCTGCGCCGAATCAGAGGTTGGTTGAAGCTTTTTAGAGAAACGCAATTCTCAAAGGTTGTCCGGCTTTATCTTTTCAGGGTTCAGCATTCCCGTGGATAGAATGGTAATAACCGTTTCGGTGATATCCTCGAGGTCGTAGTTCTCTTCCGGATCCAACTGATTGTTGCAAAAGGCATCCACCATGCCTACCAGGACCGTGGCGGAGATGCGGCGGGGCAGGGGCTTGAGATACCCCATCTCCTGACCGGTCTGAAGGGTATCGGTGACAAAACGGAGAAAGCGTCGGCGCGCTTTTTTAATCTCCGCCAGAGCTTCCGCGTCAATACCGCTGGACAGTTCGTTGACGTAAATCCGGATGACTTCCTTGTTCTTCAGATAAATCCGGATGGTATTTGCAAGCAGCAGTCGGAAATGCTCCATAAAGGGCAGGTCTGATTCCAGCTCCCGGCTGATCTTGTCCATGATCTCTTCCATGCCTGCGGTCACCGTGGCCGCAAAAAGCTTGGACTTGCCGGCGTAATGATAATACAAGGTCCCCTTGGCCACCTTGGCCGCCTCGGCGATCTCATCCATTTTGGCCCGGTGAAACCCCTTGCGGGCAAAAATTTTCGTGGCCGCTTTGATGATCTGCTTGTTTTTGGCACCGTTTTTCATTTAAAGAATAGTATGATGTCCGATTCAAACAGAGAAGTTCATTTCCTAATACTGAAACATTATTGTGTGTCTAATCATCGAAACAATTTCCGATCCTGATGGCAGGGATTTTTGACCTGTTAACCGCTTGCCATACTCTTTACTGGAAGATTCACTATAGGAAAGGCGTCATGGTGTGTCAATAAAACACTGACGGGTCAGTTCAAAATTAATCCGATTCCACATAAAGGTTACAACCGATCGGGCTGCATGCATTTCTTATCTATTTAGCCCATTTTCGATAAAACATTTTGAATAGTTCTTGTCGGAACCCATAACATGCTCAATAATCCAATCTTTCACGAAGTTTGTCGCTTCAACGGATAGCACCAGGAGACCGTCATCGAAGCGCTTTTTAATGTCCATCACTTTTTCGACGAAAAACCGGTGTTCCTTCTTATGATTCAGAGTATCCGCATAATTGAATTTATCCATATACTTTTCTTCGGTTTGAAAATGATAGACCGTATATTCAACAAGAGACGACAGCAGCTTGCCTAATGCGATTCTATCTCTCTCTCTGCATGCGCTTCTATCGCTCTCCATCATTCTGACATAAAATTCGTCGATCATTTTTATGAGGTTTTTATGCTGGTTATCAATTTCTTTTACACCAACGCTGAGAGTTTCACTCCAATCCATATAAGCCATTTTTAGCTCCTATTCATTAATTGCACCTTCGGCAACAAGTGCCTTTCCATCTCCTTTTTGAGACGCAAGGGAGCAAGAAATATTCCAGAAAAGCGAGGTAAATTAAATTATTTTGACAAAAGCTTGAAACCATCTCAAAAAATGGATTTTAGTCCAAGATGTAGGCGGGGCCGGATTTCAAACCGCAGGCATACGCCGGTATGTCGAGGATTTGAAATCCGGCTCCAACACCCAGATTGGGCCAAAAGACTTTTTTGAGATGGCTTCTAATATTCAGATCCGTAAAAGCCGCCCCATTTTAATATTCAACTAAAAAACAAATTATTGTGTAATAAATAAAGAGTGCACACGAATAAAAAAGTCCCAACAGGATGTTCAAATTCCGGCAACCGTATTATCGTGGAAAAATTCTTATCGTTTTTTAATAAGAACTTTATCGCTTTTTAATAAAAATTAATGAGAACATTCGCCGGTGTTCAAAAACCGAAACAATTTTCGATTCTGTTGATACAGGGATTTGAAGACCTTATAACTGCGATCATAAACGGTACGATGGGCACGCTTGGGATTGAACCGCTCGCCCATGGGGATCAGCGATTTGGCCGCCTGGAAAGAAGTGATTTTCCCCAGCCCCACACCGCAGACCATTGCGGCGCCGGCCGTCCCGATGTCCTGGGGATGTCTGACGGTGACGATCTCCCGGTCCAGTACATCGGCCATGATGCGGCCCCAGACTTGGAATTTTGCCCCCCGCCCACAAAGATAATCCGCTCCCGGCGGGGGATCTTTTTTCCATGGCCTCCAGGATCCAGCGTGTGTGGAAGGCCACCCCCACCAGGACGGCCCGGATCATCTGGCATTTGCCGGTATCTATGCCGATGTTGAAAAACAGCCCCCTGGCATACGCATCTTCCCTGGGGGCGCGGTTGCCGTGCAGCCATGGGGTAAAAATCAGGTTGCCGGCGCCCGGCTGTGTTTCGTCCACCACTCGGTTCAGAAGGGCATAGAGTTCATCCATTTGCTGCGCGGGGTCCGTTCTTAGCGGATATTCGGCCAGGGCCGATCCATCGTTTTAAATGATACCTCTTAAAGCCACCTTTTAGGGGTGGTCGTTTACTCATGGAAATTCGATGAAAATTTATACCCCACGCCATATAGGGTCAGAATGATCTCTTTGTCCGGGAGCCTAGTGGCGATTTTTTTACGCAGGTTTTTAATATGGCTGTCGATGGTCCGATCGTAACCTGCATACTGATACCCCTGAACCTTGTCCAGCAGTTCGCCGCGTGAGAAGACACGCTCCGGATAGCCCATCAGGACATTGAGCAGACCGAATTCACTGGGCGTCAGGCTGATGGGCTTCCCATCGATGGTCACCCGGCGGGTGGTTTTATCCAGGACGATGGGACCGGCGACAAGACTCCGGAAGGATTGGCCGGGACCCGCGCGGCGCAACACCGCTTTGACCCGGGCCACGACTTCCCTGGGACTGAAGGGTTTGCAGATGTAGTCGTCAGCCCCGATCTCCAATCCGATCAACCGATCGATCTCTTCCACTTTGGCGGTGACCATGATGATGGGAACATCGGAGAACTTGCGGACTTCCCGGCAGACCGTAATGCCGTCCGCACCAGGCAGCATGATATCCAACAGCACCAATGCCGGCGCGGTGCGGTTTATCTTCTCCACGGCCTCATCGCCGCGGGACAGGCAGGTAGCGGTGAATCCGGCCTTGCACAGGTAGTCCTTCAGCAGTTCGGCAATCTTGCTTTCATCCTCGACGATCAGAATGTGTTCACCAGCCATCGCTTTTCACCTGTGACGCCTTTGCGCAAATGTTGCTGACTTTTTATGCATGAGTGGAATTCTTCTTTCGGACCAATGGAAGCTGGATCCCGATGGACAGCCCCCCTCGCGGACTGCGTTGTGCCCATATCCGTCCGCCGTGCTTCTCGATGATGTGTCGGCAGATGGACAATCCCAGGCCGCTGCCGCCGGAATCGCGGCTGCGTGATGCGTCCACCCGAAAAAGACGGTCGAACAGCCTCGGCAGGGCCTCCTCCGGCACGCCGGGTCCGGAGTCCTGAAAACGGAAGGTCAAAACGTGGTCATCCGCCTGGCCGGAAATGCTCAGCCTTCCAGGCGAATGAACATACTTGCAGGCATTCTCACAAATGTTGCTGAATACCTGCCCGAGACGATCGGCATCACCCTCGATCCGGACCGATTGAACGGTGTCGAGCCGGGTGTGGACGGTTATTCGGCATTGGTCCATCCGGGTACGGTAGCTCTCCAACACGGCTTTGAGAACACTGCAGGCAGAAATCTGTTGCTTGTTCATCAGAATCCTGTCGGAATCGGCCATGGAGAGCAAATGCAGATCTTCCACCAGTCGGCTTATTCCAAGTATTTCGGTATGCAATGAGGCCAGATGGGCGGGCGTTGGCTCGCGGACCCCATCCTGGAGCGCCTCGACTTCGCCGCGCAAAACGGCCAGCGGCGTCCGGAGTTCATGTGAGATGTCGGTAAGCCATTGGAGCCGCATTTTCTCGTAATTTTCCAGCGTTTGGGCCATGGTATTGAAATTTTCGGCCAATTGTCCCAGTTCGTCAGCGGCGGCGGATTCGATGCGGACAGTAAAATTACGCCGGGACAGCTCCCGGGTTCACAGAATAAGTTGGTGAATCGGCCTTAAAACGGATCGCGAGAAGAGGAAGGCGATGACGGCCGTCAAGCCGATCACAACGCCGCCCAGCAAGTAGAGTTGTCTGGCCTGGTGTTCAAAGAGGGCAGCCGGTCGCCCTGACTTGAAAGGTTCATGGGTATGCATCCCCAACCATCCGACGACCTCACCGCCGACTTCGATGGCCACCGCATCGCGCGGATCATCGGGGCCGGGGATCCCCACCACCGCCTGATGCCGGGTATCCAGCAACAGAACGCCGGGCGGCCCGCCCGGAGGGGGGCCATCCGCCGGAGGGGGGTTATCCGCCGGAGGGAGGCCATCCGGTGGAAAGGCGCCTCCTGATGGCGGCTTCAAGTCGTTGGGAGGCGCCCCTTCGAACCGGGACGGCAGTGGCGGCGGCCCGCTGCCCGATACGGCGCGCAGTAGCCGCTGCCACTGCTGAGGATCCTTTTTCAGGCCGTTCCAGCTGCCGTGCGTACGGTATTCTTCCTGCAAAAGCGGGACAATGCGCTTCAGCTTTGCCAGTTCCTCCTGGTGGATATAATTTCTAAATGTTCGGGCAAAAATATAGCGCGACAACATCATGGCGCCGGATACGATCACCAGGATCAGAAAAAATGCACCGAAAAGCTTATATGAAAGTTTTAACCGCATCCCAAAATGACTATGAAATATTTTTTAGCCAATTTCAATTGCCATTCCATGTTTCCGGAAAAACCCACACTTTCTCCATATTTTGCACATATTGTTGTTGTAGTAACAGGCTTGGGTGCGCAAATGAAAAATATCAACATCATTAGGAGAAGAATTATGGATGGCATGCGTTGGCATCGTTTTTTGACATCAACGGCTCTTGTGGCCGCGGTTGTGGCAAGTCCGATGATGGCTTGGTCTCAGGAGAGCGAGCCGGGAGCGGGAGGATCGGCCTTCATTCAACGTTTCGATCAAAACGGAGACGGTCTGGTTTCCGCCGATGAGTTTCCTGGAAACCAGGAACAGTTCCAGCGCCTGGATCTTGATGGAGATGGATATCTGGATACCGCAGAAGCCCCGAAAGGGCCGCCCCGCGGGCCGGTCGACCCGCAAGAGATCCTGGCGGAATTCGACGCGGATGACGACGGATACCTCTCAGCGCTAGAGTTCCCCGGACCGGAAGCGCATTTTGAAGATCTGGATACCGATGGAGACGGTTTTCTGGACCAGGAGGAGCTGCTTGCCGGCCGGCCCGGTCCGCCGGAGGGCGGCGGCTTCGAAAGGGACGATGCCGACCAGGATGGCCGGGTCTCCCAATCGGAATTCAGCGGCCCGCAGGATTTGTTTCAGCGAATGGATCGGGACGGGGACGGTTATATTACGCAGGACGAAGCCCGGTCGGGACACCGCGGCCCCGGGCGGAGGCCGGGAAAAGCACCTGAAATAGAACCTCAATAACCATGAGCTATCATCAAGTTCGGACAGGCCAACTGGTGGTGGACGCTTCCCGTCGGGAAGTCGTTCTGGCCGGCCAGCCTGTCGATCTGACCACGGTGCAATTCGATTTGCTCTGGTACCTGGCCAAACGCTCGGGTCGCGTGGTTTCGCAGCAGGAGGTCTAAGAAACGTTCGCTCTCTTCAGCGGACGCTGTTTTTTGCGATCCGCTGCAAGAGCATGGTTATGCGATCCCAGTCAAATTTGATATAGCATTTGCTAAATTAACCCTGGCCTGTTGCTCATAATCAGATTTAAATGGCTCGTTTTGGTAGATGAAAGGCCGCTCAATAAATCTCCTGAGCACCGCTGCTCTTTTCTTGCGGTACAAGAAGATTGGGATTTTTTGGTACTCCTGTCTTACGGCTTGTTCGAACAAATTGTAGGTGGCTGCATCCGCTCCAAGTATTGCCAGATCGATATCCACCAGGATTGACTCATC
>JASFER010000225.1:0-10440 GCA_050124755.1 Desulfobacteraceae bacterium
CAAACCTGACCCGGAACAAAATGTCGATTTGCTCTGGCCACTGCTCTTTTTTCCTATATGCCCTATTTGGACCTCAAAAAGAGGATTATTGCCCCTATCTTAGGGTCAATTTAATTTCAATACAACTTAATTTCAGCATGTTAGTTTGGTCCGACCCGGATTCACGGATTCATCTGTTCTTAACGGATTCGGCCGGATTCGCGGATTCGACCACCCGGATTCGACCGGATTCGACCGGATTCGCGAAATACAGCCTGTTACGCGTGGGCGCTCATCCCAAACCATCTGATTGCTGTGGCTAAAAAAACCAAGGACGGTCTGAACCTGGCCATTGGCGAAGCCCACAGGCGTTATACCCGAAGAGTTAATTTCCGGGAAGGGCAGCAAATAGAGATACTGAGAAAACATGAGCGACCCGGTCGGCCTTTGGGTGAAGATGCATTTACCGAAACCCGGTTATCCATAAAGCTCAAGTTGCAGGTATCGGATTTGATGCCAGGCCGGCGCAGAGGCCGGCCCTACGCGAATCACTCCGGTGCCTGGCGTTTTGAGGATTCCCGGGTAGGGTCGGGCTCTGTCCCGACCGGTGGAGATAAACCCTGCTTACTTAATCTTTTAAGATAACCGCGTATCGAAAAACTTGAATCATTGTTGGATCGTAAGCTAAAGCGCCAGAAGCCGGAACCTGAAAAAGATAAGTAAGGTCCCCGGAATTGCGGGTGTCAAAGTATCTCAGCGCTTTAAATGAGGGACTTAATGGCTCAATTAAAACGATAGAAGCACATTGCTTTCCCCAAACCCTTATAAATACTAGTGGTGAGACCAATTTTGGCTTTACTTTCTTTCCGAGTTGATTGTATCTTGGTGCCGGTTAAAAGACGACCGGTTCAAGGGGCTAAGTATATGCAACGCCTGTTTGCCAATCTTGCCGAAGAAACGGCCAAAACCTATGGGCGGGTACTCTCCGCAGACCATATTCCCTATAAAATAGAATCAACGGATCGTCATTTTTACATCGATGTCGACCCGCGGCACCGGTCGGCAGCTTGCCGTGCCATCGCGCGCTATCTCAAGAAAAATAAATCTTCTCGTGCCAACGGGCCTGGTTCCTTGAGTCCACCAGCCTATAAAACCTGGTCTGCTGTCTTTGTGGCCCTGTTTTTAGTTGCTGTACACTGGGCCATTGGGCCGGGCGATATCCGGTTAAAATTCGTTCAAAGCTTCGGCGCCGATGCCGGCCATATTTTGGCGGGCCAGCTGTTTCGTTGTGTGACGGCGCTGTTGGTGCACACCGATGCCCGGCACTTGTTGAGCAACGTTTTCGGTATCGTCATTTTCGGTACCGCAGTCGCTTCTTATTGCGGGTGGGGTGTGGGCTGGCTGATGATTTTGCTTGCCGGCGCCGCTGGAAATTGGATGACAGCCGCATGGTATGGGCAGGCCCATCTGTCCATTGGATCTTCCACGGCCGTTTTCGCAGCTGTGGGCTTATCGGCCGCCTTGTTGTCACGAATCTGTTCAAAAAGGTATGAACGTTCCTGGCGTTCCTGGACGCCGGTGGTCGGGGCAATGGCCCTTGTGGGTATGATGGGTGCAGCGCCGCATACCGATTTTGCGGCCCATTTGTTCGGATTCGCATCAGGGCTGCTGTTCGGATTGGTTTATAATCGCTGGTTTCAGCCTGCCGCGCGGCCGATGCAATTTTTTTGCGCGGTTCTGTCTGCGGTGTTGGTCGCGGGTTGTTGTATATGGGGGTGGGCGAATGTCACCACCTAGGTTGATTGACATTTTAAATGATAAAAAAGCTGAAAAAAACATTCCGCTTGCTTTCGCCATAAAATTCGCTTGCTTTCGCAATAAAAACTGCTATGTTGGGGGCATCAACATGGCCCTGCAATGAATCGGCAGGGCGGTTTTTTTCTGAAGGAACAAACCATATCCTATTGTTTCATCCTCCAGTCTAAAATTTTGAGAATATTATAGAAAGGAGGATGCCACCATGGCCAACGGAACGGTTAAATGGTTTAATGACAAAAAAGGGTTTGGTTTCATCGAGCAGGAAGACGGGCCCGATGTCTTCGTTCATCATTCAGCAATCAACTCAAGCGGTTTTAAAAGCCTCAATGAAGGCGACCGTGTTACCTTTGACATTGAGCAGGGGCAAAAAGGTCCTTCCGCAGTTAATGTCACTGTAATCTAAACTGCAATACCTGAGAATGGGGCATTCACCAAAATATGGGGGTGCCCTTTACTATCTTTGAGTGCTTTCAATTAAAGACGTTTTCGTACTTGATGTCACCACTGTTATTCATTTTCAGGTATCTCACGCTTTACTGCTGCCTATCTGCCAATGGTACCATAAGTTGCCTGTTGACGTCGGGCACAGACTGATTTTCAGGTGAGAAACAGGCGTAACAATGCAAATCGAAAGGTATCAGAAATGAATATCTATATCGGTAATTTGTCTTTTAGCACATCTGAAGATACCTTAAAGGCTTTGTTTGCCGAATTCGGAGAAGTCGAAAGCGTTAAAGTTATCAAGGACAGGTTCTCCGGCAGGCCTAAGGGATATGGGTTCATTGAGATGCCCAGTAACTCGGAAGCGGATCAGGCAATCAAGGCATTGAATGGAAATCGCATAGATGGAAACCATATCAAGGTAAGACCGGCAGACCCGGGCGGAAAACGACGTAAAAAGCGCTCCTATCGCAGAAGAAGCTTTTGAGTATAAAGATGAGAAGGATGGGGTCAGGTCTCCACATTTTACACAATTCCGGATTACCGTTTGCATTTGTAAAATGTGAAGACCTGACCCCCTGTTCTCTACTGGTTTCCATCATCGACAAGATCGATCAATGCACAGTTCTTCCTTGACGGCGAGGCCAAGCTTGGCCAAAGTGTAAGGTTTTTTGATGTACTGGCCGGCACCAAGACGTTGAAGCGCGTTTACCCGTCTGGTTTTGGAAAAACCGCTTGCGATGACGGCCTTCTGGGTGGGATGAAAGTCGATTATTTTTTTGTAGGTGTCGAGGCCGTCGATTCCAGGGTCCATGATCATGTCCAGAACAAGAAGGTCCGCTGAATGTTGTTCCATGTATTCGACAGCCTTTTCTCCGCAAGAAACCGAAGAAACGTTGTATCCCAGTTTTTTTAAGATGGCTGAGGCAATTTCTCTTTGTTCTTGGACGTCGTCGATAACGAGAATGGTCTCTCCCTGTCCTTTATATGCTTCGATGGACACCCCGGCCACATCTTCTTTCAGCCGCTCACGCGTTACCGGCAGATATATGGTAAACGTTGTCCCTTTTCCTTCCGTGCTCTGGACATCGATATATCCACTGTGATCTTTTACCGTCCCCCATACCACCGACATCCCGAGCCCCGTTCCGCTTCTGCCCATCTTCTTCTTGGTGTAAAAAGGCTCGAAAATCTTTTCCGTGTCTTTTTTGGAAATGCCCATTCCCGTGTCGGAAATCGAAAGCTTTATATAGTCGCCCTCTTCTATGTGCTCATAGCCTTTTACCGGAGTGTCGAGGTATATATTGCAAGTGGACAATGCGATGGTTCCGCCATCGGGCATCGCCTCGGCGGCATTGGACATGAGGTTCATGATGCTCTTGGCCAGGTGTGTTGCTGAACCCTTGACATTGAGCAGATCCGCCGCCAGATCGGATTTGACTTCCACATTCGGATGAAACGATCTCAGCTTGGCCATCTCAGGGCTGTTGAGCTGTTCGGCAATAATGTGATTCGGATTGATAACCTCGGTAACGGAAACTCCCCGCCGTGCCATGGTCAGCAGGTCCTGGACGATTTCGACGGCCCTCAACCCGGATTTTTGCATTGTCAACAGAGGCTTTCTCAATGGGCTGTTGTCGGGAAGATCCATCAATATGATTTCGGGATAGCTGACGATGCCGGAAAGAATATTGTTGAGGTCGTGGGCCACGCCTCCGGCAAGTGTGCCGATGACCTCCATTTTTTCCGCTCTTTTAAGCTTATCTTCAAGCTGTTTCGCTTCGGAAATGTCGGCCACGGCATAGATTTTCCCCTTTGACGGATCATTCTTGTCGAGAGGGTACGCCCTGATGACACAGTCGAAGACCGTGCCGTCGCGGCGAACCCACTGTGTTTCCATCGATGCGATTTCCGACTGGGACATAGGTTTGTGCAGTGCTTTGCCGGCACGCTCGTATGCCTCGTCGTCCTTGTACAGGATGCGGGAATTCCGACCCCACAGCGCGTCTTTTTCATAGCCAACCATGTGGCAGAAAGTCTGGTTGGTCCAACTCAGCTGCCCATCGACCACCAGACCGATTCCCACCGGCGAGGCTCTAAGAATGGCCTCCAGCCTCTGTTGGTTGGCCCTGAGTTCCTCCTGGGCGGTTTTGCGGTCCTGAATCTCGCTATGGAGCTCCAGGTTGGATAATTCCAGCTCTTTGGTCCGCCGGATGACCATATCCTCAAGGTGGTCCCGGTGTTTTTTCAGCAAGCTTTCAGCCCTGTGAAGTTCGTTCATCTGGGATTCGATGGTTTCTCCCATGTCGACGAGTACCGACAAGAAGGGTTCGCATTCCCGGTACGAGACCCCGTGGGTTTGTGGATGGTAGTCGCCCTTGGAATACGACTGGGCGATCGTACTCAGAAAACGCATGGGTTCGCGCAGGTATTTCTTTAACAGAAACCCGGTCGAGAAAAGCAACCCGACAACCGAAACGAGCAGAGCGGCCAATGAGGCTTTCAAAAGTTCCAGCTTGGCTTCTTTGGAATGCAAAGGACTCAAAGCCATGGTGACGTTGCCGATGAGCTCCCTGTTGTGAAAAATCTCCCTCGAACGCGCGATCAGGTCCGTCTCATCGACGGTTGCCGGATTTTTATGGTCGTACATCACCTCCCCGGACACGCCGACCAGCTTGAGTGCGACCACCGGGTTGTTTTGATAGTAAAAGTTGCACACGGTGGTCATGTTTTCCCGGTCGAGATCCCACAGAGGAACCTCCAGGGTGCTGGCTATGGAATTGATGTATTCATCGGCCGTGTGTTCGAGTCTGGCCTTCTCACGGTTGGACAGCTGGAAGTAATAAATAGAAATAAATGCCGACGAGATGAAGACGATAACAAAAATCAGGCTGATGGTCAGATTTTTCGATATGGAGCGTTTTTTGTGGCGTATCATTGTGGAATCCAGCAAACTCATTTACACGTCTCGATTTTTATGAGCCCTTTATGAATGCAACGTTGTAAAGCATTGTTGAAACGTTGGAGCAGGTTTTTCGATCCGGGATAGTCCTTTGACACAATCAGGCGCAGGTGGGTAACGTCCAATGGTTTGGCAAGGGTTTTGAACTTGTGCGCGTCGTCGGGAAAGTGTGTCTTGATAAGACGCCATCCCACCCGTTCGTTCACAGGCATCAGATCGATCCTGCCCATTTTGAGCTTCTCCATGGCGTTAATTTCCTTGTTGACGTAGTCGACCAGCAGGCCTGCGTTCTTGAACGATTCTTCATAAAAATATCCGGTAACACCGCCTATACGGTAGGGTTTCAAGTCCTCGAGGCGCTCGAAGTGATATTCCCGCGGCGGCCCCTCCCCATTATAGTAGAAAAATACCGTTTTCGAACACGATAGCTTATCCGAATACCAAACCTTTTTTGCCCGCTCCACGGTGTAGGAATAGGGAAAGGCTGCCCAGACCCGGCCTTTTTCCACCGAGTCGAAGCATCGCCCCCAAGGATAAAACCGATAGTCGGGTTCGGCCCCCATTTCGTTTAAAACGATGGTGACGCTTTTGGTGAATTCACCGAAGTGTGCCATGCTGGCCGAGGTGAACGGTATCCACTCCCCTGTGGCCATTGTCAGGTTTTGGGCGTTGGATGATGACGCTCCCAAAACCACCGCTACGAACAGTGTCATCCAGATTCTATTAAACCGAAAAAACATGTGATTTCTCCCAAATTGCGCCATCAACGCGCACCGTGCTGATGTTGTGGATCAGTCAGTCCGGTTTTGGTCTGATGATCAATAGAGATAATATCGGCAGAAAAACACAAAAATTGAGCCACAACCGTACTTGAATGAAACAGGCTTCGAGGCCCAACGGAAACACAGGTGCTCAAAACCTTCCAGGCGCATCAACTCAGTTTGACCAACAGCTTGGGATCGTACATAAAATAGATCCGCAGCCTTTTCGGCATGCCCAAGATCCATTGCCGGCGGGGGTAACAACAGTGTTGTATAATCTGATAATATCTGATATTATATGTTCAAATGAGCAGATATATAAAAATAGGCGAAGCCGCCAAAATTTTAGGAGTCACTGTACAGACGCTGCGTAGATGGGAACGCAAAGGCGAATTAGCACCGGATCGAAAAAGTGAGGGCGGCACAAGATACTACGATATTGACAGGCTGCTTGGCCTTCAGGATATTGAAACCGATCTGACAATAGGATACGCTAGAGTATCTAGTCATGATCAAAAAAACGATTTGAGCCGGCAAGCTGAGCGCCTCAAATTATACTGCTCTGCTAAAGGGTGGAACTTTGAGATAATTCAGGACCTTGGCTCAGGCATGAATTATCGTAAACGTGGACTGAAACGTCTGCTTGATCTTATCGTCAACAGACAAATAAAACGTTTGGTTTTAACACATAAGGATCGGTTGCTGCGTTTTGGCGCGGAACTCGTTTTTTCTTTATGTGAAGCACATCAAGTTGAAGTTGTCATTATCAACCAGGGCGATGAGGTCTCTTTTGAAGAAGAACTTGCCCAGGATGTCCTGGAAATAATAACCGTTTTTTCTGCCCGCTTGTATGGTGCCCGGAGTCACAAAAACAAAAAACTGGTTGAAGCTGCCAAGGTATTCGTAGAATAAACCATGTCTGCCATCACGCTTACCCATAAAATCCGGCTTGATCCGACTTGCAAACAGGAAAACTACTTCCGGCAGGCATGCGGTGTGGCCCGTTTCACCTGGAATTGGGCGCTGGCTGAATGGAAAAAACAATATGAAGCAGGCAAGAAACCCAATGGTCTTGATCTGAAGAAACAATTCAACGCCATCAAGCCGATAGAATTTCCCTGGACATACAATGTCACCAAGTACGCCAGCCAGCAGCCTTTTATTTTCTTACAAACGGCTTTTCGCCGTTTTTTCAACAACCAATCAAACTATCCGCAATTTAAGAAAAAAGGCGTACACGACCGTTTTTATATAGGCACCGATCACATAAAGTTAGATGAAAGCAAAATCCATATCCCGAAGTTAGGCTGGGTCCGGATGCGTGAGGCCCTGCGTTTCAGCGGAAAAGTAATTTCGGCAACGATTTCCAGAACGGCCGACAAATGGTTTGTCAGCCTGAATGTTGAATTGGATCAGCCACCGGTGGCCTGTGAAAACCAAGCAGGGGTCGGTGTTGATCTTGGCGTAAAAAGACTGGCAACGCTATTTGATGGCGCCTGGATAATGGAGATAGACGGCCCCAAGCCGCTGAAAAAGCTGCTCAAGAAGTTAAAAAAGTTTCAGCGTCAATTATCCCGCAAGCAAAAAGGTTCGCGTAATCGATACAAAGCCCGGATGAAAGTTGCCCGTCTGCATTATCGTATTGCCAGTATCCGGCAAGATGGGCTTCACAAACTCACTTCCTATTTGACGGGCAATTATGGTGCTATTGCTATTGAGGACCTCGACGTAAAGGATATGCTGAAGCATCGGTATCTGGCACGGGCAATTGCCGATATGGGTTTCCACGAATTTCGCCGGCAACTCATTTATAAAGCGCACATGCGAGGCAACCATATTGAAATAGCGGACCGTTGGTTTCCATCGTCAAAGCGCTGTTCAACGTGTGGCAAAATAAATGGCGGCCTGACCTTAAGTGATCGTGTTTTCAGATGCGGCGATTGCGGACTCGAAATGGACCGTGATCTCAATGCCGCCATCAATCTTTTCAGTACGGTGAGTTCCACCGGATTTCAAGCCTGTGGAGAGGAAGGCTCTGGCTTAAAGGCAACTTTGAGTGAAACCAGCCTCAGTGAAGCAGGAACTAAGCCGTGTACAGATTTGTACACATTTTAGAGAACGGCTTTCAGAATTGCGGACGGCGTCTTATGTCTGTCGCACAAGGTACGGAACTCATTGCGGTTGAGTAATTTACTCACATATAGCTCTGCACTCACCGGATAGACGAGGGATTTCTCTGTGCCTTCAAACTCGAGCTCGGCTGTGGCAGGTTGACCTTGCGCATCGGTGACCCTGGCTTCCGGTATCTGCTCGAACCAGATGGATAATGGCTTGACCGCGTAACCCATCACCACCCAGACCTTGGTCTTTTTACGTTGGACGTCATAGAACACCGGAACCATCATCCGGTTGTCGGTTCCCACATCCGGGTCATGCGCACACGCCCCAAGCCACTTACCGGCAAGGGTCTTGTCCGCTCTATTCCCCCTCACGCCGCCCGCCCATAGATTGGGCGCCGCTTCCATACCGATCTCCTCAGCAACAATCAGATACACGCCATGGAACAGCGCCTCCATATCCAACAGTTCCTGATAGAGTGGTTTTTTTGCTCCAATGGAAGCTGTCTGACGGTGGGCCTCGATCAGCGCATCTTCGCCGAAGGTAGATTTGAGCAATTCCCGAACGAAACGGTAGGCACGGGCGCGGCGCAGGTAGAAGGTCGCCACGGGTTCAACCGTAAGCTCTGGATATATCTTCAAGGCAGGGCTGGGAGCCGCAGCCCCTGCCAAGGGGATTTCCAGCTGCTTGATATGGGTTTCGCGGGTTAGTGCCAGTGTGGCTTTGAATAGATCGACGAGTTCTTGCTTATATCTTTGGCCATAGCGCAGGTTCTTCGCTTCAGGCATACTTTCAGGGAGGACAAACGGTCCGAGGGCATAGATCTGATGGTCATACCAGCCTGAGTCAGCACCCGGTGTAAGATCTATTTCACCTGCCTGGACTTTCTGTATCATGGCATCTATGAGGCTGAAACCCCGGGGAATCGGCCGGTCTCCATACAGCCGCTTGATAAGCTCGGTTTCATGGGCCCGGGACGGCGGGAAAAAGCTGAATTGACATTTTGCCCGCCCGATTTTCGCAGATTCAGCCAGATGACAATATTCCGGAGGAAATGGATTGGTCAGTTTCTCGACCATGGACAGGTAAGCCCTGTAAGGTTTCAGCGTACCTTTTCCTTCCGAAAAACCGCGTGCCATAATGCGGGCTTCGGCCGGCGTCAGCTCTTTCTGGAGCAGGCGATCCTGTTGAAAGATCTGCGACAGTTCTTCCGTCCACGTATAAAAGCCGATCGGCTTGGAACGAAGTTCTCCTTTGCGGATAAAATCTGACCTGATTTTTTCAGACAGCCTTTCGACCGCCGGCGTCTCTTTGAGCCGCTGGCCACCGATGCTTGCTGCGGCATGGATGAATCCACGGCAATATGTCAGCGATTCGACGTCAAGTCCAGCCTCTCCTTCGAGATCCCGCAGGGTCTCCAAAACCCGGCGTAATATCTCACGCTTGCTGATAAAGTCCTTTGTCCCCCGTTGGCAAAGCAGCTCAACAGCCGCATACAAACCGTCATCGAACTGTTTGGCCTTTGCAGCCAGGACTGAGGCCGAAACGAAGTCCATTGCGTGGGGAATCCCTTTTAGTGTCGGATATAGATCCGCTTCAACCTCTCCCCGCTGCTCTCCCCAGCCCCGGTCCGCCTTAATATCAAGGCCAAGCATCTGTGTCGAAAGATCCAACCTTACCAACAGGTTTCCCTCGCGAATCTCCCTGATAGCCACTTTTCCACTGGACTTCGCCATACTCGCACTCCAGCACATGATAACAAACAATAATAAAAGGACTGCACGATATAGCGCCTTTCCATTTTTTACTGTAATCCTTTTATTCTTTCCGCTACGAAACCCGGTAGGTAACACTTTATTATGCTTCATAAGTGATATCCCCCTCGGGTATAGAGGCACCCCCCGGCGGCGTTTCTACAAAAATCAAGGATTGGAACTTACTTCTTGATATATAGAAAAAACGGAGAAAACGCATGCATTTTTTTAATTCGGATTTTAGACCCGGCCGGCGCAGAGGCCGGCCCTACGCTAATCACTCCGGTCCCTGGCGCTTTGAGGGTTTTCATAGAAGGGTCGGGCTCTGTCCCTGCCGGATCAGAAGGTGGTATTCGCGAAACCTAAAAACCTGCTAAATATCCTTGTTTGAGCGCTTATGGGGATAAACCCGGATCCTGCATCCTAAAAAGCGCTTTTTTATTATGGGGCGGGGTTTGTCCTATCCCGCTCAAGCTTTTAAGATAGCCCGAAATTAAAATTAAAAAAAGCGTATCCTGGCCTACTCCCGTTATTTGAGAAAGGTTATACCTTAAACTGATCCACCATTTGTTTGAGACTCTCCGATAGTTGGGACAGCTCCTGGGCA
>JASFER010000226.1:0-10377 GCA_050124755.1 Desulfobacteraceae bacterium
ACATCTTGGCTGGTTGTTTCAAGGGCGTGAGGGGAGCCAATTCTTTGGTTTAATTCTTGATCGTCTGCAAGAAATCGACGCACCTGAGTAAGCGTGCCTGCGGATATGGAGAGTTAAACTTAATGTTCATGGAAAATCGGCCTGCATCTTATTCGCCTGGCACGTTTCAGGTTTTAAGTTTTAGGTTTTAGGTTTTAGGTTAATGAATTCTATCTATTATAATTATTGAGGAACCTGCCTCTGTTGGTGATATACCTTTGGACATAGGCCATGAGCGCGCCATACGACCCTATAGAACAGGCCCCCATCCTTTGCCTAAAACCTAAAACTTAAAACCTAAAACCCTGGATTGATGACTGGATAAATGCTCAAGAGATCTGAAATCCTTATTATGGGTTATAGGTCCGATAAAATAGAAGAATATCGATATGGGCCCATGGAAAATTCGTAAACTTAGATCCGGCGGTGTTATCACCAACTACCATTGCACTTCTCGATGCAAACACTGCCTTTATAATTGCCACCCCAAACGAGACAAGTCCTATCTGTCTCCTGAAAAAGCGCTGACCATTTTCAGCCACATTCGACGCAACGGATGCTACAGCGTACATATTGGTGGTGGTGAGCCCATGTTAAAACCGGATTCACTGCTGGAAATCATGGAAAGCGCCAACCGGTCCGGTATAGGTATTGATTATGTTGAGACCAATGCATCGTGGTTTTCGGATTTGTCGAGTGCCATGACGCTTTTAAAGGGTCTAAAACAATCCGGTTTGAATGCATTGCTGGTGTCAATCAGTCCTTTTCACAACGAATATATACCTTTATATAAAACCAAAGGCGTCTTAGAAGCCGCCCGTAACGTTGGCCTGAACATTATTCCTTGGATCGCGGAATTTATGCCCATATTATCTCAATTGAATGAGAAAACAACGCATACCTTGGATGAATTTCAGCCTTTCCTGGAAAAGCGCGTTTTAGATCAAATAAAATCCATGTACTGGATCCACTTTGGGGGAAGATCTTTAAACACCTACCGTCCACATATGCCTTTGTTGAGTTATAACCAGGTAGTGGATCAGAGTCCGCGGGACTGTCTGATTGAACTGACATCCACCGAGCATTTTCATGTTGATCTCAAAGAACGCTACATCCCCGGACTCTGCAGCGGATTGGGTATGGATATGACTTATCTTGGAAAGCCGTTAACGATTGAGAATCATCCCATTCTGACCCGTCTTGCCATGGGCGGCATTCGATCATTGGCTCAGTGGGCGCAACAGCGATTTGCATATCGACCGGGGAAACGTGGTTTTATCAATAAATGTGACTTATGCAATGCAATTCGTAAGCACATCGCCTTTTGCGAAGAAGGTCCTCAATTTGATGAATTGTACCCGGAAGAATTCTACGGCCAATCATAATAAGCCCATAAATTGTGCTGTAAACGTTTTGTAAATACAATAGGATGTGTTTTCACGTGAAACGGCACATATCGCCTTGAATGTCAATCTTGTTTTTCGCGTATTCACAGGTTCGGCTTTTCGAAATTTGTAGGATGAATGTTTGCTTCAATGCCATGAAAAACTTTGACACCACAATCGGTATTCTTTATAATTTCGCATTTGAAAGCACGAAAATGCCATGCTTGAATGGCTTGGGCCTTTCATTGGAGGAATTGTGAAAGAGGATAGGTTGATGGAACTCCGGGAAATCATCGATTGCTGTAGTGAATTAAGGATTCGCGAGAAACGCTGCATTTCAGAAGATTTCGTCGAGTTGGTGTTTCACAATGAAGAGATAGAAGAGTGGCACCGCGTATTGGTCGCTTTTTTAGGAGAACCTACAAAACCAAAAGGTCAGGAACCCAGTTTGAAGGATTTGGAAACGACGGCCAATACCGGTGGTATTCGGCTCGAACAGACCTTGTTCGAAAAAGAGTTTGATAACGGCTTCATCATAGCTAAATTTTGGCCTTGGAAAGACCAAATGCACATTACCTTGAGAATGGCATTGCTCATCAAGTAAGGCAGTCGAACCGCAGAATATCGAACAAGGAATGCCCAATATCCAAGTATGGAATCGCCACGCTCTGCCATTATGATGTTAAAATGACAGAATACCTTACTTCGACATTCTGCGGTTCCTTGTTCGATATTCGATATTCCATTTTGTTAGGGTATCGTTTTGTTTGTTAAAAACCTGCAATATCTTTCAGTACTCATCGCCGCAGTAATATTAGGAAATTGGTATTTGGCCGAATACAAAAAAGCCAAACGGGCACGACTGCCTTGGCATCGTGCCTATTTTTCTTTGCCGGGGATACTGATTATTTTGCTCATTCTTTTGCTTCCAATCATCGCTCGCTTTATTTAATGCGCTTTTCCAAAAAAACTCCTGTAAGCCTAAGATTTCGGCGCATAAACATCATAAAAACGGTCAACGCGTATCTATGCAAATAAAACATCTGTATGTAGACCAGCAGGTTGCTGAACTCTCCGCCACTATCCAGTTCATACAGCGCATCGGCTTGAAGCCTGAAATCCTATCCGACACCGGCGCCCTTTATGATGCCGTCAAATCCGACCCCGATCCTTGGGGAAAGGCAAAACAGACTCTCTTGTTAACGCGCAATAAAGGCGCATTCATCAAAAGCTGCCCCGGTACCAAGACCTATACCTGCTGTGATTATGAGATCCTGCACATCGGCACCTATTGCACAATGGATTGCGCCTACTGCATCTTGCAAAGCTATTTCCATCCGCCGGTTTTGCAGTATTTCGTCAACCATGACGATCTGATGGGCGAGTTGGATCTGGTGCTTCAAGAGCCAAAAATCAGAAGGATTGGCACAGGAGAATATACCGACAGTCTCATTTGGGAACGCTGGTCCGGTTTGACGCATGATCTCGTCCTCCGGTTCGCTTTGCAATCCCATAGCGTGCTGGAAATTAAAACCAAGACAACGGACATCGGGCAGCTTAAAAACCTGAGACATAATAGAAAAACGATCGTGTCGTGGTCTTTGAACACACCAGCCATTATTGCCGGTCAGGAACGGGGTACGGCATCCCTGGATGCGCGCATAAGAGCAGCCGTTCAATGCCAATCATGGGGATACCCACTGGCTTTTCATTTTGATCCCATGGTCATCTATCCCGGCTGCGAGGAGCAATACCGGAAGGTTCTGGAAACACTGTTTAAAAACATTTCGGCAGATTCAGTGGTTTGGATCAGCCTGGGCACTTTTCGGTATATGCCGGCATTGAAATCCGTCATCGAAAAACGCTTTTCCGACTCCAACATCATCTACGGCGAATTCATACCCGGCCTTGATGGAAAAATGCGCTATTTCAAGCCTCTGCGTATCCGTCTATACCGCGCCATGGTTGAATGGATTCATGAATTGGCACCAGGCACCACCGCCTATCTGTGCATGGAGGATGATCAGGTATGGACCCGCAGCGTCGGGTTTTCGCCCGACGCCAAAGGCGGCTTGGCTGCCATGCTTGATGACAGCGCAAGGCATCACTGCGGTTTGTCTCTGTAACCGCTTCTATAAGATTGATTAAGCGCAATTGGGCAATCCCTTTTTGTTTTGACACCTCAGCTGATATCCGCTAAAAAAGGCGGCAACTTATCTAAAGAACGGAAGCCAATTAGATCAATTCGCAAAACATCTCAAAATAGTCTTTCAATGTCATTTATAATGAGAAAGGAGTTAAAAGTGAATGGAAGAAGTTTGGTAGTTGTTTTTTTGATGGTATTCGTGACTCTGGCGGCGTTCAATGGCGCTGCCTGGGCAGGGGGAAATGTGAACGTCATGTACGGTCAGAAAAACCTTGACGACGACGACTGGGAACCGGTTGAGGATCAAAGAGAATACGGCATCATGTTCGACTTCAAGGCAAATGATAACTGGCCCATTTCCATTGCCCTGGATTTGTTGTTCTCCGACGATGACGGTGACTATTACGGCGTGGATATAGAAGGGGAGACCCAGGAATTCAATCTGGGGGTTCGAAAATATTTCCCGGTTACGCCTCAGTTCAAACCCTATGTCGGCGGCGGCCTGGCATACATTTCCGCCGAATATTCCGGATCGTATGCCGGCGTTGGCGTTTCCGACGATGACAGTGAAGTGGGATTCTGGCTGGGCGGCGGCGCGGTCTTTACTTTTGCAGAGCGTATCAATATCGGTGTGGATCTGCGCTACTCCCAGGCAGAGGTCACCTTGTACGGTGTGGATGGCGAAGCCGGCGGTACCCATCTGTTGGTATTTGCAGGACTCCACTTTTAACGGACCCGTTTCCATCATAAAATAAAAAAGGCCGATTCACCGTATCACGGATGAATCGGCCTTTGGCTCTATTTTGATGACCTTTTTGAAGGGGTTATTCCGCCTCTTCGCTTTTGATGGCCTCGATGACCTTCTCGGACAACTGGGCCGGCACCTCATCATAACGCAAGAATTCCATACTGAAAATACCGCGACCACCGGTCATGGATCTGAGATCGGGAGCGTAGGTTAAGACTTCGGCCATGGGGACTTCGGCATTGATCACCTGATATTTGCCCTCCGCATCCATGCCCAGCACGCGGCCGCGTCGGCCGTTGAGGTCGCCCATAATATCACCCATAAATTCATCCGGGGTGGTGATCTGCATTTTCATGATGGGTTCAAGCAAGACCGGTTTGGCATCCTGAGCCGCTTTGCGGTAGGCCAAAGAGCCGGCGATCTTAAAGGCCATTTCAGAACTGTCAACGGCATGGAATGAACCGTCGTCCAGGGTTGCCTTAAAATCAACGCATGGAAAACCGGCCAGCACTCCCTTTTGGGCCGCTTCAACAATGCCCTTTTCAACGGCCGGGATATAGGTCTTGGGGATGGCGCCGCCCACAATGGCATCCACAAACTCGAAGCCTTTGCCACGGGGCAGGGGCTCGAATTGGACCCAACAGTCGCCAAACTGACCGTGACCACCGGTCTGTTTTTTATGTTTACCCTGAACGCGAATCTTCTTTTTGATGGTTTCCCGGTAGGGGACCTTGGGTGTTTTCAGGAGAACTTCCACATTGAATTTGCGCTTGATCTTTTCAACGGCACTTTCAATGTGCACCTGTCCGGCACCGGAGAGTAATATTTCTTTGGTTTCGGCGTTACGGTCAACCTTAAGTCCCTGATCTTCTTCGAGAAGCCGTGTGAGAGAAGAAAATATTTTATCTTCATCCCCTTTGGATTTGGCTTCCAATGCAAAGGTGATCAAAGTGGGCAGCGGCTGAGGCATTTTAAATTCGATTTTGGCACTATCGTCGCACAGGGTGTCGCCGGTGGTGGTCTCTTTGAGTTTTGCGACGGCAACAATAGATCCCGGCCCGGCTCCATTGGCCGGTTTTTGCTCTTTGCCCATAATGGTCAGCAACTGGTTGAACCGCTCTTTGGTTTGCTTGGTGCTGTTATAGAAGGTGCCGTCTCCGCCCAGTTTGCCGCTCACCACACGGAATATGGAAAGGCGGCCGGCGTAGGGATCCGCCACGGTTTTAAAAACAAAGGCGGAGAAAGGTGCATCCGGATTGGATGCCTGTTCGATTTCACTGTTGTCGGCGGCATTATTGGCCATGAAAGGGCGACGCTCAAGGGGGGTGGGCAGACAACCGGCTGCGAAATCCATCAGCTTGTCCACACCGATATTTTTTGCGGCCGATCCGCACAGCACCGGTACGAACGTACGTTCCATGATGCCTTTGCGCAGTGCGGCTTTGAGTTCGTCATCGGTGAGGGGCTCGCCCTCCAGGTATTTTTCGATAAGGGCGTCGTCTGCCTCCGCCACATTTTCGATAAACGCCTCGCGTTCGGTCTCGACATCATCCTGCATGTCGGCGGGTATATCGATGGTCGATGATTTTCCCTTGTCATCGTAGGTATAGGCCTTCATGCTGATCAAATCAACGATACCTTTGAAGTCCGCCTCGGACCCGATGGGTAGCTGTACGATGATCGGTTTGGGTGCGCCGAACGATTCCTGGCAGTCCTGCAGGGCTTGCCGAAAGTCCGCTCTCTCCCGATCGAGTTTATTGATAAAAATGGCTAAGGGCAATTTATCATTGGCAGCGAATTCCCAGGCTTGTTCGGTCTGAACTTTGACGCCGTCAATGGCATCCACAACCACAACGCAGGTATCGGCGGCATACATACAGAGTTTTGTGTCCGTAAAAAAATTCTGATCTCCTGGTGTATCAATAATGCTGATGGTATGCTTTTTCCACGGTACTTGTGCAAAGCTGGTGCTGATACTGGTCTGGCGCTTGAGCTCTTCAGGCTCATAATCCATGAATGTATTGCCTTCTTCCGTGCGTCCCAGCCGTGTGGTGACGCCCGCATTAAACAGCATCGCCTCTGCCAACGACGTCTTGCCTGCGCCACCATGGGCGATCAGGGCAATATTTCTTAATTTATCTGCCATTTTTTATCACTCTTGCTCCTCTCTATGTGGTCTTTTGAGCGGATGGGGCAAAGCCTGCTAAATCCGGTATTGATATACATACGACAGGAAAAAATCAACCCCAAAAACCTTGATTATAAAACAGAATCAGCGATGCCCTGATGTTGCAAAAGCCGGAGGGCTCCAGATTTATGCAGCGTCAGGGTTTAGAAAGAAGGATGATGTACTCCTGGTTGCCTTTAGGACCGAGAATAGGGGAGGGGACCGTGGGACCGCATTCCAGTTTCTGTTCACAGAAGAATTGCGTCAATTCAACAATGATGTTTTCGCGCAGTTTTGAATCCCTGACCACACCACCTTTTCCGACGTTGCCTTTACCCACCTCGAACTGCGGTTTAATCAACGCCAGAATTTCCGCGTTGGGTTTCATGAATTTCAATACAGCCGGAACCACGATCCTCAAAGAGATAAAGGAGGTGTCAATGGTGACGAGGTCAACGGGTTCTGGAATGTCGCTATGTGCCATATGCCGAACGTTGGTCCGCTCGATGGCAACCACACGGCTATCCTGCCTGAGTTTCCATGCCAATTGACCATAGCCGACATCCACGGCATATACCTTGGCGGCACCGTGCTGAAGGAGACAGTCGGTGAATCCGCCTGTTGAAGCGCCCACATCCATGCAAATGCGGTTGGTCACCGACAGTCCGGTTTCCTGTAGTGCGGCTTCCAGTTTGAGGCCTCCGCGGCTCACGTACGGCATCAGATCGCCTTTGATCGCTACTTTTGATGCCGTATTGATCTGGGTACCGGGTTTATCCACCCTGAGTGTATCCACCAATACATTGCCGGCCATGATCAGCGAACGGGCATGTTGCCGACTGTCGGCCAAGCCTATTTCAACGAGGAGCAAATCTAGGCGTTTTTTAGGCGGCATGAATAATCAATCATTCCACAGCCATATGTTCAGCCGGTGCGGGTTCGGGGGAGTGATGATCCGCCTTGTCGTTTTCTATCAGTTTATGGGCGGCAGATACGATACCGTCAACGTTCAAGCCGTATTTTTCACGCAAAATCGAGACGCTGCCATGCTCGATAAACCGGTCAGGCAAACCAATGCGCTTAACCACAGCTCCCGCCGGCTGATCGGCCAGCAACTCCAAAACGGCACTGCCAAAGCCGCCTTCCAGTACATTTTCTTCAACGGTGAGGATTCTGGGAATTTTTTTGGACAGCGCACTAATTAAACCAGAATCCAATGGCTTAACAAAGCGGCAGTTGACCACCGTGCTGGAAATGCCTTGTTTTTTCAGTATTTGACAGGCCCTTATACTCGGCTCAACCGTTTGTCCGATGGCCAGAATAAGCAAGTCTTCACCTTGGCAAAGCACTTCGGCCTTGCCAAGGGGGATGGCTTCAGGCTCCGGATCGATGGCGACACCTACCGCAATGCCGCGAGGGTAGCGTATGGCCACGGGGCCGTTGTGCTTCAGAGCCGTCACCAACATCCGTCGCAGCTCGTTCTCGTCCTTGGGTGACATCAGGATCATATTGGGCAGAGACCGTAGAAAGGTCAGGTCAAATTGACCATGATGGGTCGGGCCGTCTTCGCCTACAAGCCCACCGCGATCAATGGCAAAGATAACCGGTAAGCTTTCGATACACACATCGTGAATGATCTGGTCGTAGGCCCGCTGTAAGAAGGTCGAATAGATAGCGACCACCGGACGAAATCCTTCGGTGGCCAGGCCGGCGGCAAAGGTTACCCCGTGTTGCTCGGCAATGCCCACATCAAAAAAACGATTGGGGAATCGTTCAGCAAAAGCCGAAAGTCCGGTTCCCTCCGGCATAGCGGCGGTAACCGCAACAATCTTGTCATTTTGTCGGGCCAACTCTATCATGAAATCGCCGAAGATCTTGGTATAAGTAGGACTCGAACATTCGGTTGCCGTGCTATTGCCGGTTTTAACATCGAAACATCCAACGCCGTGAAAATAAACCGGATTTTTTTCCGCCTGAGGGTAGCCCTTCCCCTTGGTGGTGGTGACATGCAGAAGCACCGGATCGGATAATTTTTTGATATTACTTAAAATAGATATGAGATGATTGAGATTGTGACCGTTGATGGGACCGAAATAATCGAAATTAAAAGCCTCAAAGAGCATGCCTGGCGTCATGAAAGTTTTTAAAGACTCTTCGGAACGCTTGGCCCATTGGTAGATGTTATCGCCTATTTTCGGCAGGGATCTTAGAAATTCACCGAATTCCTTACGCCAATTTTGCAGCCGCTGACCTGAAAAAGTGCGGCTCAACAGAGAGGATAGTGCCCCCACATTGGGAGAGATGGACATATCGTTATCATTCAGAATGACAATGAGGTCCTTTTGTAAGTCTCCGGCTTGATTGAGGGCCTCGTAAGCCAAACCAGCGGTCATGGAACCGTCTCCAATCACGGCAACCACTTTTGATGGTTTATTGTTCAGCTGATTGGCACAAGCGATTCCCAAAGATGCAGAGATGGAGGTGCTGCTATGACCGGTGGTCATGGTGTCGTATGGGCTTTCGCTGCGTTTGGTAAAACCGGAGATACCGCCATATTGGCGTAGCGTATCAAACCGGTCGGCCCGGCCGGTGATCAGTTTGTGCGCATAGGCCTGGTGTCCTACATCCCAAATCACCTTGTCATCGGGCGCATCAAAAACATAGTGAATGGCAATGGCCAACTCCACGGCCCCCAAACTCGATGCCAGATGACCGCCGGATTTGGAAACCACGTTGACGATTTTTTCTCGCATCTCTGAGGCAAGGGTAGGGAGTTGCTGCTTGGATAGCTGTTTTAAGTCGGCAGGTGATGAAATGCGATCTATCAGTCCCACTGTGGATTCTACCTTTTAACGGTTGCGCTGAACAATATATGTGGCAATGGCTCTCAACGGATCAACAGTGTTATCAAATATGGCCAGGGCCTGCAAGGCGCTATCGATCAGTGAAGCGGCATATTGCCGAGATGCTTCCAACCCCAACAGGGCCGGATAGGTGTTTTTCCGGCGCTCGGCATCCGTTCCCACCGCTTTGCCCATTTTTTCAGGATCTCCGGTAATATTCAATATGTCATCCACCACTTGAAACGCCAGTCCGATATCATTGGCATACTGGTCGAGATGGTGTAACTGCTTTTCAGATCCACCGCCCAGCAGGGCACCACTGCGGACCGAGGCCCTGATTAGCGCTCCTGTTTTCAATTCGTGCATGGCCTGCAGATCAGCCTGGCTTATTTTGGTTCCCTCATAGGCCAGGTCGCGGGCCTGTCCTTCTATCATGCCTTTGCAACCCGAAGCCTTGCCGATCGTGTCGATCACATTCAGCCAGACCTTTGACTGATCCGAATCCGCGGCGATCCCCGCTTCACTCAATATTTCAAAAGCCATGTTAAGCAGCGCATCCCCACACAATATGGCCGATGCTTCATCAAATTTGACATGACATGTGGATTGTCCGCGGCGTAAATCATCGTTGTCAAGGGCCGGCAGATCATCATGAATAAGGGAGTAGGTGTGTATCATTTCAATGGCGCATGCAGCCGGTATAGCCTTGTGTATCTGTCCGCCGACCGCCTTGGCCGCTGCAAGGCATAAAACGGGCCGCAGTCTTTTTCCTCCGGCCATGATTGTATATTGAACGGGATCATACAGATACCCGGACGAGCATCTGCTTTCAATATACCGCTCTAACGCTCTGTCAATGATCGCTCTTTGATCATTTAAATATGATTTTAAATCCATCACGCGTCGAACCGTCCAATTCCAATGGGAGTTGTCGCTCAATCAGTCAGTGCCATTCCATTTCTGGATGGGCAATAGTCGATCATGAGCCTGAATCATCACCCTCTTCAAAGGGTGCTTCTTTAACTTCACCATTTGTTTTTTCCATTATC
>JASFER010000227.1:0-10375 GCA_050124755.1 Desulfobacteraceae bacterium
CCTCGGCCAGGCCGTACATGACCGCTTTGAGCGTTGGCCAGTAGAACTTGGCGAACTGCTCATCGGACATGAAGCCGTCGGCGCCCTTGTGCAAAGGGATGAATACAAGGGGATTGCGGTTGGCCATCGCCCCGCCGACCCCGAATTCAACCATGGGCCGGACCAGGCGCTGCGCAGCCTCCACAACCTTTTCGGGCCTGCGGAAAAGGTCCATCATTGTACCGTTGGTGCCGCGGAAAGAGTCGCTGAGCGTGTCAAACGGCGCCTTGGTGGCGCCGCCCGCTCCAAAGGGGAACCCCGCCGCCTTGATCTTGTTCAAGAAAGGCCCCAGGGTATTGATCCAGTCGAAGCACTGCTTGCCGGCCTGCATCAAGGCCTTCAAGGCCGACTGTACCGGCGGGCTGCCCAGGGCGACGAGCCAGGACCCCAGCATGGGCATTTCCATGGCCCCGTAGACCGGCGGAATATTGGCCAAAGGCGCCAGGGCACCAATGGTTTTCGGCATCCAGGAACGCAGCCAGAAATCGGTGGGATCGCTGATCAAATGGTCATACTCGTCGGCCTGCATGTACTCTTTTTCATGGAACTGGTAGGACAGGTGTTCGGCCACGCCATGGCCCGGCCATTTGTACAATTGGTAATTCAGTGTCTCCAGGGCCGGACCGTACATCAGCAGGGGGGCCGACGCGGCAATGTCCGGCTGGTAGGTCATGCAATAGTCCAGGTTGGCCTGGCCCGCGGCTGCGGGATCATACATGGCCTGATGTCCCGACATCCCCGCCAGCATGGTGGGGGCAAAAACGCCCAACGGCATGACCGGTACGCGCTGGATGGCCGGATCGATTTTTACGGCGGCCGCCACAAGCCCGGCGCGCTCCTGGTAGGCGGCCTTGTCTTCCGCGTTGGCAAAGTCGATCCCTTCGGCGGCAACCCATTCATCCAGGAAGGCGTCCTGCCGCTCGATCACCGAAAGTTTTTCCGTTGCTCCACTCATGCTATCCTCCCAACTGCTTGATATCATCTATGATAATCTTGTATAAGCTTTATCTGACAAGGTGGGGAATACCGATTCGCTAATATTTGTATTAGTGATTCACGAAAAATGTATATTGACAGTAATTTATGAACTTTTTTGGATTTGAAAAAACTTGTTGCACTTGCTGGATTGAAATAGCGAACTCCACTTTCGGCTGTCGTCATTACTTTGCAGGAGGTGCCTCCAGGGGGTGGTTTGCGCCATGTCAGCAGCGAATTTTAGTGTCCCTTAGACGCAGCGAAGGAGCAGCGAACGTCTATCGCATCCACGCTTCAGGCGTATATTCAGCAGACAACCCATGAAAATTGTTCCTGAAATACTCCTTCGTCACTGCAAGAAAGGATTTCACGGAACGAGAGCGCTGGGCTTCGCGGTTGGTCACGACATAGAATCCACCCATTCTGATTTCGCCATCTTCGACCGGGATAATTTTCAATTCACCTCTATCCACATCTCGACGGACATTGGGTTCGAACATCAGGGCAACGCCCTTATTTTGTTTGGCAAGTTCTTTGGCGAGTTCAATATTGTTGACTTCCGCGCCAATCGTAGGCTTCAGCCCTCTTCTTTTAAATTCGAATCGCACAATCTCCCGCCCCGCAGAACCTTCCGCTTGAATGATGAGCGGGTGGGACGCCAACTGTTTCCATTTTGCGGGTGCCTCCCCGCATAGCGAATCCTCGGGACTGGCCACAAAAACCATTTGTTCATCCGAATCGACTCGAAAGCTGCGAAGTTTCGTGCTTTTACGCACGATCATACCGGTAAAACAAACATCGTGCTGGTAGTTCAGCAATTCTTCAACTAAGGTTTTGGATGATCCTTCCCGGATAGTGACTTTAATGGAAGGATGAATTTCTTTGAAATGGTCGATCAGATTCGTCAAGAAAAAGGTCAACCCACCCGCTATTCCGATGGCGAGATGTTTGAGGCGATAGCTTTTTAGGAATTTTTCCGTTAATACAGCCTGGTTAAACAGCTCCTCCGCATAAGCAACCAGCTTTTCGCCGGCCTTGGTGAGATAGACCCGCTGTTTTTTCATGATGACCAGTTTCAGGCCGAATTGTGTTTCCAGGCCGCGAACATGCTGGGTGACTGCCGGCTGAGAAATGGCCAAACGTTCAGCAGCCTGGCTGAAGCTTTGTTCCTTGGCCAGCGCATAAAAAGAGATGATATGATGCAGATTGAGTTGAAAACGTCCCATTTTTTCTATTCAAGTATTTTTGTAAGTTACCGACACCACACATTTTTCATGAATTACTAATACAAGTATTAGCTAATCGGTATTCCCTGTCAAGCGGTTTGGAACTAATAAAATAGAAAAGACAAAAGCAACTAAATTTTAAGTAGTGTGTTAACCTGAAAAAAATTATGAATCATAATCAGAGCAGAGAGAGGATCTCTTTCCGTGAGTAATAAAATTCAATTTGTCGATCAAACCATACGCGATGCACAACAGAGTTTGTGGGGATTGATGATGCGAACCGACATGATCACCCCCATTGCGGCAACAATGGATCAGGTGGGCTACCGCAACATTGCGACCGTCGGATCCCAGGCCTTTAAGGTACAGGTCCGCAATCTTGGCGAAAATCCCTGGGAGCGCATCCGGCAGCTTTCGACATTAATCAAGAAAACGCCCATTCGCGGATCCTACCAGATCGGCAGCCTTTCATCCTTTGATCTGAGTACACCCCTCGAGGTCATTGCGCTGTGGATCAAGCGCTCGGTGGCCAACGGCATTAAAAGCTTCTGGGTTTGCGATTATCAGGATGATCTGGACAAATTCGTTCATTTTGCCAAAATCGCCAAAGCCGAAGGCGCCGAAGTGGTGACCTCCTTGATGTACTCGATCAGCCCTGTCCATACGACGGAGCACTGGGCCCGAAAAACCCAATTGATCGCCGAGACCAGGGAATTTGTCGATCGCATCATGATCGAAGATGCATCCGGGGTGATGAATCCCCGACATACCCGGGAATTCATCAAAAACATTCGACGCCATTGCGATGGCATTCCCCTTGAATTTCACGGCCATTGCAATTCCGGGCTGGCGACCCAATGCTACCTGGAAGCGATTCAGGAGGGGGTCACGACGGTCCATACGGCGGTCGCCCCCCTGGCCAACGGCAGTTCGTTGCCTTCTACCCGGACGATCCTGAAAAACGCGCGGCATTTGGGCTTTACGGCCGACTTGGACGAAGATGCCCTGGAGGCCGTTTCCGAGCATTTCAGGCAAATCGCCCTAAAGGAAGGATTGCCGCTGGGAACGCCCCTGGAATATGACCTGTTTCATTTCGAGCATCAGGTACCCGGCGGCATGATTTCCAATCTCACCCGCCAGCTCCGCGAAGTGGGGATGGAAGACCGCACTCCGGAAATTCTCAACGAGGTCATCCAGGTCCGCAAGGAACTGGGGTACCCCGTGATGGCGACCCCTTTTTCACAGATTGTGGGAGTCCAGGCCATGGAGAATATCGTTTCCGGGAAACGGTATGAAAGAATTCCCGATGAAGTGATTAAATACGCTTTGGGGCTCTATGGCAAACTCAATGCACCGGTGGACGCAAAGGTCATGGAGCGGATCGAACAATTGCCCCAAACGCAGGAATTAAGGGGTTGGAAACCGAAAGGGTATGACGACGCCATTGAAAAGATCCGCAGTGACGTCGGGCCGGATCTGGATGACGACGATCTGTTGCTCACCATTCTGATTCCCGGATACAAAAGAGAGAACCTGTCGGCCAGGCCGGTGAAGATGCCAACGCCGGTCGCCAAAGCCTCGGCGCCCGCGGTTCCAATGGACGCTATTCCAACAGAATTCAGCGTAGAGGTGGATGGCGAACAGTTCGACGTCAAGGTGTCGCCGATATGGGATGGTATGGCCGCCGACCGGAACGGGGAAAATCGTCAGGCGCTCCAGAAAAACCCCATGCCGAATAAATTGCCCACAGGTGCCATGGTTACCGATATGGCCGGGTTGGTGGTTTCCATCGATGTCAAGGTGGGGGACCAAATCCAGAAAGGGGATCCGGTAGCCGTGATCGAAGCCATGAAAATGATGCGAACCTACCTGGCACCGCACGGCGGTGTGGTCAAGGAGGTATGCGTCACGGCCAACGCCATGGTCGATGTTGATGATATCCTGATGGTCGTGGAATAAGATGCTGAAAAAAATATTAATCGCCAATCGAGGAGAAATCGCCGTCCGCGTAATGCGGGCCTGTCGCGAACTGGGCATTTCCAGCATTGCGGTCTACTCCGAAGCCGACCAGGATGCGCTTTTTGTCCATTATGCCGAGGAGGCCCATTGCATCGGGCCCGCGCCTGCGTCGCAAAGCTATCTGAAGATCGACCGGATCATCGAGACGGCCTTGCAGACCGGCGCCGACGCGATTCACCCCGGCTACGGTTTTTTGGCGGAAAACGCCGAATTTGCCGCGGCTTGCGAAACGGCGGGCATTAAATTCATCGGTCCGTCCAGTGAGGTGATTGCCTTGATGGGGGACAAGGTGGCAGCGCGCGCCGTCATGGCCCAGGCCGGAGTCCCCGTAGTCCCGGGTACCGATGGCTGTGTATCGGATCCCGGTGATGCCCGGGCTCTGGCCGCCAAAATCGGTTACCCGGTCATCATTAAACCATCGGGCGGCGGCGGCGGTATCGGCATGACCGTTGTTTCCGATGATGAGGAATTGGCCAACGCCCTCGAAGCCACCCGCACCATTGCCGCCAATACCTTTGGTGTTGGCGATGTCTACATCGAAAAATACCTTCCCAATCCGCGCCACATCGAGTTCCAGGTTTTGGTCGACAACAGGGGAAATGCCATTCATCTGGGCGAACGCGAATGTTCCATCCAGCGCAGGCACCAGAAGCTGATCGAAGAATCCCCCTCTCCGGCGGTAACGCCCCTGGAGCGGTCACAAATGGGTGATTTGGTGGCGCATGCCCTCGGATCTGCGGGTTATGAGGGAGCCGGGACGGTGGAATTTCTGTTTTCTGAAGGAAAATTCTACTTTCTTGAAGTCAATGCACGGGTCCAGGTGGAGCATCCGGTAACCGAGATGGTCACCGGTGTGGATATCGTCACGGAGCAAATCCGTATCGCTTCCGGACTGCCCCTGAGCGTTGCCCAGGAGGAGATCCGCCTGTCCGGCAGTGCCATCGAATGCCGGATCAACGCTGAAGATCCGTTAAACGATTTTATTCCTACGCCGGGTAAGCTCCGGGGATATCATCAACCCGGAGGGACCGGTATTCGCGTGGATAGCGGCGTTTATGCGGGGGCCGCCGTCACCCCCCATTACGATTCCATGATATCCAAACTGATTGCCTGGGGCCGGGATCGCGATGAAGCCATCAATCGAATGCGCAGGGCGCTCTATGAGTATGTGATAACAGGGACCTGTACCAATATGCCCTTTCACAGGGCGGTGATGGAAAACCCGCGCTTTATTCAGGGAGCCATCGGGACCCATTTTATCGAAGAAGAAAATGGCCTGATGGAGGATATGCAGGCGATTCCGGCACATCAGCAGACGCTGTCCGACCGGTTGCCCGGCAACGCTTTGCCAAAAAGCAGAATCGCCGCTCTTGCGGCCACGGCGGTGGCGGCCCGGATGTATCACCAACAGAAAACCGAAATAAAGAACTGAAAAAGAGATGTCTCAAAGAAGCTTAATCGCTCATCCGCACCTGACCGCGTACCGAAAATGCTTCGCGCAAATGGTTCGCCGGTATCATAAGGGAGGTCAAAGATGGCCGGTATCACAGCAATAGGCGCCTACATCCCCATCTACAGGTTGCCGCGTGAGGAGATCGCCGGAATGTGGGGCACGCGCGCCATGGGGGGAGAAAAAGCCGTCGCCGGTTACGACGAGGATGCGGTCACCATGGCGGTGGCCGCCGCACGGGAATGTCTGCAGGGCGGGGCCGTGCAGCCGGACGGTCTTTACTTTGCCAGCACAACCGCCCCGTACCGGGAAAAACAGAGCGCGGCCATCATCGCCAATGCCGTCGGAATGGGCCGCAAAACCTTCACCGCCGACATCGCCCATTCGTTGAAGGCCGGGACCACCGCCTTGATGTCGGCCCTTGACGCCGTCAAGGCCGGCTCTGCGGACCAGGTCCTCGTGACCGCCGCGGATTGCCGTCTGGGGACGCCCAAAGGCGCCCTTGAACAGCTTTTCGGAGACGCGGCCGTGTGCCTTGCCATCGGTGGCGAGGGCGTGATCGCCGAAGTGGAGGCCGGCTGTCGTTCGACCAGTGAGTTCACCGCGCTTTGGCGCACGGCGGCGGATGCCTTTGTCAAATCCGGAGAGGGGCGCTTTATCGATGAAGCCGGCTACCAGCCCGATATGCTGGGAACCATCGCGGACCTGTTGAAAGACAATTCCCTTCAGCCGGCGGATTTTGCAAAAATCGTGTTTTCGGCAACCGACGCCCGGGCCCATGCCAGACTGGCCGGCAAGCTTGGTTTCAAACCGGCCCAGGTGCAGGATCCCCTTTTTGCACAGGTTGGCCATACGGGCTCGGCGGCAACATTGCTCATGCTGACCGCCGCCCTGGAGGAGGCCCGGCCGGGGGACAGAATCCTGCTGGCCAATTACGGGGACGGCGTGGATGCGATGGTCCTGCGGGTGACGGAAGCGGTCTCTAACGTCCAGACCGGAAAGCGATTGGCGGACCGGCTGGCCGGCAGCCGCACCATCGGCTACGGCCTCTATCTATCCTGGCGGGAGTTGATGCCGCTCGAAGCGCCCAGTCTTCCGCCGCAGGGGGAGCCGTCCCTGGCGGCCCGCTGGCGCGAACGCCCCATCATCGCCACACTGTCCGGCGTGAAATGCAACCGCTGCGGGCTGCCGCAAATCCATACCATCGGACAAAACATCCGGATCTGCGTCGGCTGTCAGGTCAGGGACGACTTTACGGCCTACTGCTTCTCGGATAAAAAAGCGTCCTTATTCACCTACGCCATCGATCATCTCCAGCCCACCAAGAATCCGCCCGGCGTCAACGGCGCCGTGGATTTCGAAGGCGGCGGACGGCTGCTGTGCGAGCTGACCGATTACGACCTGGACCGGGTGGAAATCGGGATGCCCCTGGAAATGACGTTCCGAATTCTTTCCCGGGGCGAAGGCATTGTCAATTATTTCTGGAAAGCCAGGCCGGTTGCGGATTGAAGGATTGATAAAAAGTAATGTTGAAACAGGTTGTTACATACCGGCCGGGTCGCCCCGGCGGTTCAAGAGGTGGATATGGAAAGCATCAAAGATAAAGTCGCCATTGTCGGCATGGGCTGCACCCGCTTCGGCGAACGCTGGGACATGGGCGTTGAAGACCTCCTGGTCGAGGCCGCCTATGAAGCCTACGAGGATGCCGGGATCGAGCCGGAGCAAATCCAGGCCGCCTGGCTGGGAACCGTCTTTTCCGGCGTTACGGCGCTCACCATGTCGCCCCTGGGGTTGCAATACATCCCCATGACCCGGGTGGAGAACATGTGCGCCACCGGTTCCGAGGCGCTGCGGGGCGCCGCCTACGCCGTGGCCAGCGGCGCCTGCGACATCGCCCTGGCCATCGGGGTGGAAAAGCTCAAGGATTCGGGGCAGACCGGTGTGAAAGGCCCGGCCATCGTGGGCGACAACCCCGACGGCAGTGCCGGGATCGGCTCGGGTTTCAGCGCGCCGGCCTCTTTTGCCTACCTGGGAACCCGCTACTTTCACCATTACGGGCTGACCCGCGAACAGGGCAAGCGACTCATCGCCCAGATTGCGGTTAAAAACCACCACAACGGCAACTTGAACCCCAAGGCCCATTTTCACAAAGAATTGACGGTGGAGCAGGTGGTCAAGGCTCCCATCGTGGCCTGGCCCTTGGGGCTGTACGACTGCTGCGGCGTCAGCGACGGCGCGGCCGCGGCCATTGTGGTGCGGGCGGACATGGCCAAATCCTTTCGGCCGGATCCCATCTATGTCAAGGGGCTGGCCATCAGCGTGGGGGCCCGCCAGGGCGTCATGCGCCAGGATTACGATTACGTGCACGTCGAGGAGAACGTGCGGGCCTCCCGCATGGCTTACCAGCAGGCCGGCATCCGGGATCCGCGCCGCGATATCAGTCTTGCCGAAGTGCACGACTGTTTCACCACCCATGAATTGATTCTGTACGAGGACCTGGGATTTTCGCCCCGGGGCAAGGCCGGTGAAGACATCGAGGCCGGAACCTTCTCGCTGACCGGCAGTCTGCCGGTCAACACGGACGGCGGTCTGAAATGTTTCGGCCACCCCTTGGGCGCCTCGGGGTTGCGCATGATGTATGAAATTTACAAACAACTGCAGGAGAAAGCCGGACCCCGCCAGGTGGCCGATCCAAGATTCGGACTGGCCCACAACCTGGGCGGCAATGCGGGGATGGGCATCGCCAGCTGCGTCGTGCTGGGAAACGAAAACCCCAAAGTTGCATAAAAAAGATGGCGAAAAGTAAACATACCGTTCCGAACTATAACCCGGGGTATATTCGGGGCTGCTGTCAGGAATCAACCCTCGGTCCACTAAAGGAACTTGCCTATTATATGCCATCTTTTTTACCCTCCGGGAAAGCCGGAGGGCTCCAGATCCGGCGTTGCCGGGGGTTCGCAGTAGCAGACTACGGCTTCACCACCGGCGCCTTGGCTCTGAAGCCCTCCGACTTTTGCAACGATGGGGTTAACTAAACGAAGGGAAAAACATGAGCGAGACAAAAACACCAAGGGTTTTGGGTGAGCTGCTGGCGGATCGGCTTGAACGAAACGCCGATAAGATCTTCATGCGGTTCAAGGAAGAAAAGATCACCTATGCCGAGCTGGATCGTTATTCCAACCGCTGCGCCAACGGCTTTTCGAAGCTGGGCATGGTCAAGGGCGACAAAGTCAGCATCATGCTCCCCAACCAACCGGAGTATATTTATCTGTGGTTCGGACTGGCCAAGATCGGCGCCGTGGAGGTCCCGGTCAACACCAACTACAAAGGCGAATTTCTGCGCCACATCGTAGACCAGTCGGATTCCAGGATCCTGGTCATTCACAGCCGGTACCTGGACCGGATCAAGCTCATCGAAGACAACCTGCCCAAACTCGAGAAGCTCATCGTCCTGGGAGAACGGGCGCCGTCCGGCATTGGCCTTAAAATCCCCGTCACGCGCTATGACGATTTCTTCGACAGCCCGGAAGATCCGGTGAATGTCAAGGTCCTGCCCAAAGACCCCATCAGCATTATCTATACTTCCGGCACCACGGGTCTTTCCAAAGGCGCCCTGGGGCCGCACAATTTCTGGATCGTCAGCGCCGAAAAAATGCTGGAATACCGCCAGGGCGGCAGCAACGATATTTTTTATACCTTCATGCCGCTCTATCACTTCAATGCCCAGGTCCTGACCACGTTGACGACGTTGATCGCCGAGGCCCAGATGGTCCTTGCCGATCATTTCAGCGCGTCCGGTTTCTGGGACGAGATCCGCCGCTACGGCGCCACCCAGTTCAACTATCTGGGCGCGGTCATGCCGATTCTGGCCAAGCAGCCGAAAAAAGACAACGACCGGGACAACCCGGCGGTGATCGCCCTGGGCGCCGGTTGCCCGCCCGACGTGATGGAGGAGGTGGAGGCCCGTTTCGGCATCAAATGCCTGGAGGGGTTCGGCATGACCGAAATCGGCATCGCCATCCATGTGGAGGTGGGTGACCGCAGACCCGGTTCCTGCGGCAAACCGCTGGATATATATGAATTCAAGCTGGTTGACGACGACGACAACGAAGTGCCCGTCGGAGAGATCGGCGAGATCCTGTTCCGGCCCAAGGAGCCCTTTATCATGATGCTGGAATACTACAACATGCCGGAAAAGACCCTGGAAGCCTGCCGCAACCTCTGGTTTCACACGGGGGACCTGGCCAGAAAGGATCAAGACGGCTATTACTATTTCGTGGATCGAAAAAAGGACGCCCTGCGCCGAAGGGGCGAGAACATCTCGTCCTTCGAGGTGGAAAGGGCCATCAACACCCATCCGAAAGTGCTCGAATCCGCCGCCGTCGCCGTCAAATCGGAACTGGCCGAAGACGAAGTCAAGATCTGCGTGGTGCTCCAGCCGGGTGAGACCCTCGGCTATGAAGAACTCATCGCCCATGCCGACGACCGCATGCCCTATTTTGCGGTTCCCCGCTTCGTCGAGTATATGGACCAACTGCCAAAAACACCGACCGAAAGAATCCAGAAATATAAACTCAAACAGGCCGGCGTAACCGAGAATACCTGGGACCGGGAAAAAGCCGGTATTAAAATCAGCCGGTAACCGAGGAGTAGAATGGGAAAAACA
>JASFER010000228.1:0-10312 GCA_050124755.1 Desulfobacteraceae bacterium
ATCCGCTTGATGCCCTCGGTCGCAGATTGATGTTTGGTGCACGCAAAGGGGTCACCAGAACAGTTCTCAACTGGTTTACCGCCCACTTGGAGCACCGCTTGCCCAACAAACAGAATCAGAATTAGATTTGTAACAAAGATCAGCTGAATTGCGCTTTGGCAGGGAATTTTTCTCCGCAATCAAGTCCGGTCATTTGGGCCGGAATATTTACACAATATTCGACGTTTAATTGTGCAATATCTCATTCCTTTTCAGGGCCAAAACCTAAGCCTATCCGTCTGTGAAGGATTCGTAATCCTCCAGGTCGAGAAAAGCTGAATGCAACAAGGAGCATGGCATATGTCTATTGGCAACTCAATTTCAGAACAAGATTTTAATGCGGCGGTCGACGTGGGACGCCCCCCAAACATCGTCAAGCTCTTTCCAAACTCTCGGGCCCTGCTTGTGAGCGGAAAATACATCGATCTTGCTCTGAGAGCGAAAAAACACGCCATGACAATAGCGGCCAATTGCAGAAATCATCTGATCATCAGAGGAGTGCTGTTGGCCGCCCAGCGGGCCAATGCGGCCGTTATTGCGGAGATCGCCCGGGGAGAGAGCAGCTACTGTGCTGTCAATTATTGGAATATCGCCCGGCAGGTGGATGCATTGTGCAACGAAATGGGGATTACGGTGCCGGTCGCTATCCATGCGGATCACTACACGATCAAGTCCCGGAAAGATGTCGCAGCAGCTGAAAAACAGATTCCGACGCTATTTGAGGCCGGGATTACTTCCATTGCCATTGATGCGTCGCATTTACCGGATGACCAAAATTTGCTGGCCAATATCGCTCTGAATCCTTGCGTCCCGGTTTGGGCCGGACTTGAAACCGAGGCGGGCGAGATCAAAGGCAAATCAGGACTATCCACACCGGAGGAGGCCGGCTTTCTCGTCGCTGGCCTCAACGCTCACCATATCTTCCCCACCTGGATTGCCCTGAACAATGGTACGGTGCATGGCATTGAATCCAATGGAGACGGCATTCAAGTCGATTTGACGGCCAGGATTCATGAAAGATTGTCTGCATATAACGTTTCCGGCGCCCAGCACGGTACATCGGGAAACAGTTGTAACCGCTTAAAGGAAATTGCCGCCCTTACCGGAACGACGAAAGCCAATGTCGCCACGGCTTTGCAAATGGTTTCATGGGGGCTTAAGGTTGATGCCGAAGGCAATGCCGTGTGTGATGACGACGGTGGTTTTATAAAAATATATGATCAAGGCGTAGAAGAAGCACTCTGGCAGGAGATGAAGACCTACGCAGAAACCAATGAGCTGGTCGGCGGAAATTACAAATTATTGAATTCGCCGTTTGAAACGAAAATCATGGGTCAGCCGCAAGCCATTCGTGAGAGAATCGTGAAACGCGTAGAGGAATTCGTGCACCACCTTCTGACGGAGGTGTTCAATGCCAACGACACGGCGCCTCTGGTGGTGGACGCTATTTTAAAAAATCAAAGCCCGGATCCCGGACCGAAGGCGCAGCGCATCGAGGACCCGTCCGATTGGACACCGCAACAAATAGCCAAAAAAGCCGCGTTCATCGAAGGTGATAAAGGCCCGGCAGGGGATTACGATGATTAGGTGGTTGTGTGTACCATATGTGGTATAATTAAAATATCAATAACACAATATTTGGTGGTTGGTGAAGCGTTATTTAAGCCTGAATTGGGTGCCGGCTTTACCTTGCACGGCCTTGTCGATTTGCGACAGATGGACAATGGCGGCCTGTTTTACACCGCTTTTCAGCACGTGCATGCAGGCCTCGATCTTGGGTTGCATGGAGCCGGGGGGAAAGTGGCCTTCAGCTAAAAAGCGTTTGGCATCATCCAATGAAAGATCGGTTAGAAACCGCTCCCTGGCTGTGCCGTAATCGAGGGCGGCTCCCGGAACATCCGTGGCAATCACGAAGATGTCCACACCCACCTCCTGGGCCAGTTTGGCGCTGGCCAGGTCTTTGTCGATCACCGCGTCCACACCGGCAAAGCGACGCCCTTCACGCACAACCGGTATGCCCCCGCCGCCGCAACAAATGACGACAAAATCCATTTCAATGAGCCGGCGGATTTCGCGTTTTTCCACGATGGTTCTGGGGTTCGGGGAGACCACTACCCGGCGATAGCCCTTGGCGGTTTTTCGGGTGGGGTAGGGCAGTTTGCGGGCCTGTGCCGCGGTGAAAACGGGACCGATGGGTTTGGTGGGTTTTGCAAAGGCCGGGTCCTTTTCATCCACCACCACGTAGCTGATAACGGTTATGAACTTTTGGGCGCTTTTAATGCCCATGCCCATCAGCTGGGTGTCCAGGGTGGATTCGATCATGTAGCCGATTTGTCCCTGGGTCTGGGCCACCAGGATTTCAAGGGGCAACCGCGGCACCTCCCGGCAGCACTCCTGCTGGAGCAGGAGGTTTCCCACCTGGGGACCGTTCCCGTGAGTGATGATGAGCTTATACCGGCGTGAAAGCCGCGCCAGCTCGGCCATGGGCACGGCCAGGTTTTCAAATTGCTGCTCGATGGTGCCTTCCTGACCTTTGCGGATCAGGGCATTGCCTCCCAGGGCAACCAGCAGGGTTTGTGTCTTAGCAGCCATTTGAACTCTCCTGATGGCCGTAGCGATGATGTCTTACCTTGCATGCGCTACAAGGCGTCCAGCCGCTGCTTGAGAACGGCTTCCAGGGTCGGGTCCTGGTGATCCTGATATTCATAGTGTACCCGCAGGGTGGGTTTGCTGATGGTGACCAGTTTGGGAAGATCAATGGGAGTGGCAAAAAGCACCAGATCACAGTCGCAGCCGTTGATGGTGGCCTCCAGATCTTTAATTTGCTGCGGGCTGTAACCCATGGCCGGAATGACCTTGTCAATGTGGGGGTATCTTTTCAGCGTATCGGCCATCCTTCCCACGGCATGGGGCTTGGGGGAGACGATTTGTGCGGCCTTCCAGCGCTGAGCGGCGACAAAACCGGCGCCGAATGCCATTTCTCCGTGGGTCAGCGTGGGGCCGTCTTCGACCACCAGCACCCGTTTTCCCTCGACCATCCGCGGATCTTCAGCGGTTACGGCCGATTGGGCCATAACAATATCGGCCTTGGGGTTGAAACGCACAATATTCTGAACAACCTGTTGGATTTGTTCTTTTGAAGCGCTGTCCACTTTGTTAATGATGGCTATGTCGGCCATCAGCAGGTTGGTTTCTCCAGGATAGTATTGGCGCTCGTGGCCGGCGCGCAGCGGATCGAAGACGACGATATGGATGTCCGGGTAGTAAAAGGGCGTATCGTTGTTCCCGCCGTCCCAGATGACGACATCTGCTTCAGCTTCGGCCTGGCGAAGTATTTTTTCGTAATCAACCCCGGCGTAGACCACCATTCCCAAATCCACCAGAGGTTCGTATTCCTCCCGCTCCTCGATGGTGCAATTGCTTTTAGAGAAGTCGTCGTAGGATGCAAAGCGCTGGACCACTTGTCGGGTCAGATCGCCGTAGGGCATGGGGTGGCGGACCACCACTGCTTTTTGACCCATTCTTTGAAGAAGACGGCAAAGATGGCGGGTGGTGGGCGACTTACCGCATCCGGTGCGAACGGCACACACCGATATGACCGGCTTTGTGGACCGCAGCATGGTATAGGTGGCGCCAATCAGAATGAAATCGGCACCGGCCGCCATCACTTGGGAGGCCTGGTGCATCACCGCCTGGTGGGAGATATCACTGTAGGAAAACGCCACCAAATCCACCCGGTGCTTTCGAATCAAGTCCATCAGTTCTTTTTCGGGGTGGATAGGAATACCATTGGGATAGTTTTTACCGGCCAATTGGGGAGGGTAACGACGATCGTCGATATCCGGTATTTGGGTTGCGGTAAAGGCCACCACATCATAGCGCGGGTTTTCTTTGAAGTAGACGTTGAAATTGTGAAAATCGCGACCCGCAGCCCCCATGATGATCACTTTTTCGATCATGTGAAATCCTTGCTCTATGCGTGATATGAGCCGGCCGGCACAGAGGCCGGCCCTACGAAGACCATTTGTTTAGCTATTCACCCGGCTACGCTATCCCGGATACTTTCAACATAATTGCGTTTTGTGCATGCATGCGATTTTCAGCCTGGGAGAAAACAATGGAAGCCTTTGATTCAATCACTTCATCGGTGACTTCCAGCCCGCGCTGGGCAGGCAGGCAGTGCATGAAAACAGCCGATGGCTTGGCCAGGGCCATCAACTCCGGGGTGACGGCAAAACCCTTAAACTGTTTTTTGCGCTCCTCGAGTTCATGCTTTTGCCCCATGGAGGCCCACACATCCGTATAAACCACATCGGCTTCTTTGGCGGCGGCTGCGGGATCGTTGACCACTTCGATGGTGGAGACACCGGCATCATGGGACTGCTGAACCGTTTTGGCATCCGGCATGTAGTTTTGCGGGCAGGCCGCCACAAAATGCATGGGCAGACGGCCGGCCAGCTGGAGCCAGGAGTGCACGATGTTGTTGCCGTCTCCAATATAGGCCACTTTGATCTTCTTCACATGACCCAGGTGTTCTTTGATGGTCAATATATCGGCCATGATCTGGCAGGGGTGGTTGTAGTCGGTCAGACCGTTGATCACCGGCACGGATGCGTATCGGGCCAGTTCCAGAATATGGGCATGATCGAACAGGCGGGCCATGATCATGTCATTGTAACCGCTGAGCACCCGGGCCAGATCTTTGGCCGGCTCCCTTTTGCCCAGGTCGATTTCCGAGGGTCCCAGGTAAAGGGCATGCCCGCCCAGGCGATAGAATCCGGTTTCAAACGAGACCCGCGTGCGCGCAGACGGTTTGGCGAATATCATGGCCATGGTATGATGGCGGAAGGGTTGATACGCTTCCCGGCGCTTGAGCTTGGCCTTGACTTCCCGGGCCAGATCCAGTGCGGAGAGGATCTCCTCTTTGGACCAATCGGCAATATGAAGAAAATCTTTTTTCACAATGAACTCCTTTAATCCCCCAAAACCTGATCAATGCGCTCCAATGCCCAATCGACTTCAGACGCGGTAATAATCAGAGGCGGCGCAAAACGGATGGTGTGCATATGGGTCTCCTTGCACAATATGCCCAGATCTTTCAATGCTTCACAATACTTGCGGGCGCCTCCGGCTTGAGGATCCAATTCTACGCCGATCATCAACCCTCTGCCGCGTACTTCCTTAACGCGCGAACTGCGCATCTGACGCAAACCGGTCAACATGCGGGTGCCCATGGCAGCGGCATTTTCGATGAGATTTTCCTCAACCAGGACCCGCATGGCCGCGCGGGCGACGGCGCATGCCAAGGGATTGCCGCCGAAGGTGCTGCCGTGTTCCCCCGGCCGCAGGACCCCCAGCACTTCGCTGTTGGAAAGAACCGCCGACACCGGATAGAAGCCGCCCGAAAGGGCCTTGCCCACAAGCGTCAGGTCGGCTTCGATATCATCGTGTTCCTCAGCCAGCAACTTGCCGGTGCGTCCCAATCCGGTCTGGATTTCGTCCAGAATGAGCACCATATCATGTTCTTGGCAAATGCTTTTGGCCCGGCTCAAATAGCCGTCGTGCGGTATGATGACGCCGGCTTCGCCCTGTATGGGCTCAACCAGGAATCCAACGGTATTGGGGGTAATGGCCTCCTCAAGGGCCCCGGCATCGCCGAATGGTATCACCTTAAAGCCGGGGGTAAAAGGGCCGAATCCTCTGCGGGCCGTGGGATCGGTGCTGAAACCCACAATGGTGATGGTGCGTCCATGAAAGTTGTCAGCGCATACAATGATTTCAGCCTGATCCTTTGGCACTCCTTTGGTTTCATAGCCCCATTTGCGTGCGGCTTTGATCACCGTTTCAACGGCCTCTGCACCGCTGTTCATGGGCAAGACTTTATGGGAGCGGGTCAGCTCGCAAAGTTCCTTGTAAAACAGGCCCAGTTGATCGTTGCGAAAGGCCCTGGATGTAAGCGTCAGTTTTTGAGATTGCTCGATCATGGCGGCCATGATTTTCGGGTGGCAATGCCCCTGGTTCACAGCGGAATAAGCCGAAAGGCAGTCCAAATAGCGCTTGCCGTCCACGTCCCACACCCAAATCCCTTCACCTTTGCACAGCACCACGTCCAAGGGTTTGTAGTTATGGGCCCCGTAAGTGTTTTCAAGGTTTATGAGGTGTTGCTGGTCCATAAACAGGTAATTCTTAGCAAATCTTTGCACGTTGTCCATTGTTCTCGCCATCAACTAGACCAGAGAATCATCCCAACGTCAAGCGCCTATTAATTAACACTTCAAAATACTTATATATAATTCCGACCTTGACTTTTGCATGGATGGGTCTATACTCCAGGGCGAATTATTCAGCGCCCCCGAATATTTTTAGACTGAAGCAATTAGGAGAGCTGCCATGGAGCTTTTGGATCTATGCCCCATTGAAACGTGGAAATCCCTGGAAAACGAGATCTGCGCCCGCTCAGGATTAACTGCCTCCGTATTCAACATCGAAGGGATCCGTATCCGACCAATCGAAAAGTGGCCGAATCGTTTATGCCCGGAAATCAAGGCCAACCCCAAGGGACAGAGCTTTATCTGTGCCACAGCCCATATGAACATTGCCATTTTGGCTAAAACATCAAAAGAGCCGGTGATCGAAGAGTGTGATGCCGGGCTCATCAAGCTGGTGGTGCCGATCCTTGTGAATGACGAATTTGTCGGTACCGTTGCAGGTTGCGGCTTGTTGCTGGACGACGGTGAAGTCGACACTTTCCTGGTAAATAAGATAACCGAGATCGACGAAGCTCACCTGGAAAGCCTGGCAGAGGATATCCCGGCACTTAGCATGGCACAGGCCCAGGCGCTGGGTCAATTTATCAAGGAACAGGTTGAACAAATTGTCTCTGATTATCAAAAGCGCATCAAATGATCTTCCAAGGCGGTGAAAATTGTTGAATCTGAAGAATAAGCACACTGCCGTTATCGGTGCCGGTGTGGCCGGATTGACGGCGGCCGATGAATTGGGCCGCTTGGGTATCAAGGTGTCGCTCTATGAAAAAACACCTTTTCTCGGGGGGCACGCCGTTCAGTTGAACTGCAAAGCCACGGATACATGTGTCAAATGTGGCGCATGCGTGGCGGAAGAAAAGCTGCTTCGCGCCACTCAAAATCCCAATGTCACCATCCATACCGGCACGCAAATCCAAGCCGTAAGCATGCACAGCCCTTATCAGATTGAATATCGTGTTCATTCACCCTTGGTCAATGCCGACCAATGCGATGGATGCGGCCTTTGTTTCCAAAAATGCCCGGTTCCCGGGGCCCTTCTCAAAGGGCGCACACCGCGTGTGGGGCCCTATGTGGCCATTCGCAGGGATTTGTGCCGTTATTTCAGCGATCAGGCCTGCACGCTATGCAGGGACGCCTGTCCCCGGGGGGCGATCCGTTTATCAACCACGGCGCTAACCGGCACCCGGCAAGCCGATGCCATTTTGGTGACCACCGGTTTTACTCCTTTCAACCCCATGGATAAGCCTTATGGTTACGGGCAGTTCCCGAATGTCGTCACCAGCTTGGATGCCGAGCGGATTTTACGTGAACATGGTGTGATAAAGCGCCCGTCCGACGGCAAGACCGCTCAGCGCATCGCTTTTATTCAATGCGTCGGCAGCCGCGACGCCCGATTGGGACACCTGTGGTGTTCAAAGATATGTTGCGGCTCTTCCCTGAGAATGGCGCGGCTGATTCAATCCCGGCAGACACAAGCGCATATCAGCTTTTTTTACATTGACGTGCAGACATTTGGAAAAGATTTTCAGCGTTTTTACACTCAGGCGTGTGAAAAAATAGATATGATCAGGGCGATACCCGGTGATATCTTCAGGACCGACGGGGACGAGTTGGAAGTGGTTTACTTCAATCCGGAAAGCAAAAAGTCCGAGGAAGCACTATTCGATGTGGTGGTGCTCTCTGTGGGATTGCTGCCGTCGGCCGACAACCGGCATATTGCCGATACACTCAATTGGTCCCTCGATGCCAATGGATTTGTCCCGTCTCACAAAAGCTCTTCGAATCCTGTACTGCCGGGTGTTTTTTCAGCCGGCGCCGCACGGGGACCGATGACGATTGCCGAGAGCATCAGCAGTGCAGAGAAAACGGTCTATGAGATAATTCAGTATTTAGGCGGTCTTGATTAATGGACGAAAAAGCATATTCAAAGCTTGGTACGGGAAAACCCGCTGCAATAGAAGTGATCATTTTTGGCAGCGGCGCATGCGCTCAAAAAATTGCGGCCAATTTAGCCGATCACGCCATCCAGGTCAGCCTGGTCACTTCCCGAAAAAAGTTGCCGGCTTCCCAGGGAAACCCTGAGACGCATTGGATCACCAACTCAAAGCCGGTTGATTGCAGGGGATTTGCCAAAGATTTTGAGGTCGTGTTGAAGAAAAACGGTTCTTTTCTTCGTCAGAAAGCGCACGCTGTCATTGTGGCGGAAGATCACGAACCTTTTCCCAACTTTTCGTCTTACGGTATAAATCCCGATTCACAGGTGATCGATATCTCTGGATTGGAAGAAAAGCTGAAAGAGGAGACACCCGAAACACTTTTTAAAGACAAGGCCAATATCGCTTTTCTGTGCGGTTGGTATAAGGACAGTCATCCGGCCGTCTCCAAACGCATGTTAAATTGCTGCCTCCAATTGCAAACGCTTTCCCGGATCAATACCTTTTTCTTCACCGGCAACTTGAAAGTGGCTGCGGATGGCGCAGAAGCAGTATGTCAGCAGGCGAAAAAATCGGGAACCGTTTTTTTAAAATTCACCCGCACCTATCCAAGTGTTCAAAAGCTGGCGGACGGCCGTTTTGAAATCACCTATCCGGATGAGTTGACCCGGTCCTCCTTTCAACTCAATGCCGATTGGATTGTGGTGGATGAAAGCGTCGGTCCCAGTCAGGCACTGGACGCTTTGGCTCCAGCCTTGAGGATTCAAACAGACGACCTCGGATTTGCGCAAGGGGACAATGTCCATCGATTGAGCAATGCCACCAACCGCCGGGGGGTTTTCGTCGCCGGTGGCTCACGCGCTATTTTATCAATGGATGAGCAACTTGCCGATGCCGACCAGGTCACTCTGAAACTGCTGGAATATCTGGATGATCGGGATATCGATCCGTTGCCCAAAGTGGAAATTTCCAGAGGGCGCTGCGCCCGGTGCCTCACCTGTTACCGCCTCTGCCCGCACCAGGCCATCGACATCGGGGACTGCATCAGTGTGGTTTCACAGGCTTGCCAAAGCTGCGGCATATGCCTGGCCGGGTGTCCGGCCCGTGCCATCGATATGCAGGGCGTGCAAATTCGTCAGCAAATCAAAACAGCCATACAAAAGCCCATTGGTGGTATCCATCGACAGACCCAAGCTGCGAAAGTCATCGTTCTGGGTTGCGGGCGTTCAGCCGGGCAGGCCTATCAGTTGGCACGTTTGGCAGGGCGCGTTTTGCCCAAAGGGGTGCGGTTCGTTGAAGTGCCCTGTGGCGGGACCATATCCGATCGCCATTTGCTGGCCGCCTTCGAAGCCGGTGCGGATGGTGTGGTGGTTTGCACCTGCCATACGGATAATTGTAAATCGACCAGGGGAAATATCCTGGCCGGCAAAAGGGCGGATTCGGCATTGCATGTATTGGAACTGTCGGGTATGGAAAAGGAGCGGTTAAAGGTGACTTCGGTGGCGGCCAACATGGGCAACGAGTTCTACTTCATGGTGGCGGATTTTGTCGACCGCATCGAAACCCTGATGGATTTATCATCGCGTTAAAAAAATGCCCGTGTTTCAATCGTTGCGGTTGTCATCCCGCCTCAGGCGGGACATGGCACATGTATTGAAAACAACCATTCAATAGGAAGATACGATGGCCCAAGACAAGCCTTGCCGGATAGAAGATTTGAGGCCCGACTGCTGCACGGACTGGCCCTATGAACAAGATGTCTGCCTCACCTGTGCCATGTGCGCCAGTGCCTGCCCGGCGGCCGGTGTGGACGATTTCGACCCTCGCAAAATGGTGCGCATGGTCTCCCTGGGGATGGTTGAAAACGTCGTCCAATCCCGATGGCCGTGGATCTGCACCATGTGTGGCAAGTGTGAACAGGTCTGTCCCATGGGTATCGACATCGCAGACCTCACCCGGCACATCCGCTCCTTGCGGGAAGGTGAAAAGGTGCCGGGAATCATCTACAAAGGGCTGGCCGCCGCCCTGAAAACCGGTAACAATCTCTCCCTGCCCAAAGAAGATTTTATCTTC
>JASFER010000229.1:0-10296 GCA_050124755.1 Desulfobacteraceae bacterium
TCTTTCGATAAGCAGGCGGATGCCTTCGTTCTTTTTAACATACGGATTTTCCATGCAGGCCTCCCCGGACTCACGGACCGAATTCGTGCCTGAACGAAAACGCCCCTCCCCTGGCGGGAGGGCGTTATGGATTTTCGTTCAGCCGTAAATTATGATTACGGTTGGTGTTTAGATGCCAATTTGGTCGACCTTTAATGAAGGTAACTATTAGCAAGAAGTGTGCAAGTTTTTCAGGAATAATAATTACAGGAGGTTAATGGGATCAATGATCCATTGCAGGTAAAAATTGTGCATTTAAATTCACATTTAGTATGACTTTTTTCAGGAAAGCGCCCATATTGACCCTTAAGCCTTTTGCCATCTTTTTTATGCAACTGTGGGGTGATTTTGTCTCAGCGACTGTGTGCGTTCAATCACTTCGGTTGACCACATGCTCCATAAATGTCTTCAACGCGGCGATTTGGTTTTTTTCCGCCAGCGCTCTTCGGATTTCGGTGATCTCCTGATACTCCTGCTTGGTTAGCAGCAGGTGCTCCTTGCGTGTTCCGGAATCGTTGATGTGAATGGCGGGCCAAATGCGCTGCTCGGCGCACTCCCGGCTAAGGACCAAATCCATGTTGCCGGTGCCTTTGAATTCTTGAAAGATAATGTCATCCATGCGGCTGCCCGTGTCTACCAAAATGGTGGCGATGATGGTCAGCGATCCGCCGTCTTCAATGTTGCGGGCGGCACCGAAAATTCTTCGCGGAATTTCCAGTGCATTGGCCGCCAGGCCACCGGTCATGGTCCGGCCATGGCTGCGGGTTTCGGTATTGAATGCGCGGGACATTCGGGTCAAAGAGTCAATGAATACCACCGCATCATGCCCCATTTCCGTTTGCCGGATGGCTGCATTCATGCTCAGCCGTGTCATGCGCATATGCTGGGACACGCTTTGGTCCGCGGAAGAGTGAAGTACGTAACCGGATTTGAGTCCCCGTTTGAAATCGGTGACCTCTTCCGGGCGTTCATCCACCAGCAGAACGAAAACCGATGCATCTGCATGATTCTTGATAATGGCATTGGCCATGTGCTGTAATATGGTGGTTTTTCCCGACTTGGGAGGGGAGATGATCAGGCCTCTCTGGCCCTTTCCAATAGGGACGATCATGTCCAGTGCTTGACCCATATGGTCTTTGGGCCCCATGGACAGATTGAATCGCTCGGTCGGGCTGATGCTGACCTGGTCCTGCAGCGAGAGCGCATCGGCATAAGTCTCCAACGATACGAGGTTAACGGTATCCACCTCTGAGAGTTTCAGATTTTTATTCTTTCCGTCTCCTTCGACGCCCTTTCCTTCCAAGTAGACGCCTTCCTTGAGATTGAGTTGTTTGATTATATGGGCCGGAACAAAAGTGTCGTTGGATGTGGGTTTGAGGTTATTCTCAATATTTCTTAAAAAACCAAAGCCACGCTCTAAAATCTCCAGGTGTCCTTGTACAGGATTCAATGATAACTCCTATGTTTTATGGGTGGTTCTGCATCCGGGCGGATTTAGATCCGTTCTGAAAAAACACTGACGATGGATACATACTACAATTGCGGCGGGATGCAAAGCGAAGAAAACAATTCTTTTCTGATTATAAGGTATAGTTCCGTAAATAATGTCGCATATATTGCTATATCGATCTTTATCGACCACAAGATGTTGGGATCATTTCCATACCCTGAATTTAAAACTTGCACCATGGTGAATAAATCATTTAGAGTACTCGTGGATTAAAAGCGAATTGCCGTGAAAAGTTCAACCAGTTTCTCCCAAATCCCGCTTCGGACAGCTCAATTCACACCCCGTTTTGTACTTGTCTCTTTTGTAACCGATTTTCAGCCAAGGTTTTTTGCGAGTTCGTGGTTTGGCGCAATTATTTATAGATAGCCTCACAATTTGAGGTCCAATTCATGAAACACAGCCGTTGGATGACATTATCTGCGGCTATTGCCGCCATGGCACTATCGGCGGCAACGGCACTCGTCCCGGGTTTGGCAGACGCCGATCAGCGGCGGTTGTCCCATACGATTTCAAGTGAACGTTGGGGCAATCTGCAACCGGTCGGAGGATCCATTCGTCCGGACAATGGTTGGCACGACCGGATCGTGATAAGCCGCCGCGATGGCCGTTGGCCTTCAATGGAGGACGGTGATAAGCCGGCCGGCTTGGATTTGGGAACCGCAGTTGTCCTAAAGCCCCTTCAAACAGATCGTTTCACGGTGGCTTTTGCCGCGGGCAAACCATTGGGAAAAATGGATACCTGTCCGACCACGGAACGATTCACCGGTCCCAAGATGCGCATGCATGCATCCGACAATCAAATCAGATTAAATACAATAAGTCCTGATAGGCGCATCGAGTGGTTGATCTTTGCAAACATGGCGGGGGTCACCCCTTTTAAATCGATTGTTTTAGAACCGCCGGTAAACGGTGTGTCTTCTGCAAGCATGGAGGTCGGCTGGACCTCAAAGGTGACCCTGATCTTTATGCCGGCAGACCAGTGGACGGTGCGAGCCCTTGTTTCCATGGGACACCATGGTTTCAACACCATTTCACCTTTATCCGCTGAGGCCATTGATCAGCCGAGCATCGGTATGGCCATCGGCGTGGATTATAAAATCCTGGAAAGTGTGCGTTTGGATTTTGGCTATGGATTATTTCGAAACGATTGTCGATTTGAAACCGCATTATCCGATTCCGGCAAAACCGATGATCTGGCAGATAAAGGGGATCATCCGGAAATTCAGATATTCAGCGCACGGTTGAAAATTGAATTCTGATTCCAGAAAGGTGCGCCAGTCAGCAATTCTAACTGAATGTCATTCACCACAGCAGACGAAGGTTCAAGGATTTTCTAAAAATTATTTTTCACGAATCATACTGTTTCTCTCTATCTTTTCGATCCCGGTCCCGATAGCGATCCCGATCCCGATTTGCCGCGGCCTCGTTATTGGTGTCGGGATCGGGATCGCTATCGGGATCGATTTCTTGTTCCTGAATGCCGTTCAGTTAGAATTGCTGTGCGCCAGTCACCATCGTTGACTCCCTTTTCCGGTTCAGTTATATAAAACATTCGGTTTCTTAACCTCACATATCCTTATCAATACAGGCAATGTCGAGTACCATACGGGAGCAAATAGGATGAAGTTGGATGATATACGACGTAAAATCGACAAAATCGATCGAGAATTGCTGGTGTTGCTTCAAGAGCGAATGGGTCTCGCAATTCAGGCCAAGAAGTTTAAAAACAAGGTGGCCGATCCCCAGCGTGAAGAGGTGGTTCTGGCCCGGGCTGAGCGGATGAATTTAGCGTTGGTTGAGCAATCGTTTGCGCGGCAGTTACTGGGCGCCATCATCGAGGAAAGCAAGCGGTTGCAGAAAGAGAATCGCCGACTGGTTGCCTTTCAGGGAGAGCATGGGGCCTACGGTGAAGTGGCGTCAAGGACGCTGGTGCCCGGTGGCGCCTATATCCCCTGCCTGGAATTTGTAGACGTCTTCACCGGTGTGGAAGAGGGGTATTTTGATTTGGGCGTTGTTCCTGTGGAAAATTCATTGGAAGGCGCTGTCACACAGGTCAACGATTTGCTGACCACCACCGGCTTGCATGTTATCAGCGAAGTTAAGGTGCCGGTGAATCATTGCCTTTTGGCCCCCCAGGAAATCAACTTGAGTGAAATTCGCGTTGTATACTCCCACCCCCAGGCCTTGGCCCAGTGCAACCGTTTTCTGCTGGAAAGAAGAATCGAACCGAGACCCTATTATGATACGGCCGGCGCCGCCAAGATGCTGGCGCGGGAAAACCCGCGAGCAGCTGCAGCCATCGCCAGCGCCCTGTGTGCGGAGCTCTATGATTTGGATATTATCAGCAAAGGGATCGAAGACGGTCCGTCCAATCACACCCGGTTTCTACTTCTTTCCCGCGAACCCTTTAAAGGGCGTGGCGGAAAAACTTCTATCATTTTTGCGACTGCCCATGAGGCCGGTCAACTTTTTAAAGTGCTGCGTCTTTTTGCACAGGCGGGTATCAACCTGACGCGCATTGCCTCGATGCCCTTGAGGACCGATCCGGGCAATTACAGCTTTTTCCTTGACTTTGAAGGCGACACCAGGGACACGAAAGTGGCGGATGTGATGAATCGGCTTGAAGAGATGGCCATCCGCATGAAATGCCTGGGGAGCTATCCGGCCCACAATGAATGACAAAACCAGATTGATCGGTATTTTCTATATTGTATACGGCGCCATGGGTGTGTTGGGCCTTCCCTTGATTTATATTCAGAAACAGGTGATGACGCTGGTTTTCGCCGATATGGGAGAATTGGGTGCCGATGCCCGGGCCGTGATGGATCTGGTTCACGAACTGATGGCTGTATTGATCCCTGCACTGGTGGCATTGATCGTGGTCCACATTGCTTTCAACGTGCTGGTGGGCATCTGCTTCATCAAGCACAAGGCCTATTATACCTGCATGATCACTTCCATACTGACCTGTCTTTTTGTCCCGTTGGGTACCTTGCTGGGGGTTTTTGCCCTGATGGCCCTTATTGACGAGGATATCAAAAAACTGTTTTTTGAAAAAGGGGGGCGATGCTGAAAGCCTTCGGGCAAAAGACCGTTGAGATGTGATCCTCTTCTCGCCCGGAAAAGGCCCGATTTAAAACAGCCGTTGACATGGGCCTGTCACTGGAAAACCATTTAGGGAAAGGAGGCTTTATGCCGGATTCATTAATTTTGGTACCGGTGGACGGTTCACCACACTCCCAAAGGGCAGTTGAATATGCCGTCAAGCTTTCCCGTTCTTTGAACTTGCCGGTTTTGCTGATCCATTGCCACAAACCTTTTCCGGCGCTTTTAGGTGAGCCCTATTATCAAAAAGCCATCACAAAAATACAAAGCGAAGCAAACCAGCGCATCCAATTCCATCGGGAGATGTTGCAGGAAGAAGAAGTTGAATATGCTGAACGCATGTTGCAGGGTGATCCCGGCACAGTCATTTGCGAAGTGGCTGAATTGGAAAAGTGTGAAATGATTGTGATGGGTTCGCGGGGGCGATCCGATTTAAAAGGATTGCTGCTGGGTTCGGTAGCGCATAAAGTCATTCAATCAGCACCTTGTCCGGTATTGATCGTGCGCTGAAACCCAAGTAGGCGATTTCACCTGAATTTCAATAGATGAGAGTAGGAAATTCAATGACCGCTAACGTCAAAGGCAACGGCAAAGCCTCAAGGTTGTTTTGGAATATCATCGCCAGCGGCCTGTCTGTTGATTACGATCTCGATACGCTTCGAAGATTTGTTCTGGTTAACGCCTCAATAATCGTAGGTATTTTTTTTCTTGTGCTGTTGGGCCTTTTTGCCTTTTTTCAAGATAATAGCGTGTTATGTATTGTGGATTTGATGACCGCGCTGGTTTTTGCTTATCTGATCATTTACCTTAGAAAGACAAGAAAGATAAATATCGTTGGAATTGTCGGTTCCGTGGTTGCCGGCATATTATTTTTTTTCTTGGTGACCTATGGCGGCTTGGGTAATTCCACCCATGTATGGGCCTTTACCTATCCTTTAATAACGCTCTTCCTGCTTGGGAAAAGGCTGGGAACCGGTATGTCATTCTCATTATTGGTGATGTGTTGTGCGGGGTTTGCATTGGCGCCAAAATTTGACTTTATCGCCCAATATAACTCAAGTCTTATGATCCGCTTCGTGGCGGCCTACACGACAGTTCATATGCTGGGTTTGATCATGGAGATGACCCGTGAAAAGATCCAGCATCGGCTGATGACCTCGAGATTGGAGCTTGAAATAGCCCTTGAAAAGATCCAGAAAAGCACTGACGAGTTAGGTGAATCCAACCAACAGTTGCAGGCCGAAATTCTTGAACGCAAACGCGTCGAAAAGGCCCTCCGATCCAGTGAAAGTTTTCTGGAAGATATCATCGAAAGTATTCAGGACGGCATCTGTGTGCTCGATCAGAATCTTACCGTTCAACATACCAACAGTGTGATGCGGCATTGGTACCCGGATGATTTGCCTTTGGTCGGTAAAAAGTGCTACCAGTGCTTTTACAATCGAAATCATCCCTGTGAACCTTGCCCCGGATTGAAATGCCTTCAATCGGGTAAAACAGAACGCGAGATCATATCTGCGTCACCCGATTCTTCCATCGAATCTCTTGAAGTGTATAGCTTTCCCATTAAAGATAACGAAACCGGTGAGATAACGGGATTCGTTGAATTCTTACGTGACATCACCGAGCGCGAACGTCTGGAAAGCCGGCTTGCGCACGCCCAAAAAATGGAAGCCGTGGGAACCCTTGCAGGAGGCGTCGCCCATGATCTCAACAACATCTTATCGGGGATTGTCAGCTACCCTGATTTGCTGTTGATGAAACTGCCTGAAGACAACCCCATGAGAAAAACCATCCTGACCGTACAAAAGTCCGGTCAAAAGGCGGCCGCCATTGTGCAGGACCTGTTAACCTTGGCAAGAAGAGGTGTGCCGATACATGAAGTTGTCCATTTGGGCGATGCCATATCAAGTTTTCTCAACTCTCCCGAATGCAAGAAGATTGTCGAATACCATCCCAAAGTGCATATTGAATGCGACATCCAACCGGATGTATTGAATGTCATCGGCTCACCAATCCACTTGTCCAAAACCATTATGAATTTGGTTTCCAATGCTGCCGAAGCAATGCCCGATGGTGGGAAGATTTACCTGACCGTGTTCAATCGATTTCTGAACAAGCAGATCGATGGTTATGAAGAAATACCGGCAGGCGACTATGTGGTATTGACGGTAGCAGATTCAGGTCATGGCATTGCACCGGAGGATTTAAACAGAATTTTTGAACCATTCTATACCAAAAAGAAGATGGGCAGAAGCGGAACAGGATTAGGGATGGCCGTCGTATGGGGTACCGTCAAAGATCTGAACGGTTTTATCGATGTTCACAGCATCTTCGGTAAAGGGACAAAATTCAGTTTATATTTACCGGCAACCCTGCAGGAATATTCAGGCAAAGACGAGACCATTCCCATAGCGGACTATAGTGGCAACGAAAAAATTTTGGTCGTGGACGATGGTGAAGAACAAAGAGAAATCGCTTCCGCAATGCTGAGCACAATCGGTTATTCGGTTACAGTTGTTGCAAGCGGAGAAGACGCCATTGAATATTTGAAAATGAATAGGGCGGATATCGTCATACTGGACATGATGATGGAACCCGGCATGGACGGGCTTATGACATATACGGAAATAATAAAAGCAGACCCGCATCAAAAGGTTATTATCGCAAGCGGTTATTCCGAGACGGATCGCGTAAAAGAAGCTCAGAGATTGGGAGCCGGCGCATATATTAAAAAGCCGTATTCTCTGGAAGAGATCGGTTTGGCCATAAGAAAAGAACTTGACCGTCCATGAGATGGCCTCTACTTGATTTTGCTTTGCACGCGATCCATTGCGGCGATAAACGCCTGACGTTTTTCCACGGCATAGGGGTTGAAACGGTGCATGTCGTGAAAGAGTTGCCAGGTGTCGTTGTTGACCACTTCCAAAATGTGCAGCAGACGTTTATAGCCTTCGGTGTCGATATCCAGCGGCTCCGCCCCGAATTCCGCCAGCGTCCGGCCTATGAAATGGGTCAGGGCCAGACTGACGGCAATCTTCCTGTCATGTTCTTCCGCAGAAGTTTCAATAAGGATCAAGCCCTTGTCTGCCAATACTTTTTTGATTTTTTCATAACGCGGCGAAGTGATGCGTTCGGGGCAGAGGACGATCTTGTAACCCGAAACCGATTCGGCGGCGCTGTCCGGGCCGAACATGGGGTGGGTGGCCAGGATCTCCACGGTATCCGGAAGCAGCTCTTTCATCCACTGTACCGGATATACTTTCACTGAACAAACATCCACTACAATGGTTCCGGGCTTAAGCAAAGGCGCCATTATTTTCAGAGTGGCCTGCACGGCCGATATGGGGACGCATAAGATAACGATTTTTTGAGTGCAGGCCTCCTCCAGGGAGACCAGTTGTCCGCCGGCCTGTTCAATATCTTCTTTTTTGTCTGCGTTGCGTGTGTAAACAAAGCAATTGAAGTCGCCCGACAGGTTTTGCACGGTCAACCGGCCAAAGCGGCCATAACCGATGAGTCCGATCATAATACTTTTTTTATCCTTTCAAAGGCCGTTTGAAGATCTGCTCTTTTTGCACCGAAGGAAATGCGGATATGGCCCGGGCTGCCGAATGCTTCTCCGGGAACCACGGCTACGCCGGCCGTGGTGAGCAAACGGACGGCCAGATCTTCGCTGGTCTGTTTTCCCTTCAGGTGTCCGGTGACGTTGGGGAAAAGGTAGAAAGCCCCCTGAGGTTTAATGCAGTCGAACAGGGATTGAGCAAAGGCAAACGCCATATCGCGCCGGTGTTCAAGTTCGGCCCGGCGTTGTTCCACCACCGTCTGCGCCATCCGCACAGCCGCCAGAGCGCCATGTTGGGCAAAGGTGCACACATTACCGCAGATATGGCTCTGCAATCTGGCCAATGCTTGAATGATGGATGGGTGGGCCGCCACATATCCCAATCGGAATCCGGTCATATTGTAGTGCTTTGAAAAACTGCGCACGGTGATCACCCGATCCTGTGCGACGGCCGCATTGTACAAACCCACATGGGGATGCCCGTCAAAGGTAAAGGCGTGGTAGGCTTCATCGGATATAAGATAGAGCCGATGCTTTGCGGCGATGGCGGCCACCTGCTCCAATACCGCCTTCGGATAGACTGCGCCGGTGGGATTATTGGGTGAGTTGATCACAATAACCCGAGTGCGATCCGTGATCGCCTGCTCAATGGCATGGGGATCGATTTGGTGATCCATGGTTGCGGCCATTACCGGGCGGCCGCCGGCCATCTTGATTTGTTCGGTAAAACTGACCCAGCAGGGCTCCGGTAAGATGACTTCGTCATCCGGGTTGCACAGCGCCTGGAACAGGGTATAGAGGGCTTGCTTGGCGCCGTTGGTCACCAAAATGTTTTCCGGGCCGTACCCATGGAATGCTTTTGCCAGCTCACCGCGCAATTCATCCAAACCGGCCACCGGTCCGTATCGGGTGGCCCGGTCCGCCAACGCTTCCCGTGTGGCTTGAATGATCTCTTCAGGGGTGTCAAAGTCGGGTTCGCCCACTGCCAGGCTGATGATATCTTTACCTTCAAGGCGCAGCTGTTGCGCCATGGTGAAGACATGCGTGGTCTTGGATTCGCTGACCGCCTGAGCTCTTGCGGCTAAGGGGAGGGGGGCAGGGGTTAGCATGGTTCAAGCTCCCTGTAACTGCGCGATGCCTGGCGCAGCAAATTGTCCACCAGGACCAGGGCGGCCATGGCTTCGACAATGGGTACGGCCCGCGGTACCACGCAAGGGTCGTGACGCCCCTTGGCGGCCAACACCACATCTTTTCCGGAAAAGTCTGCGGTGGATTGATCCCGGCCGATGGTGGCCACGGGCTTAAAGGCCACCCGGAAATAGATGGGCTCGCCGTTTGAGATGCCGCCTTGAATGCCGCCGCTGCGGTTGGTCACCGTTCCCAGCCGATCCCCCTTTTGAACAAAGGGGTCGTTATGTTCGGAGCCGCGCATGCGGGTGCCGGCAAATCCTGAACCGATTTCAAATCCTTTGGTGGCGGGTATGGAGAGCATGGCATGGGCCAGCTGCGCTTCGAGCTTGTCAAAGACCGGTTCGCCGATGCCGGCCGGCACATTGCGGCAGACACAGGTCAATACGCCGCCCAGCGAGTCTTTGGCCGTCTTGGCGGCTTTGATGGCCGCGATCATTCTATCCGCAGCGGACGGGTCCGGACAACGCACCAGGCTTTGATCGACTTGGGGGCGGGTAATGGTTTCCATGTCCATCTCGGGCATTTCAATATCACTCACCGCACTGACCCAGGCGACGATGTCGATGCCGAACGCCTGTCCGAGAATCTTTTCGGCAATGGCGCCGGCGGCTACCCGTCCAATGGTTTCCCTGGCGCTGGATCGACCGCCGCCGCTGGATGCGCGAATGCCGTACTTCTTCTGGTATGTAAAGTCCGCATGGGATGGCCGCGGGATTTGGCGCATCGCCTGATAATCGCCCGGCCGCTGATCTTTATTGGGAACCAAAAGCCCGATGGGGGTGCCCAGCGTTCTACCGTTCTCCACCCCCGACAATATCGTCACCTGGTCCGCTTCCGAGCGATCGGTGGTCAACTTGCTTTGTCCCGGCCGGCGTCGGTCCAGCTG